>JAFUGH010000014.1 GCA_017469465.1 Clostridia bacterium | reverse complement strand
TAGTATATCTTGTGTTATATTATTCATAGGAAATACCTCCATCGATATTTATTTTTTGTGACTAAAAAATTATATCATATTTTTAAGGTATTTCCTTTTTATTTAATTCTGTTACTGTGACATATCTATGTTAAACCAACAATATAATTATTGTTACAATTTTATTACAATAATATTACTATTTCGACATTGAATCTACAATAACGAACAACGTCCACTATTAACCCGATAACACTTATACCTTGAGTAATAGTAAACGTTGCTCGTTACATATTATTCTATTTTAACCAATATATTATCATCTTTATAGTCTATTTTTACTGTATCACCATCTTTAACATTACCATCAAGTATTTCTTCTGCTAATCTATCTTCAATCGTATTTTGTATTGTCCTTTTCAATGGTCGTGCACCATAAATAGGATCGAAACCTGCCTTAACAATATGCTTTTTCATTTCCTTTGTCACTTTAATTTTAATGTTTCTATCTAATAATCTTTGTGTTACCGTCTTTAACATTAACTCTGCAATTGAATCTATTTCTTCTTCATTTAGTTGTTTGAAAACAATAATTTCATCTACACGATTTAAGAATTCTGGTCTAAAGGATTTCTTTAGTTCTGCCATAACATCATTTTTTATTTCTTCATATTTTTTAGTTGATTTTTTATCATCACTGTTAAATCCAATTATTTTTCCATCACTAATATTTCTTGCACCGATATTAGATGTCATGATGATAACTGTATTTTTAAAATCAACTACCCTACCTTGTGAATCTGTTAATCTGCCATCATCTAGGATTTGAAGCATAATGTTAAAAACGTCAGGATGGGCTTTTTCTATTTCATCAAACAAGATAACACTATATGGTTTTCTTCTCACTTTTTCAGTTAATTGACCACCCTCTTCAAAACCAACATAACCTGGAGGTGAACCTATCAACTTTGATACAGTATGCTTCTCCATGTACTCTGACATATCAATTCGAATAATTGCATTTTCATCGCCAAATAAACATTCTGCTAATGCTTTACAAGTTTCTGTTTTTCCAACGCCTGTAGGTCCTAAAAACATAAAGGAACCAATCGGTCTCTTAGGATCTTTTAATCCAACTCTACCTCTTCTAATAGCTTTACTAACGGCAGTTATTGCTTCATCCTGACCAATAACTCTTTGATGTAACTCATCTTCTAACTTTCTTAATCTTTCTGATTCCTGCATCGTCAGTTTACTAACTGGTACTCCAGTCCAACAACTGATAACTTCTGCTATTTCATTTTCTCCAACTTCTAAATTTGCAATCTGATTTTTTTGTTCCCAACTAATTTTGGCTTTTTCTAATTTTTCTCTTTCTTTATGTTCTTTATCTCTCAACTTTGCTGCATTTTCAAATTCTTGACTATTAATAGCATCTTCCTTTTCTCTAATTATTTCTTCTATTTTCTCTTCTATTTTCTTAACTTCTTTTGGTGCTGTAAGTGATTGCAATTTCACCTTCGAAGCTGCTTCATCCATTAAATCAATTGCTTTATCTGGTAAATATCTATCATTAATATACCTTGCAGAAAGTTCTGCAGCAGCCTTAATTGCTTCATCAGTAATTTTCACCTTATGATGTGCCTCATATTTATCTCTAATACCTTTTAGAATTTTAATTGTCTCCTCAACTGTAGGCTCACCTACATCTACTGGTTGAAATCTTCTTTCCAAAGCTGCATCTTTTTCAATGTATTTTCTATATTCATTTATCGTCGTTGCACCTATCACTTGAATTTCTGCTCTTGCCAATAGTGGTTTTAATATATTAGCAGCATCAATTGCACCTTCAGCAGCACCAGCACCAACAATGGTATGAATTTCATCGATAAATAAAATAATATTCCCTGCTTTTTTTATTTCTTGTAAGCATTTTTTTAATCTATCTTCAAAATCACCCCTATATTTTGCTCCTGCAACCATAGAAGAAACATCCAAAGTAACGATTCTTTTATTACGTAAATTCTCAGGTACTTCTCCTTCAACAACTTTTTCTGCTAATCCTTCTGCTACAGCTGTCTTACCGACACCTGGTTCACCGATTAAACAAGGATTGTTTTTAGTTCGTCTACTTAGTATTTGAATAATTCTTTCTATTTCTTTTTCTCTACCAATCACAGGGTCTAATTTTCCATTTTGTGCTTCCTCAGTTAAGTCTTTACCATATTGATTTAAAGTAGGAGTCTGATTACTAAAAAAATTCTTTTTATTTGTTGTACTATTCCCACTGCTATCTTCTTGTAAAGCTTTTACAAGGTCGTTAAACAATTTCTGAATATCTACCCCCAATTCAGCAATAATTCTTGAGGCAACACTATCGCCTTCTTTCATAATAGCTAATAATAAATGTTCCGTTCCAATGTAGTTATTGTTTAACCTTTTAGCTTCAATAAAACTAATTTCAATCACTCTTTTTGTTCTTGGGGTGTAGCCATTTGGGCTATCAGACAAAGGTTCTCCAACCCCAATCAAATCTTCAATTAATTCAATTACTTTTTCTTCTGTTACGCCTTGCTCAGTAAGAACTCTATAGGCAAGACCGTTTCCTTCTCTTAAAAGTCCAGCAAGCAAATGTTCTGTACCAATATAGTCATGTCCAAGTTCTGCTGCAATTTCACCAGAATATGCAATTGCTTGCTCTGCACGATTTGTAAATCTATATGTCATGTTTCTCCTCCTCCTTTAAAAAGATGATTCTACCTTTACTAAAATATAGAATATTTGTTTTGTAGTCAGTTAACCATCCCATTTTTATTTAAAATCTTTCCTTAATTATCGGCTTCTAATTTTTTAATTTTATCACGTAATACTGCAGCTTTTTCATATTCTTCCTTTTTTATATACTCTTGTATTTTAGCTTTTAATTGATTAATTTCACTTATCTTCTTTTCTTCCTTTTTGTTAATTATGTTTTTCTTTTTTTCTAATACATTTTGTTCTTTTTCATTTTTATTAATGCTCTTATATTTTTTTTGAATTCCATTTAAAACATCATCCAAATCATCTTTTGAAGATTGTGATATTCCATTGCTTTCAAAAAACAAATCATCGTTAATAAAAGGAATTTCCTCAAAGAAAGGATCTGACATAAAGCCATTAAAGCCTTCATTGATACCTCTTAATTGTGCGAAGCTAGGCATTAACATATTTCTAACTGTTGAAAAATCATCGAAGAAATTAGAAAACATATCGTCGATTCCAAAACTAAAATTAATATTTAAATTCATTTCTTTTGCACATTGAGTACATAAATGTAATCCCATTTTTTCTCCATTTAGAATTCTTGTATAACTTACATTTGCATTATTTTTTCCACATTTTTGACATTTCATTTTAAACTCCACCTTTCTAATCAATAATATTGATAAGCATATTTTTTAATATTCTAGTCCTTGTTAAATCTTTGTATTCAAGTGGTAAATTTAGCACTTTATCATTTGTAGCAATTCTCATTAGTTTGGCAGTCTCATTATTAATAAAATTATAATCAATTAAATTATTAATAATTATATCCGCTTCTTGCTGAGTTATAACATTTTGAATTGAATTCACCACATGCATAATATATTTATTTTTTGTAATATCTACTCTTCTAATTTTAATGTTTCCACCACCACCGCGCCTACTTTCAACATAGTAACCTCTTTCGGGACTAAATCTTGTGGTGATAACATAATTAATTTGCGAAGGAACGCAATTAAAATGTTGTGCTAATTCATTTCTACCAAATTCTGTCACATCATCATTTTCACTCATCAACTCCTTTATATATTGTTCAATTAAATCAGATAATCTCACTTTAAGCGCCTCCTCCATACTTCTTAATATTGTAATTTAACTTTGACTTTCTTTGACCTTTCAATAATTATTATACTCCCTTTTCTTAATTTGTCAATAAAAAATTTAAAAAAAAATAATTATACATAGAAAATTTTTAGAGGAAGTATCAATCTCCCAAATGTTCTAAACGTTCTGCATTTCTTTTTTGCTCTTCTGGTGTTAGCCATACATCAAATGAACTAATAAACTCTCCATACTCTGTTGCATCTTCTACTATTCCCTTCCCTTTTGTCCTATATATATTTCTTTCCTTACTCATAGATATCTTTTTATTTTTGCTCATAAAAAATCACCTCTTAATATATTATGAGGTGATTAAAAAAATATATTCATTTTTTATAACTTTCTAAATACTCCACATACAATACCTAAAATTGAACAAGTTGGAACTATAATTGGTTGCATAAACTGATTTTGTGGTTGTAATCGAATGAAACCTTTTTCTTTATAGAATTTTTTTACTGTTGCTTCATCTTCAATCAAAGCAACAACAATATCTCCATTTTTTGCTGTATCTTGCTTTCTGACTAAAACTAAATCACCATCTAAAATTCCAGCATCAATCATGCTATCTCCACGAACTCTAAGCATGAATGTTTCGGAATTTCCAACAAAATCAATTGGTAATGGAAATGAGTCTTCTATATTTTCCACAGCTAAAATTGGTGCGCCAGCGGTAACTTTACCAACGATTGGAACATCAACCATCTCTTTTGAAGTATAAAATTTTTGTTCAGCCATATTCATTTTATTTACAACTCTAATTGTTCTAGGTTTCAAGGCATTTTTTTGAATAAGTCCCTTTTTTTCAAGTCTTGCCAAATAACCATGAACTGTCGAAGTTGATTTTAGGTCCAATGCTTGACAAATTTCTCGAACAGTAGGTGCATATCCATTTTTCATTATTTCTTCATTTACAAAATTTAGTACACGTAATTGTTTTTCAGTAGCTTTATTTGATTTTGCCATAGAAAATTCTCCTCTCAATTAGCTTTTTTATCTATTCAAAGCCTATCACAAATATTTGTTCTTGTCAAACAAAAGTTTCTATTTGCAAAGAATTTATTTAGTCAGCCATGATACCAAAATTCTTCTCTCTCTTTGGTTTCCATTCTATCCCCTTTTGTTTTAATAATTCTTTCATCAGTAATTCATAGTAATACTGATATCCCAACGCATCTTCACTTAGTACATTACTCAAGTCTTTTCTAACTTTCTTTTCAATATCTTCTATGATTTTTTCTTTACATTTATCTGCCATAGCAGCATCAGAATGAATCTTATTTTTATACATAACTTCATTTTGTATTAACAATTTTTTAAATTTTTCTTTTTCATTATCATCTGCACCATATTGTAAATACAATGAAATACAAAATGACAAAGAGTCCCTACTGATTTGATTCAAAATATTACCATTAGGATTATAACGAAATGTATAAGATGTATTTGTGGCATTTTTCTTTATTTCATTTAAAACGTTTTTGGGCAAGAAATTTTGAAAATCAGAATTGGCTTTTATTACTTCATAAACTTCAACATAAACTTTATTATCAATCATTTTTTTCATAAATATCACCTCGTAAATTCCTATAGTGTAGGATCCTCTTTATCATTATGTTCACCTTTATAATCTTTATCAAATGAAAAAGTTTTAGCAAGTACTTCCCCTATTCTAATTTTAACTTTTTTAGCTTTTTCTATTAATTTTTGTCCAAAACTTTTTTGATTAATTAATAAGGAATATATTCTATCTTGTCTTTCTCGATAATTGTCAAAACTTATATTTAGATTATCGATAAGCTTTATACTAAAATCACTAACTCTTTCGTATAATTCTTTTCCCTCAGGCGAGGTTTGCTTAGAGAAAGCTGCATAAAAGGACTCATCAAAAATTTTCCCATGTAAATCAATATATTTATCAAATTGTTCTAATTTATCTATTTTCTTGCTCTTTTCTAACTCGTTTTCCATTGCTTTTTGAAAAACATCTATAACCTTAGAATCTATGCTTTCACTTGTGCCAGCTAACATAATTCCAGAAATCAGAATGTCTTGTGAATGACTTTTTATCTCCTCGTCTGACAATTCATTAAATTTTAAATTAACGTATTGATAAAAGTCTATGACAAATCTTTTCGAATTTGCAAATTGCGGAATATTTGACAGTGCAACAAATTTTTTCAAATCATCTTTAGATATTTCATATAGCTTTCTATCTTGATAGTATTCCTTTGCCACCATACTAGCTTCTATTTGTTCTTGATTATCAAAAATTTTTAAAACTTCTATGCCCTTATTCTCTAATTGATGTTGTAATTCAAAAATAGGAAATATAAAATTATTTTTTGCATATATACTATTATTATCTATATCTTGGTAAATATTTTTGTTTGATTCATACAATTTTTGTAACATAATATCCCCTATGTCATACTCCATTTTTAATTTTTCTCTAAAGTCTATACCTCTATCATTTGCAAAATCTTTTATTCTTATCTTTTCATAAAAAATATCTCTATCACCTAATAAATATTGCGTAATTAAATCAATATCACTCTTATCTTTTTGGAATGGATATAACATACTTCTTGTCCATGCATTAAACAAAATATATCCCTTGGAAAAAGTGTTCTTTGTTTGACTTGACAACGTCCTACCATTTTTTAATTCCACTTTATCTATTCTTTCAAAAAAGTCTTTTATTACTAAATCGGAAAAAATATCTGCTATTCCCTCTTCAATAGCATTATTACCAATTCCCTTTCCAATCAAAAAATTAGCATTGGAAAACATGTGAGCATATTCATGCAATAATACTTGCAATATAGATAGTGGCTCTTCTTTTAAGTTTTCTCGAATTAAAATTTGCTTTTCAAAATGATCTGCTAATCCAGCTGTTGCCGTTTTACTATTTTCATCTACATCCAATATTTCTGAAAATTTCACATTTATAGTTTGTAAAACAATTTCCATTTTTTCTCTTAAGTCATTCGTTAGTGTTCCATTGCTTTCAAAAAAAGAGCAAATCATTTGTTGCGCTAGTTGTGTGTATTCTTCAATTTCCGGATCAATTTCTTTTGTCATACTTTGAATTATAATTTCTCGATTTTCCTTTTCTTTTATAATAGGAAGCATCGCCTCTTTCAGATCATTATCTTCAATGTTAGCAATTATCATTGCTTTTTCTTTCTCCGATTGCGAGCTATTTATCAAAGCTTTTCTCCACTCACTATATGTATCAATTAATTTTTCTAATGTTTCTTTATCTCCCATATCATTATATACATTTTTAAAAACTAATTTTTTATAAAAATCATCTTCTAAATATTCTAAAAAATTAGATACCCCATGGATTCCAGAAAATAGTAATAGTTTTGCTTTATACCCATCATCATCTATTCCTTTCAAAACTTCTATAAAAGATTTTGACCTTAACATCTTTACAAGAGATTCAAAATGCTCAGGTTTGCCTAATAAGTAATTAACAATCTGATCATTTGATAAAGATTGGTAGCTACTAATTTTTTCAAGTGTATTTAACTTTGGATTTTCATTAGTCATTTCAAGTACTTTGGATACATCAAGTGAGTCTTCGTTATTTTCAATATAATTAATTATTTCATCATAATTCAAAAACATTTTTCCTCCAAAATTAACAAAAGTATGATACTAAAATAATATCATACTTTCCTTTTTATATCAATTTATACATACATCTTTTTCCTAGTCATTTCCACAAGATTTAGCTTTGTAAATTCCTTAATATCTATCTTGCTTCTATCTTTTTTAGCTTCTTGTTTCATGATTTCTAGAATCTTTTCTTGGTCTTGCTTAGACGTCATATCTATGTAATCGATTACAATAATTCCGCCAATATCTTTCAGTTTTATTTGCTTCATAATTTCAACTGCTGCTTCTTCATTAACTTTAAAAGCAGTTTCTTCTAAATCATTTTTCCCTACATACTTTCCTGAATTTACATCTATCGCTGTTAATGCTTCCGTCTTATCAATAGCAATATATCCACCACATTTTAACCAAACTTTTCTTTTGTCTGCATTTTCAGCTTCAGATAATATTCCAATTGTCTCAAAAACATTTCCTGTTTGAATATATTCAATTTCAATATTTTCTGAAAGCTTTTTCAAATCTTGACATATATCATTACTGTTACAAATTACTTTTTCTGTTTTACTATTTACCAAATCACGCAAAACTTTTTTAGCAAGCTCATGATCATTATAAATTAATTCTTTTCCATTGCTTTTTTTAAACTTATCTATAACCGCGTGCCATTTTTTTAACAATTCTTCTAAATCTCTTTTTAGTTCGTGCTCTCCAACATTTTCAGCATCCGTTCTAACTATAGCACCATATCCTGATGGCAACAAATTTTTCATTAATTCTTTCAATTTATTTTTTTTATCTTCATCTTCAATCTTTTGTGAAACTGTAATAATGTCTGAATTGGGCATTAAAATAATATAATTTCCTGGAAATGTGATATGAGTTGATACTCTTGCTCCTTTTTCATTAACAGGTTCTTTTCTAACTTGAATTAAAATTTTTTGCCCAATCTTAACCACTTCTGAAATAGGTTTGATACAAACTTCTTCTTTCAAAATATCTACCTTAGGAAGAGCATCTTTCACTGGCATAAAGGCATTTTTCTTTTCCCCTATATCAACAAAAGCTGCTTGCATTCCATCAACCACATTCACAACGATACCTGAATATATATTTCCTAATATACTCTCATTATCTATATCATGTAAATATTTTTCACATATCACATTATCTTCGACTACACATATATCCACTTTTTTAGTCTTTTTGTTAATTATTATTTGATTCATATTTTCACCTTTTATTTTCCGTTAAATTCATTCATTGCTGTTTGTATACCAGCACTTATTATTTTTATAGTAGCACTAGCTGCATTTTCAATTCCTTTCTTGACTATTTCATCTTCCTCTTTCGAAAATGGCATTAATACATAATCTGCCAGATTCATTTGAAATTTTGGTTTATCTGTACCAATTCTTATTCTAGGAAATTCTTCACTTGCTAACATTTGAGTAATATTACGCATTCCATTATGTGTACCAGGGCTGCCCGACTTTCTAAGTCTAATCTTACCAAGCTCTATGTCAATATCGTCGTATATCACAATTAAATTTTCCATATCTAATTTATAAAAATCTACTATTTCACTAACACATACTCCACTAAGATTCATGTATGTTTGTGGTTTTACTAACATGATTTTCTCATTTTCGACAATGTTCTCGCCAACAATGGCGTCAAATTTTTTCTTCGTCATCTCTATATTTAACTTCTCTGCAAGTAAATCAATTGCTCGAAATCCAACATTATGCCTTGTTCTTTCATATTCTTTTCCAGGATTTCCGAAGACCAACTATTGCATACATACTATACCTCCATATACTTTAATTAAATAAAATATCATAGACATTTTACAAAATTTTTGTCAATTTTTCAACATTTAATTTTGTTACATATCTTTTTAAATTGCAAATCACTAAAAAATTATTATTTAACACATAAAAAATTAAGAGTTGCAGTGAAAATAATTTACATAATTTTGCATAAATTCATCAAAATCACTTGAAATTTTGCCTAAAATATAGGATAATATAGATGGTATCTTGTGCCAATAAACATTTGGAGGATAATAATGATAAAATTTTTAGAAAATAAATTAATGTGGTTAGTTGAAAAACTGCTAACTCCACTAGAATATCTAGTACTTAAACCTTTAAAAATTAATACAAATACATTCTTTTCATATGTATTTGGTCTACTAGTTATATATTTTACTGTTGATAGAGCCTGTGAACTCATTTCCCTATTACTTACGGGACAATGTATCAACTATTGGACACCAATTCAATATGGTTTAGTATTTATTGCGGTTGCACTAGGTTATATGATTACTTGTGGTTCACCACTCAATACAACAATTACGCATCCTATGAAGTTTTTAATTTTCTACGCAATTTGTGGATATATCATAACATTTACAATGGCTTCTCAATGGATAAATGAAGTATTGTGGTTTGCTTGTTCCCATTTAAGTAATTTTAAATATATCGCAATAAATTTACCAGAATTGATTCCACCGGCTTTTGGTTCGTTAGCGCTTATAATTCCAGCATTTACGATTCGTTCCTTTGTGGACTATTTTGTTGGAAATGCTGTTGATGGTGATATCGATTGGATTGAAGCTTTCGAGGAATATAAAGGAATAAAGCTAGAATCATCAAAAGCAAAGAAAGATTCTACAATACCTTCTGCATTTATGTGTGATGCTAAGATATGTATTGATGATAAAACTGGCAGTCCAGCAGTTATTCCTGAAAAAGTTCGTTTTGAAGCCACTTTTGTTGAAGGAGCTACTGGTACAGGTAAAACGGCTACAATCGTGGAGCCTATGTGTGCAGGCGATATTGAAAAGAAGTATTTTTTTAGAGAATTAAGTAAAAAGCTTGGTTATAATGCATTACAATCAGGCATGGCTTCACTTGAAGTTCCTTACAGCAATGAGTTCTTAAATAGGAACTTTACCCTTTCCTATTTGAAACCAAAATCAGCTAGGAAGAAGGAATACAAGAATTATGTGAAAGATATGTTGAAATATGAAGATCCTGAAACTGGAAAATTGTATTATCGTGGAATAGGCTTAACACTTGTTGCACCAGACAATGCATGTATTTCAAGAGTACAAAATGTTGCTAAAGCATATAATATGGATGTCAATATCATTGACCCAATGAATCCTGAATCACTTGGTATCAATCCTTTCATTGGAAAAGATCCAGCTAAAATTGCAAGCATTATTTCAACTGTATTAAAAGGAATGTATGAAGCCGAAAATGCTAGTAGCAATAATGTATTCTTTGCAAATGTTACGCAACAAGCTTTTGAAAATCTAGCTATTTTATTGAAACTTGTTTATCCAAGAATGCATAACGGTGAATTACCTTCCCTTGAAGATATGTTAGACATTCTAAATAACTTTGACCTTGCAGAAGAAATGACAGAAGTTCTAAAGAAAGATCCAGAATTATCGCAAGATTATAAATCTCTAATCGGATACTTTGAAAAGAACTTTTATAAACCACCTGTTAATATTCATGGTTATGAAATAGCTTCAACTTATGGTAGTGGTAGAAAAGAAACAGAAAAATTTGTTTATGGTGCTATTACACAGCTAGACAACTTCCTAAGGAATCCTGGTATTAAACGAGTATTATGCAGCAAGCACAACAACGTTAATCTAGATAAAGCATTAGAAGAAGGTCAAATTATTACCGCTTGTACTCGTCAAGGGGACCTTGGGGAACTTCATCAAAAAGCTTTTGGTATGTTTGTCATCTTATCATTAAAAGATGCTGTACTTAGAAGACCTGGAACAGAAGATAGTAGAACTCCTCACTTCATTTATATCGATGAGTTTCCACTATATATTACCAAAGATACAGAGGCGTTTTTCACTTTGTTTAGAAAATATCGTTGTGGAACTTTAATTACCGTTCAAAATTTATCACAATTAACTAAGACATCATCACTTGCATATTTCAAAGACGTTATCATCACAAACTCAAAAACAAGAATCGTTTTTGGTGATATGACTTGGGAAGAAGCAAAATATTGGGAAGTTGAAATGGGTACAAAGAAAAAATGGAAATACAATAAAGTACTTGCCGATGGTAAAACTCAAGAAGGTGCAGATAAATTAACGCAGACTTATATGAGTGCTTCTAAAGATTATCCGCCAAACTATAAAGCGAATAAATTTGTTAACATGGGATTTAAAAAATGTATTTATAAAACAAAAACATCAAGTGGAAAGAATCTTGTTGGTAGAGGCGCTACAGACTTTATTAATAAAGCACATCTTGCAGATCATAAGATGTCTACCTACAACTTCGAAATGTTCGGTCACGGAACGGCAAATGAAGTAAAAGAAGAAGATTCAAAAGCATATTCAAATACAAAAGAATTTTATAATTATTCAAATCAATTTGATCAAAAGATTGATGATTATAAAGATCCTGGAAAAACCTCAGAAGTATATGTTGATATTGGAACTTCAAGTAGTTCTTCTACAATCATAACTCCTTATGAAAGTAATAAGAAAAAAAATACGTCTTCAAATTCTAGCAATGACGTAGTAATAGATCTTTCTGGAAATAACAATAATAATGATGATGGTATTATCGTAGATATTAAGAAAAAGTAATAGTTTTTAGATTTAAATGGACATTCTGAAATGTGAAAAGCACAAGAAGAATGTCCATTTTATTGGCTTAATGTATCCTATAGCTGAATCCAACTTGTGCTTTTTTTATTTTATAAATTACAATGATTATTTTTTATTGTTGATGAGATTATACTGCCTGAGTCGAGATTTTTTTCTCTTTCAGCAATAATTTTTTCAAGAGTGTGCCATGCAAGTAATGCACATTTCACTCTAGCAGGCATATGCTGAATATTTTTGAAAGCAATAGCATCTTCTAATTTTTCTAATTCACTGTCTGCTATATCTTCTCGCTTTATCATACCAATAAAAGTTTTGATAATTTCTTTTGCTTCTTGAATTGTCTTACCTTTCAATGTTTCAATCATGATAGAAGTAGAAGCTTGGGATATGGCACAACCATGTCCCATAAATGCCATATCCTGTATAATATCTCCATTCATTTTCACTTCTAAAGTAATTTCATCACCACAACTTGGATTGTGCCCAAGCTCTTCGTAATCACATGACTCTAATTTCTTTTTATTATATGAATTCATACTATGTTCCATAATTAAATCATTATAAACATCATTTAAATTTTCATCCATTTACAATTCCTCCTGTTTTGTAGCGGCGAATCAATTCCACCTCGACAGTATGCTTATTATGGTGCACATTGTGCGCCTTTACTATTACTTCATATACTTTTTGAACATATTATAAGCCTTTTGGATTCCAACTACTAACTTATCTACATCCTCTCTCGTGTTGTATATCGAAAAACTAGCTCTACATGTTGAATCAATCTTTAAGAATCTCATTAATGGCTGGGCACAGTGATTTCCACTTCTTACACATATTTTTTCTGAATCTAAAATACTTGCCACATCATGCGGATGTATTCCATTAATATTAAAAGATAGTACCGATTGATGGTGTTCTTTATTAGGTGTAGCATATAAGGTTAAATAATCTAGTGTAGATAATTTTTCTCTAGCATAATCAACAACTTCTTTTTCTATGCTAGCTATTTTATCATATCCAATTTGATTAATAAAATCAATTGCAGCTCCTAAACCTATAACACCTTCCGCATTTTGTGTCCCTGCTTCAAACTTATTTGGAAGCTCAGCAAAGGTTGTTTTATTCTCATAAACATATTCTATCATATCCCCTCCCATTAAAAAAGGAGTCATTTTTTCTAATAATTCTTTCTTTCCATATAGAACTCCAATTCCTAATGGTGCATAAATTTTGTGTCCGGAAAATGCTAAAAAATCGCAATCTAATTTTTGAACATCAACTTTCATATGCGAAATGCTTTGAGAGGCGTCGACAATAACAACTGCCTTATTTTTGTGAGCTACCTCGATTATTTTTTCTACATTATTAATCGTTCCTAAAGCATTTGAAACATGTGTAATTCCTACAACTTTCGTTTTAGATGTTATCTTGTTTTCAATTTCTTCATCTGGTATTTCAAAATTTTCATTTATATACATATATTTTAAAATAGCTCCTGTTTTTTTAGCTATCATCTGCCAAGGAACTATATTAGAGTGATGCTCCATAATTGATAAAACAATCTCATCACCTTGCTTTAAATTTTCTAATCCATAAGAATATGCAAATAGATTTAAACTCTCTGTTGCGTTTTTAGAAAAAATAATTTCTTTTGCATATCTCGCATTTAAAAATTGGGCAATCTTCTCTCTTGTTCCTTCATATAGCTCTGTTACAGTTGTGCTTAATGTATATGCCCCCCTATGCGGATTAGCATTATTTAATTTATAAAAATCAGCCACAGCATCAATTACCATTTGTGGCTTTTGCGTTGTAGCACCACTATCTAAATATACTATGTCGCTATTGGATAGCAATGGAAATTCACTTTTAACATTTTCTAAATTCATTTTAACTCTCCTATATATCATATTACAAAAGCCTATAATCAATTTCTGTTAACAATTCATTTTTCAAATCTTCATTTGAAATATTCTCTATCACCTTATTAAATCTAGCTCTCACCATAAGTGTTTTTGCCTCTTTTTCAGTAAAGCCTCTACTCATTAGATAAAACAATTCTTTATTATTTACTTTCCCAGCAGCGGCTGCATGATTACCGACTACATCTTCTTCATCACAAAGGAGCATCGGTAGACTGATTGATTTTGCCTCATCAGAAAGAAGCATACAAAATTCATTTTCAGAGCCTTCCGCCTTTTTACCTCCTCGTTTGAAATCAATAGTTCCTTTAAAATGCTTCCTTGCTTCATCTTTAATTGCACCTTGCACGTCAATATTCACTTTTGTATTTTTCCCCCTTGTTTCAGCAATATAATTCATATCTAGCAACTGTTTATTGATGCCAAGATAAATAGTATTCAAATTATTTTCAGAGTTGTCTCCTATTAATTCTGTATAATAGTTAGTTACCGAACTATCTCCTCCAAAATCAACAATGTTATATTCAAGTTTTGATTTCTCTGATAAAATATTTTCTATTGCTAAAATATTAGTTGTACTAAAACTAGTCAAATTTATTACTGTTAATTTTAATTCTGAATTAGACTTCATTGTTGTTCGTATAACCCCATTATGAAGATTAGTGCAAGGGTTATTAGCATCATATTTACTTTCTACTTTGCTATCCTTTTTTGCAACATATTTAAGAGTAATTTGCCCTTTTACATTTTCATTTGCAACGATTTCTATATCATCAATGAGTTGTGTATTCTCCTCATCAAAAATAAAGCTAATTATATTTTCTCTATTTGTATTTTCTTTAAGTTCCAACTTTAATTTAACATTAGAATTTTGTTTAACTTCATTTTCTAATTCTTTTCCAACTCCATATGTTAAACTAAAATCACTAGTCATCAATGATAATTCAATATTTTCATTATCTAAATCTTGGTATAGAATATTATCAAATTTTTCACTTGCAAGGAATTTAATATTTTCTAATTTTATATTATTAATTTGATAATTCTTAGAAGTCCTTACTGGTGTATTATTAATTTTTAGTTCACTCATTATCCAATCGCTCCTTCCAATTCCAAATTAATTAAATTATTCATTTCTACCGCATACTCAACTGGAAGTTCCTTGGCAATTGGTGAAGCAAATCCTCTCACTATCATTGCCCTAGCATCATTTTCTGAAAGCCCTCTGCTCATTAAATAAAAAATTGCTTTATCAGAAATCTTTCCGATGGAAGCTTCATGTGAAAACTCTACTTCATCTGTTCGAATGTCATTTACTGGTATTGTATCAGATTTAGAAATGTCATCTAACATCAGTGATTCGCATGATACACTACACTTAGAATTTTTGGCTTTTTCCATAATTCTAACCAACGAACGATAAGTACAATTTCCTCCTCCTTTTGATATTGATTTCGAATTAATTACACTTGAAGTATTTGGTGCATTATGGATTACTTTAAATCCGGTATCTAAATTTTGAGAAGTATTCGCAAATGAAATTCCAGTATATTCTGTTTTAGCCCCTTCTCCATTTAGAATACTCATTGGATAAAGCATTGAAACGTGTGAACCAAAAGAACCTGTAACCCAATCCACTTTCGCATTTTTACCAATCAATGCTCTTTTAGTATTTAAATTCATCATGTTTTTTGACCAATTTTCTATTGTAGAATATCTTAAATATGCATTATCAGCCACAAAAAGTTCAACACAACCTGCATGTAAATTTACTTTATTATATTTCGGTGCAGAACACCCTTCTATAAAATGCAGGCTTGCTCCCTCTTCCACAATGATTAATGTATGTTCAAACTGACCGGATTCTGGTGAATTTAACCTAAAATAAGATTGAAGTGGAATATCTACTTTCACACCTTTGGGAACATACACAAAACTACCTCCAGACCATACAGCAGCATGCAATGCAACAAATTTATGATCAGTAATTGGAACACACTTCATAAAATGCGATTTTACAATTTCAGGATACTCTCTCACCGCTGTTTCCATATCCGTATAAATAACACCTTGCTTGATTAATTCTTTTTTCATGCTATGATAAACCACTTCAGAATCATATTGTGCCCCAACACCCGCAAGTGATTTTTTTTCTGCTTCAGGTATTCCTAGTTTATCAAATGTATTCTTAATATCTTCTGGAACATCATCCCATGAGCTGTTTAGATCTGATTTTGGCTTAACATATGTTGCTATATCATCCATGTTAAGTTCATGAAGTGAAGGCCCCCATGTTGGCATATCTAATTTATTATATTCTTCTAAAGCTTTTAAACGAATTTCTCTCATCCAATCGGGGTCATTCTTTATTTTAGAAATTTCTTCAACAGTCTTCTTCGTTAGTCCCCTAATTTTATATTCATACTCATCTTTATTTTTAATATCATAGATATTTCTATTAATATCATCAATGTTAGTTTTAGCCATGTTAATTTCCTTTCTAACTTGATTTATGTAAAACCATATGGTATAATACCACTTGTAAAAAATACAGGAGGTACAATTTATATGCTTTCCAAATTTGAAGAATTCAACAAATGTGATCGGAAGCCGATAAATGAACCTGAAGAAGATTCATTTGCCCCTATGGACGAAGATGATGCTCCGAATCGTAAAGCAATTCAAAAAGAGTTAGCCCGCATTGCTACAGCTCTCGAGCGAATTGCAAATACTTTGGAGCACCATTCCGATGATGGAAAGTAAAGCCCTACTCCCACTATTGTGGGAGTTCTTTTATGTCTATTTTCTCCAATTTTTTATGTTACTTTTTCCCTTATCAATGCTCATTCTACATTGTCTTATACTTTTCATATCCATTTTCTTCAATTTCTTGCGCTAGTTCACCATTACCCGTTTCAACAATCTTTCCGTTTACTAATATATGCACATAGTCAACTTTCAAATTATGAAGAATCTTAGTATTGTGTGTAATAATTAATACTGCATTTTCATCATTTTTAAACATTTCAATTCCTTTAGAAACAGTTTTAATAGCATCAACATCAAGTCCTGAATCTGTCTCGTCTAAAATAGCAAGCTTAGGATTAAGCATTAGCATTTGTAAAATTTCATTTTTCTTTTTTTCACCACCAGAAAAACCAACATTCAAACTTCTTTCAAGATTAGCTGGATCCATTTTTAATTCTTCTACATTTTGATTTAATTCTTCTTTAAAAGCAAAATGCTTCACTGGTTTACCAGTAATTTTGTTTTTAGCATATTTCAAAAAATTAGCAACAGTAATTCCTGGAATCTCTTCTGGAAGTTGGAAACTCATAAATACACCTTTTCTAGCTATTTCATCTGTCTTACTGTTAGTAATATCTTCTCCATCAAATATAATTGTTCCACTCTTTTTAGTATACTCTGGATTATTGAAAATGGCATTAGCGGTTGTTGACTTACCAGAACCATTAGGTCCCATTACAACGTGAATCTCTCCTTTTTTTATTTTCATACTAATTCCATTTAAAATATCTTTTTCTCCTGCCGATACATATAAATCTTTAATTTCTAGTAAATTGTTTTCCATATTTTATTTTCCTTTCCTACCTTACACATCATTATTTTAAAATGATTTAATTTTGAAGTGTAACCTTTGCTTTAGGACAACTTCTACATAATTCATTATTGATATCATACGCACAATTTAGATCATTTAAGTCTAAAACTTTATGCACATATTTTTTTAACTCATTCAGCGTTTCATCACTCATACTAAGTTTCATTTTGTCTGCTTCATTTTTGGCATTTACCGAATCAATATTTAAAACTTCTTTTAAAAATAAATAAACAATATCATAAGCTTCTAAAATCTTTTTTGCATGTTCTTCACCATTTTCTGTTAGTTCAATGTCACCATATGCTTCATAATTAATATAGCCATTATCCTTTAGATTATTAATTGCTTTATTAACACTAGGCTTACTACAATTCATTTTTAAAGCAATATCTGTAACTCGAACTACTCCAAATTGCTTTTTCAAAACATATATCGTCTTTAGATATTCCTCTAATGATTTTGAAATCATATTATTACTCCTTTTTCTACAGCTAACAATGCTATTTTCAAGCAGTTTGCAATTTGTTAGCCACGGTTAACATTATAATACCAACTACCCCTATTGTCAACAGCTATTTACTAATTTATGTAAAATATTATTATTTTTCTTCTTACATGCCTTTTTGTTTCTTAATTATTTCTTGTTGGTATAGTTCACAAGTTTCTTTTGCTATTTCTTCCCATGACTTTGCCAATTGATTATGTGCATTTTCACATACGACATGATACAATTCTTTATTTTCAAGTATTTCTACGACTCTATTTGCAAATTGAATTGCATCATTTGGTGCAGTATATCCATTTTCATTATTCGTTATTGTATCTGCTGTAATTGCACCTTCAATGAATATCCCAGGTGTCTTTTGGCTTGCTGCTTCTATTTGAACTAATGATGAAGCATCAAATAAAGATGGAAATAGAAATAAATTTGCACGGTAATAAATTGATTTTAATAGTTCTCTATCCATTATTTTTCCACACAAAATTACTTCTTTATCTAATTTCATTTCCAATACTTTTCGTTTTAATTTTTCCTCATCAGGTCCTGTACCAACATATAGCATTTTAAATTTTTGTTCTTTCTCTTTTAATATTTTCAAAACATCTAAAATAAAGAATATATTTTTAATTTCTGTTATTCTTCCTACGAAAAGAAAAACATTTTCATTTTGCTCTATACGGTACAGTTGATTCACTTTTTGAATAGCCTCTTGTCCATCCTGAACTATTTTCATATCAGTTCCGTTATACATAGCAAGCGGCTCCTCTTTATAACCATACTCTTTAAATACTCTTCCAATCGCTTTATTAACTGATATCCCTCTATCACATTGATTAAACACTTTTATGATCACTCTAATAGCTAATTTAACAAATAATTCTGACTTCATATATTTTCTAAATTCAAAATCAAAACGTGTGTGCATCGTAGCAATAACTGGAACGTTTAACTCCCTTGCGACTCTTATTCCAAGTTTTCCAATAGTAAATGGAGAATGAATATGAATCACATCAAATTTTTCATGTAATAACTTTTGAAATACTTTACTATGCTTTGCTACTGGTAGGGCAACTCTATATTCTGTTGTAGGCAAGTGAATACTTTTTATTCGAATAACTCGATAAGGTCTATTTTCATCTTCCACTACACTCTCATTATATGGCACAACCACAGTTACTTCTGCAAATTTACTCATACACTTTGCTAAATTATCTATTACCATTACTACCCCATCTACATTAGGGAAAAAACTATCCATAAAAATACCGATTTTCAACTTTTTTATTTTAAACATCTCCATTTCATTTCTTTATATACATATTTTATAATAAATCTATTTTTTTTACTATCATAAATTATAATTTGTCGGTTTAGGCCATTGGGGACGGAGTTTTTGGCATTTTTCGACCATTAGGGACGGAGGATTTTGGTTTTTTTTATTTTCTCAAAAATTGTTAATCTTGTTATTTAAAAAAACAAAATTCTCCGTCCCTAATGGTCGAAAAATGCCAAAAACTCCGTCCCCAATGGCCTAAACCGACAAATTATAAATTGAGGGTACCAAAAAATGGTACCCTCTGAGCATTAGTTTTAATCTGCTGAACTAACAGCAAATTCAGCATACTGATTAGTGACAATGGCTTCGAACGGTGCACGACTGCTAAGCTCACCAGCTTGCTCAATCACATCTTCCATTCTTTCAAACGATTCCTTCGTCATAATGGGAGTATGATTCCAAGCATCAATGTCCTTATAACGCTGTGCTACCGTTTCCAACACATCTACATCACTATCCGGAAAAGAAGGAGCAATTACTTCAGCAATTTCTTTGGCTGTATGAGTTTGTATCCAAACTTGCCCTTCATAAATTGCATCCACAAAGCTTTGAATCACATCAGGATTATTCTCAATGTAACTCCTATTAGCAAAGTAAGCAGTATAAGGAATCTCACCTGCCGCTTCACCAACAGATGCAACAATATAGCCTCTTCCTTCCATTTCCACCATAGTTGCAGTCGGTTCAAAGATGGTAACATAGTCTCCAATTCCACCCAAGAATGCACCTGTCATAGCATCAAAACTAATGCTATTGTCAAAGTTCATATCTATTTCGGGATCAAGACCATTTTGCCGAATGACATACATAAGTGCCATATACGGCATACCACCCTTTCTACCTGGTAGCACATGCATCCCCTTCAGATTGGTCCACTCGAAGTTTTCCTCCTTCTCACGTCCAACCAAAAAAGAACCATCACGCTGCGTCAATTGCGCAAACACCTGAGGATAGTCCTCTTTTCCTTGAAGGTACACGTAGATAGAGGCCTCCGGTCCAGCAAAGCCAATATCAACCTGACCAGAAAGAACAGCAGTCATAACTTTATCTGCGCCCTGACTGTTTATCAACTCAACCTTAAGACCATGTTTTTCGAACATTCCAAGATTGATAGCAACATACTGGGGAGCATAGAAAACCGAGTGAGTAACTTCACTCACTCTAACAACCTTTTCTTCTGCCAAAGAGTAAGTTGAGAAAGTAAGGACCATCAGTACTACTAACAACATTGCAACAAACCGCTTCATATTGAAGACCTCCTTTTATTTATTGCCACTTGCCCTTTTGGCTAATAAGCTTTTCGAGCAAGACGACAGCATAGTACATAATACTTGCAACTATAGCAAGTAAAATGACACTTGTCATGACCAAGTCAAGGTTAAAAACCTGACCGCCATAAACAATTAAGTGTCCAAGTCCTCCTTTAGATACCAAAAATTCACCTGTGATAACACCAACCATTGAAAGACCAATGTTGACCTTTAGTACATTTAAAAGTGTAGAAACATTAGATGGGAAAACGACTTTTGTAAAAACTTGAAACTTGTTTGCTCCAAATGTTTTTACCATCTTAATCCGGTTTTGATCTGTTGCAATAAAACCATTTAGCATATCAAGAATTGTCACCACCAAAGAAATTGCTAGTGCCATAGTAATAATGGCTGGCATACCAGCACCAACCCATACAATAATCACCGGACCTAGTGCAACTTTAGGAAGACTATTCAAGACTACCAAAAACGGTGCCATTACCTTAGACAAAAACGGAGACCACCAAAGAATAGTCGCAATCAGCGTTCCCATGATGGTGCCCAATACAAATCCAATAATTGTCTCAAAGCAAGTAATTCCAACGTGTTTCAGTAAATCCTCTGAAAGCATTTTAAAAAATGTTTCTACAACACGAGACGGCTTACTTGTGATAAAACTATCAATAATTCCTGTATTGGCAAGTATTTCCCAAATTGCAATCAAAAAAATAAGTAAGCCTATTTGTGAGACAAGAACAAGAAATTTTTTCCGCTTTTTATCACGTAAATATTTTTCACGTTCCGTCAACATCTTTTTATTCATGATTTTCAACTCCTTCATCCAAGGTCGCAATATTTCATGTGATTCACCTCCTTTACATGTTTTCTATGTTTTATTGATTCAGAGACTTCCAAATTTCATCAAAATACATTGAAAACTTTGGATTCTCTCTACATGTAAGAGGTGTTCTATTGGGAATATCAAAAAGAATTTGATATTCTGCTTCAATTTTACTCGGTCGCTTTGTTAGCACGATAACTTCATCTGACATGCTTATCGCCTCTGGGATATCATGTGTCACCATGATAGTTGTTTTACCTTCAGCTTTAATTATCTGATATACGTCATCTGTTACTTGAAGACGTGTTTGATAATCCAATGCCGAAAAAGCTTCATCCAAAAGTAATATGTCTGGTTTCGTAGCTAATGTTCTTATCAGCGCTACACGTTGTCTCATACCTCCAGATAATTGCGAAGGATACTTATCCTTAAATTCACCTAATCCATATTTATCTAGCAATTCCTTGGCATATTCAAACGTTGCCCTAGATTTCATCTTCCTAATCTGAACACCTAATAAAACATTTTCGAATACTGTCCGATAGCTTAACAAATAATCTTTTTGCAACATATATCCTATGTTATTGTTCTTTCTTGTAAGTATGGAATTATCCATGTAAATTATGCCTGAAGTTTGAGATTCTAGCCCACCAATAATAGAAAGTAGCGTCGATTTACCACATCCACTAGGTCCAATAATGCTTACAAAATGTCCTCTTTTGAAAGTATAACTAAAATCATTGATTGCAACTGTTTCTCCATTGTCATCTTGGTAGATTTTCGTTATCTTTTCAAGTCTCAAGCTTTCAAACATTATTCTTACCTCCTTGAAAAGTTATTCAGTTTACATGATAATATTATGTTTGAAATTAAAAAAATGTGACATTTATTTAAATTTTTGCAATCATCAAATTAGATGACGAATACTTTCTTAATCCTTTATAGAAAATAATAAATGCAAATGCTGTCCAAACTATAGTTAGTCCAATTACTAATATCATCAATCCAAAATTAAACTTACTTAAGATAGTAACAGGAATATAGTCTATTATTCCAACTGGTATGATAGTATATAACAAAATTTTAGAAATACCATTAAAAATTCCGCCTGGATATGTTGCAAAATGAATAATTAAATTATTTCCTGTATCAGCAATCATATCTGCTTTCTTTATCCAAAAGCTCAAGCTTGCTAATATAACTGCTACTGATGTAGTAATGATTCCACCACAAATAGAAAATACTATAAACAATACAAATTTAGAAAATGTTAGTCCACTAACTATCAGCATAATTATTCCGTAAAGCATATCTCCTAATGCAGATGTTTCAACATCTGACGTAATTGCACTAATCAATACATTTTTAGGCTGAACTAAATAAGAATCTAGCTTTCCATTTGTAATCGTATCAGATAGTGAAAAAGCCTTTTTGAAGAAGAAATGTGAAAAGCCATAAGTTCCTGCGGCAAATCCCCACAATAGCAAGACTTGTTTAAAAGTATATCCACCAATATCACTTTTTAGAGAATAAATGATAAGCCATTGAACAATAAAACCTGCATTATTTAATATCATAAAAACAATATTCATCACAAAAGTAACCTTATTTAACATCTCC
This sequence comes from Clostridia bacterium, assembly GCA_017469465.1. Taxonomy (GTDB): domain Bacteria; phylum Bacillota; class Clostridia; order TANB77; family UBA1234; genus UBA1234. Next base: position 117,348 of record JAFUGH010000014.1, on the reverse strand, counting down.
CTCATTAATCCATATTTTATTGAAAGTAATGTTACTTTCAATTGATTTCTAACCGCCGTTAACATTTAATTTTTTCACTCCTTTCCCATATAGTCTTGTACATAATACATAAGCTATCATAATGTAAATAATTTGGAAAGTAATAATATTGATAGCACCACTATAGCTAAAGTCAACAAACATCTTGGCAGGTCCATAGCATATTCCATATATAGGACTATATGCAAATACTTTTTGAAGTGTAAGTGGAAAAAACTCAATTGGAAAAATAGTTCCAAGTATTAATATAAATTTACTATATACCCAATAAATCGGATTAGCATCTTCTATATAGAATGAAAATAATCCTATAAAAATAACAAACAGTGCATCAATAATTACAGCAAGAAAACTAGTCAGTAAAACAGTTAGTATACTAATTATCGATGCATTTGGAAAACTTCCTAAAAAGCACAATCCAATACTCATTCCAAGCACAATGTAAATAACCGATTTAACCGTTCCTTCTCCTAAATGACTAGAAAGAATATATCCAATATAGCTATATGGTTTATTCATGTTATATGCAATATTTCCACTTCTAACATCATCACATATTTTTCTACATAACTTTCTGCCATTATATATTTTCCATAATATTTCCGTACTGATGACATACCATATCATTTGGCTTTTTGAATACCCATTAATTAGCTGCGTTGGATCGTCATACACATAATTCCATAAACTAAATAATATAAAAATCAAAATATAATAGCTGAACGAGTTAAAAATCAAGTTACCTATATACTGAAGAGCACTCATTACTTCCGCTTTATAAATGTACAAATACTTTCTCATAATGATTGCTCCTTTCTATATATTTCGCTAATGATTTCTTCTAGTGGAGTATTTGAAATATTAATATCAATAATGTCATCTGGATTAATCAATTTTAAAACATCAGACAAGGTTTTCTTTTTCAAATCAATGTCAAGTTTCATACTATTTCCTTTTTGCTTCAAAATTTCAATTCCATCAATATTATTTAAATCAACTTTTTTATTCAACTTTAACTCTACAATTTTCTTATTTAAATAATGATATTTTAAATTTTCCATAGAGTCATCCATTACAATTTGTCCATTATTAATAATGATAACCCTTTTACAAAGCTTCTCAATATCGGAAATATCATGACTTGTTAAAAATACCGTTGTATGATATTCCTTATTCATTTTCTTAATAATTTTTCTAATACTATCTTTTACTACTGGATCTAGTCCTATCGTCGGTTCATCCAAGAAAAGTACTTTAGGTCTATGAATTAACGCAGCTACAATCTCACAACGAATTCGTTGCCCCAAGCTTAGATTTCTTACAGGTGTATTGATAAAATCTTCCAAATCAAAAATTTCAGTCAACTCAGCAATTCTCTTTTCAGTATCTTCTTCAGAAATATCATAAATAGCGCCAAAAAATTTGAAATTATCATATGGCGTTAAGTGCATCCAAAGTTGCTCTTTTTGTCCAAATACTGTTCCTATTTCATAAGCTAGTTTCTTTCTTTGCTTCGTCGGATCGATTCCTAAGACTTTCACAACGCCATTATCAGGATAGAGAATCCCAGTCATCATTTTAATTGTTGTACTTTTACCAGCCCCATTTGGTCCAATAAATGCTATTACTTCCCCTTCTTGAACTTCAAAACTAACTCCTTTTACTGCTTCGATTTTTTTGTAGTTTGGTTTAATCACGGATTTTAAACTTCCACTAAGTCCTTTTTCTTTTAACTTTACGCAAAAATTTTTGTTCAAATTATTTACTTCAATTATCGCCATATTATCCCCTCCTTCTTGGCTTTTTAATAATTCTAGAATGCAAAAAAGCGAAGTACACTCCCAAAATGGTAGTGACTCCGCTTATCTTTATAAACGTGTAGAGCTCTACAAGCTCCTATGTAGCTTCGTTAGTTTGGTAACTAACTATTACATACTCACTAAATAATTATTTATTCTAGATTGGTTGCAGTATAACATGCTTCTTCATAATAAGTCAAGTTTTTTAAAAAATATTTACATAATTTAAATATTTTTTACATTTAATCTCTTCTTCTAGAATTATTAAACATTAATATTAATCTAAGTAAACTTACAATAGCTGAAAGAGCTGCTCCAACATATGTAAGCGCAGCAGCTGTTAACATTTTTCTACATCCGGAAAGTTCTACACTATCAAATATTCCAAATGACTGCAATTGTTTTAAACCTCTCCTTGAAGCATCAAATTCTACTGGTAACGTAACAACATGAAATAAAACGGCAACTGATTCTAATATAATACCAATTTTAAATAGCCCTAAAAGACCTAAAAAATATCCTGCCATAATTATAGCATAACTAAACTTTGATGTAATATTTAAAACGGGTACCATACTCATTCTTAATTTCAAAAAAGCATAGTTTTCATGATGTTGAATTGCATGACCACATTCATGTGCAGCTACTGCAATTCCTGCAATTGTAGTTCCATAAAAAATATCTTCTGATAAATTCACCGTTCTTTTTGTTGGATTATAATTATCTGTTAATGTTCCTTTGGTCGGAATAATCTTAACATCTTGCATTCCGTTTTCATCTAAAATTCTTCTAGCAATATTCTCTCCATTGATTCCTGAACTGTTTGAAATTTGCTTATATTTATTATACCTTGACTTAACCATTATTTGTGCAATTAATGTAATTGCAAAACTTATCATAAATAATATATAGTACTGTTCAACTGTCATTTTCATTCCTCCTTTACGTCCTTATACTATATCACATTTTTTATATTCTCACAATCGTTTATCAACATATTCACACTATTTTTAAAAACTCTTTTCATTTTCTTCCCGTCAATGTTATAATATAAAACGAGGTGAATGAATATGGAAGATATTATCATTAGTACTGGAGACATTAATAATGACTATGAAGTAATAGATGCAATATTTGCATTAGATTCTTGTAAAGAAGGAATTCTAAGAGGAGCTGATCCCAATAAGGCTTTTGATAAAGTGAAAAACAAATTAAGAAAAAAATGCATCGAATTAGATGGCGATGCTGTTATTAATTGTCAATTTGAATATCGAATAAGAGAAAATGGTGGCTTTAGTGGAGATAAAGAAGTTGTAGAAATATTTGCATATGGAACTGCTGTTTATTTGGTATAGATTTTTTTAATTATAGTAAAAAGGTGACATGAAATTATTCTTGTCACCTTTCTACTTTGTAAATTCTATTACTAGCGAAAAAAAAGCATGTATTTTTGTAAGACTTCGTGAGAAACTACCATTCAATTACTTCCTTATAATAATTCAAAAACTAAAATACTATACATAAAAAATATATGTACAAAAAAGAAAAATAGAATAGAAATGATACTAAACTATGGTATTGCTATAACAAAAAAGGCGAAAGCAATTTACATAATGTATAAAATATGCTATAATAGGAATGTAATTTTCCTAAATTAAGCAACGTGCTTTATAGCACAAAGGAGGTACAATATGAATAAATTTTATCTAATTCAACGTGGAAAAATCAATAAGAAAGGTGGTCCTTCTTTAACCGGACGTGATGGTGTTGTAGATTTAGATTATATGGGAAGTGCTGAATTCGAATTTGGCGCCATCCCATATTCTTATCGCAAAATCATGCATGATTTTGCCGACTTTACAATTACTAATACCAAAGTCAAGGTCGTTGGTAATCGCAAACTTTTACTTTTTGCTAAAAAAGAAAGTGGTGAACTGATTACTGAAGCTATCAGAAATTTTATCGACAATCCTTACCAATTGAAAGAATGGTCTGAACTTGAGAAACTGGTTAAAGTCGCTGACATCAATGTGCCATGGAGCATTTGCTGGACAAGATTTTGGTGGTGCATTGACAAAGGTGAACTAGGGCAGTGGATGGCATTTCTTGAGGAAGATTCCAAAAGAATCATAGAAGCACTACGCTATGACCATCAAAATTGGTGGATGGCTATGCCAAAAGAAAAAAGAAATAAGCTTTATCAAGAAGCAATACATTCTCCTTTTTAATGTACTTAAAAACCTCTTCCATTTGGGAGAGGTTTTTATCTACAAATATTCGATGCCCTCTCGGGTTCGAATCGTTTATGTAAGTACCTTCTTAAAAAAAGCTACTTTCCTAAAGTAGCCTTCTTTTGGCGGAGTGAGTGGGATTCGCCACACGCTTCTCGTCTTATTTCTCCTTCGCTCTGCTCAGTCAATCATCTCACTAAAAAAGCTCCACTGGAGCTTTTTCTTTACGCTCGATGCCCTCTCGGGTTCGAATCGTTTATGTAAGTACCTTCTTAAAAAAAGCTACTTTCCTAAAGTAGCCTTCTTTTGGCGGAGTGAGTGGGATTCGAACCCACGGGAGACAAATATCTCACGATAGACTTCCAATCTATGCCGTTATGACCGCTTCGGCATCACTCCATAGTCACTAAGATACCTTATCACATTGTTTCATTTTTTTCAATATTTACATATAAAAATAGCAAAAAAGAACTATGTCAAAATGGGACACTCCTTTTTGACGTAACGTAATTTCTTTACGATAGAATACTTTTTGGCAATAAAAAAACTCCAGTGCTTTTTCTATTTACACTAAAATTCAAAACCAATTATTTTTTAAGCGGGTAGCGGTTAATCTACCCGCGTCGTATCGAAAAAGTCCACTGGACTTTTTCTACTCACTCACTGTCGCTTCGCTCCGTGAGCTCCTACGACTTTTCGATTCCCACCGCTCCCCAAAAAAATATGGCCTCTTTGAGACCATATTTTTTTGGAGCGATTTCGAAACAGGTATGCGAAAAATTGGCATACTCTGTTTCAAGTTCTCTTATATAATTCGATTTATTGTATTTACTTTAACATAAGTCTTTAAAAATATCAACATTTTTAATAAAAATAGTTTCAGCCAGTCACATAAAATATGCGACTGGCTGATTGCAAGTTAGTCTTCACCAATTTTTCTCACGGGTCTTGTTTTGTATTCAGGATGCATGTAACCAATCAAGTCTGCAAAGTCATGTGCTTTCTCGTATTCATCAAAGAAAAATGATGCGTACTCGTCGTTCTCTTCAAAACGTTTGACCTCATCATATTCATTCGGAACATACTTGTCAGTAGGCTTGCTCTTGTAGACTCTTACCTCATAGTCAGAGGTAGAATCATCTTTTCCCAAGAAAATCATGAGTTCTATCTTGTCTCCTTCGGTAACTGAAAGCGTCAAAAACGTTCCATCTTCCTGCCTGAGGTGCTCCTTTGTTACGAACCGAACAAGATCCCAATGACAAAAAAGTTTCTTCTCTACTTGCATAATTTAATCCTCCTAACAGTTGTTTTTTGAGAATTTGCTACTTTGCTATTCTTATTATAGTTCGCATAGCTACGAATATTTTTACTTTAATATAATATCATAAAATTATGTAAATTGCAAATGCTATGCGATATTGCTATAAAATATTAATAAATATTTTTCAAAATTTTAATTAAAACTATTGTATTTATTATTCGTAATGATATAATAATTTTAGTCTGGGAGGATATTTTATGTTTGAAACAGAACTACAAATGCAAAAAGAATTTGTTAAATTATTAAATGCAAATAAAAAACAACATCAAAATATATTAGAAGAATTCAATGCAAGGTTTGGTAATGTTGATGTAGTTATGACTGACTATGATAATTTAAAAATAGTAATGACGAAATCTCAAGCTGAAATATTATCCAATTATTCAACAGCTTTGGTAGTTGCTTACTTACACAAAAAAAAGCAACATACAATTAAATATCTTATGAATAAAACAGGATATACAAAAGAATATATTCTATCTATTTTATCAACGTTAAAAAAAGAAAATATTATATTAGAAGATAATAACAAATTTATAATTTCTGATAATTTTAGATTTCCAAACCTAAAATTTACTGCTTATGAATTAAAATTAAAGCAGTGGAAAAAAGCTGTTTTACAAGCTATTAAAAATAAAAGTTTTGCATATCAATCTTATGTAGTAATGCCAGATATAATCGCATCTAAGTTATATATTAACGAATTTAAAACTTTTACAGAATATAATATTGGATTAATTGGAATAAAAAATAACTCAATAAAATATTATATATACTCACCAAATAAATTAAAACATTATTCTGTAAATCCTATTTTTATAAGTAGTATTGCTAAATATTTATTAATATCAGAAAGCCAAACTTTAATGTAGTTTGGCTTTCAATTTAAATAAAATTGTTATTTTTAAAAGAATCAATTGCATTTTTATAATCTTCTAAATGTTTTATTGTTAATTGTTCAAGTGTAATTTTTTCATTATATATTTTTATATTCTTAATTGCATTATTTATAAGCTTTTCCAAATACTCAATTTTTTCTTGAATATTTGCTATTTCATCAAATTGATCAGATAAAAAGTTTATTGTATCAAAATACTGTATAAAATCTGTATTTGTAGGTATAGTATCATATTTATTGTTTAATATTTTTTCATCAATTGGTCTTTGGTTAAATATAATACTATTTAACTCTTCTTTAAATTGATTTGGTATTGTTTCAATATTTTCGTCTATTTTTAATTCACTTAATAAATTAATTGAGGTATATCTTTTTTTAGGATGTCCCATTCTGGAAGATTCTTCAAATCCTTTTTCGATTCTATTAAATTTTCTTAATGAATAAAACCAACCAGTTCCAATAATATCAGCTCCTACAGCCATATAATTGATACTTTCCAATCCACAATATCCTACAATAACTTTAAATTGCATTCGTTTCATAAAATAAATAAATTGCATTACATTTGATAATCTATTTGGAGAAAAAGAATTTCTTATATTCGACGAATTATCTCTATCAATTATCAAATATATACCATTATATCTTCCAATATAATTGCTAAAATCATCTATAAATTCGCTCATATATGTAGAATTGTCAAACGCTGATTCATGAACTAATAGTGCTGCATATTTTTCAGTATTTGGTGTCATTTCATCAAACCAATCATACATATCATAAATTTTATCTACAAATCTTTCATTAAAGCTTTCTATATAAAGAGTAGGAGATATAAAATAATTTACACCTAAATTTTGTTCAAATTTTATAATTTCAGAAATGTTATTTTTTATTTTATCAGTATCTCTTAAATAATTTCTATCTAATATCATGTTTTTAGGATAATAATTTAATTCTTCTAGTTTTTTTGGAATTGCAGTTTTAAACTGTGCATAATAGAATTTAGGGTCAACCATATTGATAATATCATTATATTCATTGTTGTTTATTTTAATATCTTCAATTCTTTCAATACTTTCTTCTCTCGGATCCCATATTATGCCTTTTGCTAAATTCATTTTTAATATCTCATCTGTCTTAGGCTTCCAACTAGGGCCATGTTGAATAAATATCATATTATATCACTTCCTTTCTTAAATTTTCTAATTCTTGAATACATTCATCTATACTATTAAATCTTAATGCCTTAATTCTATTTAGTATTGTTGCAATAACCCTTTTAAATAGTTTTATACTTATATCACTTTGTTCTTTGTCAAGCCATAACTGTTTAACAATTTGAATATCTCTTATATCTTCATCAGTAGTACAAAATTTCCTTGCTTTTACAGTTAGCATCTCCACAGCTATTATACCTAATGGATATAGATCTGTTTGAAAAGACCAATTATAATTTTTTACTATTTTCTCTTGTTCAGGTGCTAAATACCTTTGGGTACCTATTTCACTTCCTGTAGCAGTTAAGTTTATATTTGAGTTTATATCTTTGCATATACCACCATCAATAATATAGTATATTGAATTATTAACTATAATATTGTTAGGTTTAATATCTCTATGTACATAACCATTACTACTCATGATTTTTATATGATTTATCATTTGTAATAAAAAGTCAATAATTTCCTTAATAGAAAATTCCTTATTAATGTCTAGTAATAATTTTTCTAATGGTTCACCTAAGAATCTTTCTTCAATATACATTAAATATATTCTATTATTCAGCCTAATATATTTTATATAATCTTGATTATCAATTATTTTTATTTGAGGAAAGTTCTTACAATGTTTACTCATTTTTATTTCTTCAATTATTCTATAAGATTTTAAGTTTATTTCTAGTTGAAGCTCTTCATTTATTTCATGTTCTGGTTCATCTGTTAATATTTGAGGTGTAACATCTACCATTTTTAATACTAGATTTTCAGTATCTGTATCAATAAAATATACTTTCTTTTGCCCAGACGGAATTGGTACTCTTTCTATATTGATAACATTAATATTGTCTTGTATAAGCATTTGCTTAATTTCTTCCATATTAAATTCATCAGCTCCTTATAGTTAAATAATCATATTACTTTTCCAAATTATTCCATGTTAATATGATAAAACAAATGTTCTTGTTTGTCAAGCTGTTTTATTGCATTTATAATAAAATTTTTACATTATTTTATATTATTATATAAATATAAAGCAATTTGATTTTGCTCTTCTTTTGACATTTCCATTATTTTAGACATTGCAAATGTTATAGTAGGGTATTTATTAAAATTGATTATAGCTGTTTTATATTCTTCATCTAGTTCTTTTAGCTTACTATCAAATTTTCATACATTTTAGGCTTATCATATTTTAAATTAGTATAATTACTATCACTTATTCTTATTGCTAATCTTAATTTATTTTTTATATCCATATTATTTATCATATTTATTACATTATTTATTTTCTCCATATCAAATTTTCTTTCTTTAAATTTAATTTCTTATAAAGGGTTTGGGATTAATCCCATTGTATAGAATTTGGGAAGAGCCAATTTTTCGGTCTCCCAAATTCAGTGCTTGCTAGGACAATATTTTAAGTTTTTCAAAATTTTTAGGTACATTTTATTGTACCTTTTAAATAGCATTCTTGTAATTTATAATTACTTTTTCTGTTCAATTATTTGCATTAAAAGTTTAATATTATGATTTTTTTAAGTACCATTTTAGCATTTTTATGTACTTTTAAAGTAATTATTTATGTTGTTTTTTCGAGGCAATATGGGTAACAATTCCTATTCGTATTTTTCCTTCTGGCTTTACTAAAAAGTTTTTATATTGTTTTATTGCTACCATTCTAATTACTTTTTGGTTTTTATTTAGCTTAAATTCAATGTGCTTATCTCTAATTTTAGCAACCTGTGTTTTATTGTCATAATTTTCATCTATCTTATCATCGTGGAAATAATATTCTCCCAAGTCCATATAGTTTATATCTAATTCTTTTTTCAATTTGCTTAAATAATCTTGAAGTTGCTCATTATTCATATTGACGCTAATTCTTGTATCTTCAAGTTTTCCACCTCTTTCTAGCATAGTTGGAAAATCTACAACACCTTTATCATATAGCTTGTCAATCTGTTCTATAAAACTACTTCTAAAATTAACTTTATCTATATCAAATGAGCCATCTTTATTTTTAATAAGTGTTGCATTTTCAATAAACTTTGATATCAAAGCTTGTTTTTCATCTTTTGTTTTCATATTCCATAGCTTTAATAAAACATCTTTATACATTTTATGTTCTGTTAGTTTTTCTCTTTCTATATCCCTTTGGGCAAGTAGATGTTGTGGATTAAATGTTTCTTTACTAAAGTCAAGTGCATTAATTCTTTTGTTTTCTAGTGTTGCTAGTTTTTCATCAATAAGTTTATAATCTTCTGAAAAATCCTCCATTTCAAGAATACCATTCATATATGCTTTTTTTAGTCTATCTTTTTGTTGTTCTAGTTTTTCCATTTCTTCTTCAATTTTCTTGCTTTCATCATCTTTCTTTTCAGCAAGTATAGGGTAGAAGTATTTTTTAACATGAAAATCATACTCAACTAGGTCTAAAATATAATCAATTAAGCAATTTTCAATTTCATCTTCGTTATAATACAAATTGCAGTTGTCACAAAAGTAATACATATATTTAGCTTTTTTACCACCTGCACCTTTGCAAGTCATTATCTTGCCACAAGTAGGGCATACAAGTTTTTGAAAGAATATATAAACTCTATTTCTACAATAAGCTCTTTGATTAGTTTCTTTTTGTTTTTGTACTTCTTCCCACATAGCTCTTGTTATAATAGGGGGTACAACATCCATAAATACTTCTATTTCTTTGTTATTATCGTATTTATATCTTTCATAATCACCAATATATATTTTGTTATTTATAATTCTATTTATAGTCGAGTCTATCCAATGCTTTTCATTTGGATACAGTACTTTTTCTTTATTAAAAATATTTGCAATTGTTTGATAGCTTTTTCCTTCTAAATATAGTTCAAATATTCTAAGAACTACATCTTTTGTTGTATTATCTATTTTTAAAGTTTTGTCCTTATCTCTGTAATATCCTAATGGGCATTTACCTGGAATATGTCCTGCTTTAATTGCACCATTTAAACCAAATTTTGTTCTTTCTGATACTATTTCAATTTCAAGTTGAGAAAGAACAGTAAGCATTCTAACAAAGAAACGACCGATTTGCAGTAGAAGTATTAACATCATCTCTATCACAAATTAAATAACAATGATACTGCTCTAATGTACTAATTAGGACTTCTAAATCACGAACTGACCTTGTTACTCTGTCTAATTTATAGGCTACTATATAATTCAATTTACCTGATTTCATATCTTCTAGCATTTCTTGAAAAGCTGGTCTGTTTTTCATATCTTTTGCAGATATTCCTGCATCTTTATAAATTTTATATATTTCAAAGTCTTTATATTTGCATAGTTGTCTTAATTTTTCTTCTTGTTCTCCTAAACTGAATCCTTCTCGAGCTTGATCTTCGGTACTTACTCTAATATAAATACCTGCAATTTTCTTTTCAACGCTTTCCATTTAAAACCTCCTAAAAACAAACAATGTGCTAGTCTGATAACTAACACTTTAACTTACTTAAATATACTTGCTAAAAATAAAGAAAACTTCTAGTATTAGTTACCATTGATAAAATCTCTTAATTTGGAGAGTGGATATTTATTTGCCAAATTACCTATGTAAAAGTATTCGTGTTCATTAAAGAATAAATATAACTTACCTTTAATAACAGCAGTATGTGGTTCTACATAAGCAATATTAGTTTTTTCTACCATTCTCAAATTACCATTCTTTATCTTTGGTTTACAATTACTAAAAGTGCAAGCCCATTCAATTTTAGAATGTAATTCTTTACTTATTGTTATTTCTCTTTTAACTGTAGATATCATATCACAAAAACCTCCTTTTTTCAATATTTTGAGGCCATTTCTTACTTTTATTTCCAATTTTTATAAATTAAAGCAAAAAAATAAGCCGACTAAATCGACTTATATAAAGTGATATGATATTCACTTTTGTTTTCGTTCTATTCTTTATGGAGCACACAGTGCTCCGCTACATACAGTAGCATTACAATTAGTTCGACGAAAACGCATTATGGAGCGGGTAGCGGGAATCGAACCCGCGTAGTCAGCTTGGAAGGCTGGAATTCTACCATTGAACTACACCCGCATTCATATTGGACAATTGTTATTATAACAACACTAATTCTATATGTCAAGAAATTTTTCAAAAAAATCATGAATTTTTAATACTTACTTTATATTTAAGTTATATCTAATAACTTCTTATAAAAAATGTGCATAGATAAATGATTCAAATTATATTATAGTATTAGAAATTTTTTAGAAAGGTTCCTATAATTAGTGGAGATATTTGAAATTATTCTGATCGGAATTGGTCTATCAATGGATGCTTTTGCTGTATCGATTTGCAAAGGCTTATCCATGAAAAAATTTAATTGGAAGAATGCAATTATTATAGCTACATATTTTGGTGTTTTCCAAGCTTTAATGCCATTAATAGGATATTTTTTAGGAATAGCTTTTCAAGGGCTAGTAAATACAATTACTCATTGGATTTCATTTATCCTGCTAACTGTTATTGGCAAAAATATGATAAAAGAATCTTTTAACAAGCCAAAAAGTATAGAAAATATTAATATTAATGCAAAGAATATGATATTATTAGCTATTGCAACAAGTCTAGATGCTTTGGTGGTAGGCATTACTTTTGCTTTTTTCAAAACTAATATTATCTTTGCTGTTTTTATAATAGGAATAATAACTTTTATACTATCACTAATTGGGGTGTTAATTGGGAATCGATTTGGCAATAAATTTCATACTAAAGCCGAATTAATTGGTGGTCTTATTTTGATTTTAATTGGCATAAAAATATTACTAGAGCATCTCGGAATACTAAATCTATAAACCAAATATATTTTCCATTCAGGAATAAGTTTTTACTTATTAAATCAATTAAATGCTCTTAAAAACATTTCCAAGTGAATCATTAATCACTAAATCTATTTTATAATTAAATGATATTGAATCCCTATTTATTAATATTAAATTCTTTCCTTTAAAATAATTCACGAGTCCGCTTGCAGGATATACAGTTAATGAAGTGCCAGCAATAATTAATGTATCTGCCATTGAAATTGCGTTAATAGCTTTACTTACAACTTCTTGATCTAATCCCTCTTCATACAAAACTACATCTGGTTTTACTAATCCACCACATTCACAGTTAGGCAACGAACTTTTATTGAAAACAAATTCTGCATCATAAAACTTATGGCACTTCATGCAATAATTTCTATAAATACTACCATGAAGTTCATATACATGTTTAGAACCTGCTTTTTGATGTAGTCCATCAATATTTTGAGTTACTATTGCCTTTAATTTTCCATGTTTTTCTAATTCAGTTAATTTCAAATGAGTGATATTTGGTTCATAACTCAAAGCATTTAGTTTATCTCTATAAAATCGAAAAAACTCTTTTGGATGCTTCTTAAAAAATGAATGACTCAATATTTCTTCAGGAGGATATGCATAGGTTTGATTATATAATCCATCTTTGCTTCTAAAATCTGGAATACCACTTTCCGTCGAAACTCCAGCTCCGCCAAAAAATACAATGTTATCACTTTCATTAATTATTTTTCTGAACGATTCTATTTTTTCTTGATTACTCATAATTCACCCCTACCCCAATAAAAAACTTATTTTTCTTAAATATTATATTTAAGTATGCATATTGTCAAATCCAAAAATCAACCATTTATACGTATATTCCATTCAATACTAAAAAGAGATAAGAAACTTAATTAAAAGCTTCTTATCTCTTTTTTATTTAATTATTACAAAATCTATATAACCATTCTCTTCCAGATTTAAAGACATATCTGAACGTAATACAAACCTTTTCTCCTATTATCACATAGATAAAATCACCATAACATACAGAATGTACTTTTATTGTCCACACACTTTCTCCAAATCTATCACAAATTGAATTATAGACTTCATCATACATATTGCTGGTTGTTCGAATTATTTTACTAGGAACATCCTCTTCTAGAAACAATATCTTGCAGCTGTTTTCATCATTTTCAGTGATCTCAAGCCGATAAAAAAGTTTATCATGCAAATGTGTTTCAATGCATTCAAACAATTCTAGTAAAGTAATCATATTCATATTATGCTCCTTTCTACTATAGTTGCACTACTCATTTTTACTATACTCACGTTTAAACTTTTTTTCATTCGCAATTAAGTTCAAGCTGAAATCTCGTTACATAATAATACTATCTTTAAACACTGCATTATTTCTAGGAAACAATAATACATAAATCTTACTTTTCAAGTAATCATTATATCATTTCCTATATGAATGTCAACCTTTATGTAAAGCAAAGCAAGAAATTCATTCATTTCTTGCTTTGTCTGTTAACTATACCTTACCGTGCATTCACTAACTATTCTATTTCAATATGTTTTGCTTCAGGTAATTCTTTCTTTTCTTCTTTTTTCGGAATTGTCACTTTTAATATTCCATTTTTAAACTCTGCCTTTATATCCTCTTCTGTTATTTGTTCTCCTACGTAAAAACTTCTTGAACAATGACCATAAAATCTTTCTTTGTGAACAAACTTTTCGTTTTCATCTCCATTTTCTTCTTTTTCAACTTTTGCTGATACATTTAAATAACCTTCTTTTAATTCAAGACTAATGTTTTCTTTTTCATAACCAGGCAAATCCATTTCTATCACATAGTTGTCTTTCTTTTCTTTAATGTCTGTCTTCATTATTGCACTTTCTCTTCTAGTAAAGAAATCATCTCCTCCAAAGAAATCATTAAATAAATCAAACTCATTCCTTCTTCTTGGTATCATCATCATAAAAACCACTCCTTTTAAAAAATAATTTTTTATGTGTTGATACTCTTTTCATAGGGTATGCACATATGTAATTCTCATTACAACTATAGTTATATCACTTTTTTTAGCACTGTCAATACGAGAGTGCTAATTTTATTGTGAATTTTTTGTGACCATTTAAATTACATTTTTATTATTGCACTGATTCCAAACATTATTCACTTTTTAAATATTTACTTATTTTTCTTTTTTTCTAACTATCATAAACGCAGCAACCATTGTAATTACTATTGCAACTAATATTAGTATTCCAATCCATCCTAGAGTGGCTACAATTTTACTTCCAAATGACATAATAATACCTGCAAGTATTACTCCAAGCATCGTCGCTGTTACGCTAGTTTTAAAATCGAGTTTTAAGAAGCTTGCAGCAAGCGTTCCTGTCCAAGCACCAGTTCCTGGAAGTGGAATTCCAACAAAAAAAAGTAATGCTAAAAATATACCACTTTTACCTGCTGACTTTTTTAATTTTTCTCCTCCACTTTCACCTTTTTGCAAACACCATGTAAAAAATTTTCCTATGATTATCTTATCTTTTCCCCATTCTAATATTTTTCTTGCAAATAAATAAATAAATGGGACTGGTAGCATATTTCCTATAATTGCTATTGGATAGTACCAAAAAATATTAAGTCCTAATCCTTCTGCAATTGGAATTGCTCCTCTTAATTCAATAATAGGTAACATACTCACTACAAAAACGATAATATATTTCACAATAATTGGTAAACTTGCCATCCTCATTCTCCTTCTTTATTTAATTTAAAACACTCATCTTAATTTCATTTCTAGTGTTCCTTTTCCATTAGAAGATACAAAATGAGCAATAGAGCCATTAATTAAACTGAATGTTGGTTTTACATGACCGATATCTGCTTCCATAATGATCGGAAGTTCATTTCCTAAAGCCCTTCTCACTGCATCTTCATATGACAAATTAACACTTGTCCCTTCATATTTTGTTCTTCCAAAAACAAAGCCTTTCGCATATTTGAAGCAATTTGCTTCTCTCATTTTCCATAATGTATAATATAACTCTTCCGACTTTAAAGCAAAATTGTCAAAATACCAAACAATTCCATCTTCTTTATATTTTTCAATAAACATATGTGTATAGTCAAATTTCGTTCCTAGCAAAACGCCAAGACAATCAATGCAACCTCCAATTAACCTTCCCTCTATGTCTACATTTCCATTTGGCGTTTTCCATTCTTCATAAGAGTTAAGAATATAGTCATTAGTTCCACTTTTCTCTATTTCTTCGTAGGAAGCTCTTTGGCAAACGCCAAAGCTTTCTTGTAATGGAATATTTCCTTTTATAATACTTAATGCGTTTTTTAGACTAATATGCATATGTCTTTGTGCAAAACTTCCTGCATTTGTTCCATAAATCGTTGCAATATCATATTTTGTGGTTAAGTAGTATAATAAAGTAGTTGGGTCAGAATAGCCAACAAACCATTTCAATTGACCATTTATTATTTTCTCTTGCAAAATTTTATCATCTATATATGGTAAAACTTCTATTAAAAAATCTCCTCCTGCAGCTGTATAAATAAAATCTATATCTTCTCGTGACATTAGTTTATTAAATTCTAATGCACGTGTATGTGCACTTGCCGATGGTGTTTCACCAGTTCTTGTGCTTGGCATTTCTTCAATGTTATAGCCTTCTTCTTTCAAATGTTCTAATGATACATCAAAGCTTGTATCTTCCATGTTTATTCCACTACTTAATGCAACAATACCAATCGTATCTCCCTCTTTCAAAAACTTCGGATAAATCATTTTTTCACTCCTTTATCCCTCTATTAATTATTATCGTGCCAATTATATCATATAATTCTAAAAACTTTCAACTTACTAACTAATTTTAACTTATTCATTGTAAAAAAAGTGAATTTTCGCTTTACTGTTTGATGTATTTATTTTTCCTATTGTACAAAAAAAGCATGCTCTATGAATAGATAACATGCTCTTTATCATGAAATATTTTTAATAATCTTATTTCATTAATTGTTTTCCATCAGAAAATGCTTGACCTACCTTATTTCCAACTACATAATATCCATGGCCATATGGATCATAAGAAATAATACCGACTTCATCTAATCTAATTGTTCCATCGTCATTTAAATATTTCTCATCCGCTAATACATTAACAACTTGAACCAAGGTTCCATCCTCTTCAAAGCTTACAACTTTGCACTCCATACATATTGGATACTCTTCAATAATTGGTGCATCTACTTTTTTGGATTTTGTGGCATGCAAACCAGATTTTTCAAATTTATCAGGAACATTATTTCCTGACACCATTCCTAAATAATCTGATTCTACTACCAAATCTTTTGTTCCTAATGCAACAGTACAATACCCTGTTCTCTTCATATTTTGAACAGTTTTATGTGATTCCGTTAAGCATAGCTTTAACTCATTCAT
Source organism: Clostridia bacterium (assembly GCA_017469465.1). Taxonomy (GTDB): domain Bacteria; phylum Bacillota; class Clostridia; order TANB77; family UBA1234; genus UBA1234. Next base: position 100,529 of record JAFUGH010000014.1, on the reverse strand, counting down.
ACTTTGTGCCATTCCCCATGCTGCATTCATTACATCCACACTTCCATCTTCATTATACGTTCCTATCATTAATACTGGCATAGGAAAAATTCCAGGTGTTACTTTTAATTCTTTTTTCATTTTTTTACCTCCATTTTCTATTTACATCAATAGATTATTCTTTTCTATATATCTAAAATATTATATTAAATATATTTGCAAATAATCCTTTTTATTTAAAATTTTAAATCATTCAAATCTTCTAATGTATATCCTTTTGCTAAATAAATATCTTGTGCATCCATTGTTGTGACATCAGATTCATTTATTTCTAGAAGTTTTAAAATATGTAATACTGCTTCTTTGCTCTTTCCCTCGAATTCTACATATGTATTTAAATGAGGCCAGGTATCAATATCAATTTCTACATCATTTAACATGTACCTCATTCTTTTATTTTCTTGTACACTTCTTTTAAAATAGCCCAATTGATTTAAAATTTCATTTGTAGTTTCAATATCCGATACTTCAATTTCTGCTTCTTTTGTTCCTCCAATATCTTGACTTTGATATTCTTTAATAGCAAGTGTTGTCTTATATCCATCTGTTCTGAGTCTTATCCACTTATTATCTACCTTTGGATTAAAATCATAAATGTATCTTTTTTGATCATATTTATTAATGTATTTTGCACCCAATGATTCAATTTTTTTAATAAATTTTTCTTTATCAATGTCTAATAGTCTAACCTCATATTCAGATGTCATACTTACCCATCCTTTCTATTGATTCATTAATATTTTTAAGAACTCCTTTGTTGCTTTACTTTGACTTTTTTATTCAGTATAGCTATTCCTTGTGATTGTTCTTCATAATATTCATTACTTACAAATAAGCAATAACTAGATTTGTAAATTTTATTTCAGAGTTATTTTATCATAAAGGAAATAAAAAGTACATTACCTACGAATATTTTAAATAATTATTGTCCCACTTAATTATATCTGTTTTAGTTCATCCTCTTAATAAATCAAATATAAAGATGTTGTAAAAAAAGTCGAAAATCGCACAGTGGTGACATTCACACTGTGCGATTTTCGACTTTTTTATTACCAACCTGTTCCAAAATCTGTAATTTTATATTTTGCATCTCCACTATCATTTGGTCTTAAAATTCCTAGATTATATTTTTCTTTCACCCATCCCGATTCTTCATCATACTCACCAGTTGCAGCTGTTAGGGACATAACATCAACTCCCTCTGCTGGTTTTAGTTCATATTTTACTTCAAATGCAACTTCATTTTTACCTAAGTTCATTTCTTTTAAAGGCTCTACTTCTTGTTCATCTGCAGGTGTATAAATTTTTTGGATAAATACTTTAGAATCAACTACATCGTTACCAAACATTTCTTTAATTTGATTTTTCATTGCTAATTCGATTTGATATTTTGCTTCTTCATTATTGTCCTTTAATGAAATGGAATTTGTTGGATCGAATCTAACAATAAAATTTTCTTCTGGATAATTAAAATACATAACTTTTCCTTCATCTGAATAACCATACTCCATTGTTACTACTTCACCGCGACTATAATTGAATGTAATTGTGTGGTCATCAGTATTAATTGAATAAGTACCTGTTTTATCTGCTACTTCCTCAGCTTCAAAAACCCCAACAAATTTTGTAAATGTTCCATCTTCATGGAATGTTGCGCCACCTACTCCTGCATATTTTCCATAAATAGTCTCCGCAGTATATTCAATAATCTCTCCGCTTTCATTTTCTTTGGCAAATCCAGTTGTTGGTTTCCATTCTCCTCCTTCAATCAAAGACTCTTTTGCAATTTCTCGCTCGTCTCTTTCAGGAACCTCAACAACGTTCTCAATTACTTCATTGTTATTTGTTTCCGGAATAGGCTCAACTTCTGGCTTATTTCCACATGCTGTTAAGCTCATAATTGCAAGAACTGCTAAAATGCCTAAAACTTTTCTTTTCATACTGTTCTCTCTCCTTTATCTAAATAATTATTGTACTTTCAAAGTGCATGCATAGAATACCACAACTATCTCTTTTTTTCAAGCTTTTATATCTTTTTTTAAATATTGTTATTTAAATACGTTATCCCTATCAAAATAGCCGCTACAAGTACTATTCCACACATTACCGTTACATGTTTTTTCTTTTCATAAAAAATTGTGGCTATAAATTCTCTAATAAAAGCATTAATCCAAAAGTAACTTTTCGTTTTTGCTCCAATGCCTTCCATATTAAGACTTTGTTCCATGGCAATATTTCCCGCTCTAAAAACATGATAATTAGTTGTAGAAAAAGCAACTTTTGCATTTTTCATTTTTTCTTTAATTATTTGATTCGAAAACTTAATATTTTCAAATGTATTCTTTGATTTATCTTCCATTAAAATGTTTTCTTCTTTTATTTCATGTTCTAATAAATAATTCTTCATTGCTCGTGCCTCCGAAATTACCTCATCATCGCCTTTGCCACCTGAAGGGACAAAAATAATTTCTTTTCCCACCTTTTCTTTTTGCATTTTAGCGAACTCTAACGCTTTATCTACCCTACCTTTTAGAAGATTCGTTAACATACCATCTTTTCTTATTTGACAACCTAGTATGATAATAAAATCTTTATCTAATTGGGGAATATGCTTGGCAGATTTAACCCCCATTATAATTGTACCAATTAAAACACATTCAACATATGTAATTGTAATAAATATAAATTTTTCAACAAAAATATAGATATACAAGCCTATCCCATTTTGATTATGAATATCAATCCAAGATGCTGAATAAAGTGCTTTATACATTATTTCAGGTGTAATGGTTGCAACACATAGCATTGTTCCCAAAATTAATCCTAACATATTGGTTAGATTAAATCCCTCTTTTTTTAATAAAACCATGTTGCTTACAATAACAAGTATTGATACAACAAAAACAACTGGGAAAAATATTATTGCAAATGAAAACATATTTAGCATTCCATCTATCGTGCTAATTAATCCTTTATATTTAAATAGAGCAATTACCTGACTCATCAAAGAAAAAGACGTGAAAAAAATAACACCTAAATATGCTATATTCTTATAAAGATACATACTTTTTCTTACACTTTGCTTATATGAAACAATTAACAAATATAAAACATAAATTAACCATATAGTAATTGAAATTGGAATGGCAATACTTCCATTACTATCCCCCATATATTCATTGTAAGTAATAATTCCAAAATCGTGAACATATATCGATATCAAAAAAGAATTATTATTTTTTGCATTAATAATATGTACATATGTTTTTCCCTTTGAAATTGATTCTAATTTAATACTTAAAGTATTGTTTTCTAAGCTTTTATCAATAACTTTTACAACATTCTCATCTTGAATCTCTATATTCCATTCCTCTATATCACTTATGTAACCAGTATTATCTATCTTCATGGTATATGTTTTTCCATTTATGATAATTACTACTACTGAAATAATAAATAAAATAATTGCCAATACTAACGCTTTTAATTTTTTCAAAATATTTTCTCCTATTCCTCTTGCTTTATTAAATCTTTCTTTATTTAGATCTAAGAAATGTGAATCTCATGATAAATCTTCAAACAAAACCTTTTGCATCCCATAAGGATTATTCAAAAAATTTTTATAAATTTTATATACTTCTGTGTCTTCATATTTGATTATTTCCATATTATGATTCACATCCATAATCTTTCCATATTGATACGATAATAAAATAGGTGAATGTGTTGCAATGATAAATTGAGAACCATTTTGTGCTAATTCATGAATATAGCAAAGCAAAGTCATTTGCCTTTGTGGGGATAATGCAGCCTCTGGTTCATCTAAAATATATAACCCATGATTCCAAAATCGATGTTCTACTAATTTCAAAAAAGATTCTCCATGAGAACAAGCATGTAAGTCTTCTCCCCCATACGTAGTTTCCACTAAATCTCCATTGTTACTAATATCTGTCGCTACATTATAAAATGATTCTGCTCTTAAAAAGAACTTTGTTTTTGGTACTCCAAACTTTCCAATTATTAAATGCTTATATAGTTCTGAATAATCATCATAATTAGAAAACTGCATATTATTGCTACCACCTTCTGGATTTAGCCCAAGACTAATTGCAATTGCTTCTATTAGCGTAGATTTTCCAACACCATTTTCTCCATAAAAGAAAGTAACAGGTACACTTATTTTTATTTCATCAAAATTCTTTAAGCATGGTATATTAAAGGGATATCGATTGTTATCTATATTATCTCTATTCAATTTCACACACTTCACAAATAACTTTTCCATATCATTTTCCTTTATTAAATATATTATGACATGCTTGAAATACTTTTTACTTCACAAAATGCTGATAGCATTTCACTTGCAATCCATCTATTCACTTCTTTTTCACTATTTAAAAATCCTTCTACATACTTTTCAAAAGATTCAAAAGGAATCCATTGAATATGGAAGTCATAGTTTTGCTCTTGTTTTGTTAATTTAACACGATTTCTATTAGGAACTTTATCGGTTCGTACTATATAATAAACAATTTTAGCAATGATATTTTTTGAAGAATGAAAATAATTTTTAGTATAGTGCTTTACTTCATAAAAAGGCTCTGAAATTTCATGGTTTGCAATTTCAATCCCTGCTTCCTCCATCATTTCTCTTTTGAGTGTGTCTACCGGTTCTTCTCCAATTTCCACATGTCCGCCAAGCAATTGTACTCCGCCATTAGAAGATGCAAGCATTATTTCATTTTTACTATTGATAACAAAAGCTTTCACTCTAACTACTACTCCATCCATTTCATCTTCTGTTAAATTGTACTCATTTAAAATTTTATAATTCATCTTTCCTCCCTCTATTTATTCTTCTATTTCAATTGCGATTGTATCATCAATTATCGCAAGATTCAATTGAAATACATAAAAAATAGAACCTTTTTTCTTAGAAGATTCTATTTTTATTTTTTGAATATTCACTCATCAGAACTTTTTACTATTTACAAAATAAGCAATAAAATAGATTACTGTTTGTATTCCGTATGCACTGCATAAAACTAATCCAATTGTTTCATATCCTAACATTGCAAGAAGAAATCCGCCAAAAGCTTCCACTATAAGTGATATTTGCAATGTATTGGCAGAAGCTTTATCTCTAATACTAATATACCTTTCATCATTTGAAGCAATTTCCATTTTCTCTAATAAATCTTTTCTTTTGGATAATCTAATTGTTCTAATCAAAATACATATTCCAACAACCAATAATGCATTTCCAAAACTCCTTAAATAGCTCAAACTAACTTCAGATAACTTGTCTGCATAAAAAATAGTAATGAAAATAGAAATCATGCCAACTAACAATTCAATTCCTGCAGATATGAATGATCTTTTTAAATATTTGTTCATCTTTACTCCTCCTCATAAATAAATATTTCCTCTATTTTCTTTCCAAAATGATTAGCAATTTTAAAAGCAAGTAAAATAGAAGGATTATACTTTCCTCTCTCAATCGATATAATTGTCTGCCTAGAAACACCCACAATTTTTGCTAAATCTTCCTGTTTTTCATTATGTATCTTTCTCATTTCTTCCACTTTGTTCTTCAAGAAAGCACCTCCTTACCTTCTTTACTCATGTAAAGTTTCCTTTACTTTAAGAATAGTATAACCTGTTTTGAGCAGAATGTCAAGTATACTTTACATTTTAAAAGAAAATTTTAGACACTAAAATGCACCCCAAATATTAGAAAACGATCTAATATTTGAAGTGCTAAATCACATTATTCTTTTTTTCGTGTCTTTAATTTTGATTAATTATAAAAGTAAAGGTAACCTCTCCATCACCTAAAATATTTTTTAATTCTTCTTGTGAGATGTCTTTAATTTTTCCAATCTTTGTATAACTCCATGAATTAGAATCATAGAATACAGAAATCTGATTTCCTTGATATAGGACAATATCTCCGGCTTCCGTTGTCATTTGTTTATCTTCTGTTGGAAGTGAAAAGCCTAATGAACCAACCTTTTCAAATCCTCCATATTCTGATGCATGAATAACAACATCACCATTTTTTAATTTACTTAATAATTCAACTGTTGCACTATTTTCTTCCAATACAACATCTAATTCTTTCCCATTTACCACTAATTTTAAATTACTCATTATTACCTCTTCGTTTTCCATTATAGATTCTTTTCTTACATTATTGCTATTTTCAGGTATTAGCTCATTTTTTTCAGCACCACATCCAACAATCATTAGTGCAATGATGATAGGAATTACTACTTTTGAAATCATTTTCATTGTTTCCTCCAAACATTGAAATATTTTTTTATACTGTTATTATACAAGTTAACGTTAGCTTTAAGTCAAGAGCTTTTGCAAAACTTTTTTATATTAACATAAAATTAAAAGGAAGCACCTTGTAAAATCATTTGGCATCATCACTTAAACGTGATATAATAAAAAAAATTTAAACCAAAAAGGTGAGTATTCATGAAACAACTATTAAGTAAGATTCGTAAAGCTGTGCAAGATTTTGATATGATTCAAGAAGGAGATAAAATTGCTGTTGGTCTATCGGGTGGAAAAGATAGTCTTACCCTTCTTCTTGCATTAAAAAATTTGCAAATTTTTTATCCTAATCATTTTGAACTATTAGCAATAACAATTAATCCTGGTTTTGATAGTTTTGATATAGAAAGTTTAAAAACTTTTTGCAAGAAAATAGATGTTGAATTAGTAATCGTAAATACACATATAAAAGAAATAGTATTTGATATTCGTAATGAAAAAAATCCATGTTCTTTATGTGCTAACCTTCGAAGAGGAGCTCTATATAGCACAGCCAAAGAAAACGGTTGTACGAAGGTAGCACTTGGACACCATATGGATGATGTAATTGAAACTTTTTTCCTTAGTCTATTTTATGAAGGACATATTCATACATTTGCACCATGCACCTATTTATCTCGCAATGAAATTACTTCTATTAGACCGATGATTTACCTCGAAGAAAAAGAAATAACAGCATTCGTCAAAAGGAATCATATTCCTGTTATGAAAAAAACATGTGTCGTAGATGGAAAAACAAAACGTGAAGATATGAAGAGTTTACTCATAGAGCTTGGGAAAAAAATACCACGTCTTAAAAATAATATCTTTGGAGCAATAAAACGTTCTACTATAAAAGGTTGGAATCATCAGGAACAATAATAAAAATGTAAATCTAGCAATCAAAGATTGCTGATTTACATGTGTGAAGCTTTGCTTCACTGTTTAATGAAATTTTTCTTGAATAATAGGATTTTTTTAGATTTTAAAAATACTTCTTTCATAATTTATTTTAAAAATATCTTCTATTCTTTACAAATATCCATTGGGATATTATAATAGCTTTAGATTATTGAAAGGAGATTAGATAAAGATGAAATATACAAAAGTATTATGCCTAATGCTTGTTATCTATGCTTTAACGTTTGTACTTGTAGCTTGTAATAGCAAAAAAGAACCAGTTCAAGAGGAGAATGTTACTCCATTTGAAGAAAAATCTCAAGAAGAAGCAGTAAAACCAGTAGAGGAAGAACAAAGCCAACAAATTGCAAATCCTATTGTTGAATATGATACAGTAGAAGATGCTGTCATTCAAGTAGGTCATTTATGTCCTGTTCCAACAATTTATACTAGATATAATCAGAAAGCAAGTGTTATTAATAACACACTTATTCAAATTGTTTTTTCTGATGATGAAGGAGATATTTTAACACTTCGTGAAGAAGCTAGACCTTCTGGAGATATTAGTGGAAATTACAATTCTTACCCATATGAAAGCACATTCGAGTCAAACGGCAACATTATTACAATAAAGGGAGACTCTGAAGACTCTATTCAATTAATTACATGGAATGATGGTGCTTATTCGCATTCAATTGACTATGTCAACGGTGTTTCCTTAGAGGAAGTAAAGGCTGCTGTTGAAGAAATTGATTATTAAAAAACAAAAAGCTCTAATTCTCATTAGGGCTTTTTGATATCTTCTAATTCGTACCATATAAAATGCCATCAACAATCGTGATGGCATTCTTTTTTAATCTTTATTTATATAATCATATACATTAATTGTCCCTATTTCTTCCTCAATTTCAAGACTCGGAACATGCTCTATCATTCTCGTAATTCCAGTTGCCTTATCAACATAGAAATATACGATTGCACCTGTATAGCTACGAAATACCACTTGATACTCATTCTCCGTTTCTTCTCCCATTTCTAAATACATTATAGAAGGATTATCTTTCGCAATACTCCAATCGTATTCACTATGGCAATAGTTATTTATTCCTTCATAAGCCAATTCTGCTGTTACTTTGCTTTTTGAGTTAATGTTTTCCAAAGCTTCTGATGTGTTATTTTCAGTATTTTGTATTTGATTAGAATTGTCCGTAATCTCGTTCTTCGTAGTACCACAGCCAACAAGCATAAACACCATCATCATTGCTATTATTACTTTAAAAATCTTTTTCATTTTTCCCCTCCAACTCATTATTTATATGTACATTTCATTATAATATATTCTAACATAAATTAACAAGATTAAAATCAATTTTTTGATAATTAGTATTGTTTATTAAATGCAAAAAAGATTCATTACCTTTATCTAATATTCAAATAACCAAAATTTGTCACTATTTGTTGTCCCACTTGGTCAATTTTGCATTTTATCTCTCAATTCCATAAGTTTGTCTCTATTTTCTTTATATTCAAATCTAGGTTTAACAAAATTTTTTGAACCTCTTTTTTCAAATGAATACCTTGGAATTAATTGTAAATGAAAATGATTCATTGGTCCATCACACATTGTACATAAATATACACTTTCAGCATTATATATTTCTTTTAATAAATTCATTAATTTTTTTGCTATTAAAAATATATTTTTACACGTTTCATCATCAATCCCCATCATATCCTTAAAGTGTTTTTTTGTGCTTATAGCAGCATGTCCTTCAGCTCTTGGATTGCCTACCAAGAAGCATTCAAATTTATCATTTTCAAAAATCATTTTATCTTCATTATTTCCATATAAAATATGATTATTTTGTCTATCAAAACATGTCGGACATATTCCAGAATCAACAAAATCAGCCGCAGTAACTTTTCCTCTTTTTATTAACTCTATAATACTCTCATTTTTTAATTCTTTTAAATTATCCATATAACCACTTCCTCCTATTATACACAATAATGATATTAACATTTGAATACTTCTATTTGCCAACATCATATAATTAATTGTTTTACAATTAAAGCTATTCTAAATGCTCTCTTTAGAGAAAAACTGTCTTCAATTATTATTTTCTTGCTGTAATTCCATAATATCTTCTTATTAATCTTATTCCTTTTTCACAAGTGTTTTTTAATACATATTCATGTAGTTTTTCTTTATCTAGTTCATTTAAGTAATAGTCCTTAACCTCTCCCTCTTCTTCTGAAAATTCATCTAAAATCGGTACTTTAAGCATGAATTTATATAACAAATCTTCGTTTTTAAAATACTCTCTTTCATGAAGAGGAACCAATTCAGCATCTTTAAAACCTGCATCTATAACCGCACTATAGTCAATGATGCTTATTGGAGTAGTATCATCATAAGCCTGACCTTTTCCATATAGTTTTTTCAAGTTAAAACAGTCATATTTATCCACTCCATGAATGATTAAATAACCTCCTGGTTTCAAACATTCATAGATTTGCTTTGGACAAGATGGAGTATTTCTTGCAACTACTACATCAAAATATTCTTTTGGAACATCCATGTGTAAATTGTCCATTATTCTAAATGTAATATTTTTTCTTCCTGATTTTTTTAGATTCTCTTTTGCAGTTTCAACCATTGCTTTTGAAAAATCTGTTGCTATTATTTCTTTTGCATATTCAGGGAAATACTTTATCACTTTTTCGCCTCCACCAGTTCCTAAATCTAGTATTCTCGAATTTTCATTTGTAACACTTTTTAAAATTTCAAACATATCCCAGTTTGTAAATTCTTCTGTTTCAATTTGGAACTCATCAAAATTCCAATCTTTTATTTGCTCATAATATTCTTTTTCTTCCATTTTCATTTCTCCTTATATTTTATTTTTTGTGGTTTTAAATAATAAAAAAAAGAACCTCCTTTCATGAACAGCAAAAACAAACCACAGATTTATAGCTGTAGTATTTTTTGTCATTCATGATGAGATTCTAAGGTTCTCGTCATTATTAACCCAAAGTTTTTCAAAACTTAATTGGTGATAAGCCGCGAATAACTAATTGATTTACCACAAATCCATTTTAACATTCTTTTTTAAATTTGTCAACTGACCAAGTAACCAAACGGGACAACCTTTTTTAACCAAACGGGACAACCTTTTTTGGTCATTTTTTCAACATTATCTATGAACAACTTTTTTAATTCCTTCTTTTCTAAGCATTCTTAAGAATTTGCTTCTCTCAATTCCTAACAAAATTGCAATTTGGCTATCCGTTACTTTGCATCTTTTTTTTATTTCACAATATATTTCTGAAATATATTTAGTATCCTCTACTTTAATATCTTTTCTCCTCTTTATTTCTACAAAAACTTTCTCAACATCCTCCTTTTCACTATCATCATCAATAAATTTACTTTCTGTATGTGGAGAATTAAGAATATTATTTAACTCATTAGTGGAAATATCACAAATTTGTAATAGACTATTACTTACTTTAGAAATTTCTTGATAACTTGAATACATATATTCATTACATTTCCTACATATTCCTGCCTTAACTGGATTTTCATGAATATATTTTATACAGTTTATTAGATGGTATTTAGTATATATTGCTTCTGCCCTATATCTTTCTCTAAAAACATGACCCACTTTTTGTCGATCATTATTATAATACAAGCCAAATGAAGTATTAATCTGCAACATCATTTTAGATATTCTTTTAATTTCAGGGCAAAAAACTAATACATGAACATGATTATTCATTATGCAATATGAAATAATTTCAACATCATTTTTCATTGCATTATGTTTCAATAAATATCGATATTTTCTTTTATACTTATCGTGTTTAAAAATATATTTCTTTTCATCTCCTTGTACCATAATATGATAAAAATCTGATGTATTATAATATCTAGGTTTTCTAGGCATCTTCTCCTCCCCTCCTGTTTACAAAAAAGAGAAAACTAGCTAATATAATTTAGCAAGTTTTCCCCATAAACTTTTTTTATTCTATCACAATTAAAATAAATGTCAATGCTTCAGATTATGTCGATAAGTATGTCATTCAAATGACCAAAAAAGGTTGTCCCACTTGGTCAAAAAAGGTTGTCCCACTTGGTCACTTCGTTCAATGGCTGAACTTATCTGCACTTCTTTCGCTTATTAATAAAGACTGTTCTCTTGTGGCATTTCCTAATACATTAAATGTATTGTTTCCAACACCTTTAATGATTTCAATGCTAGACATATAGTAGATTGAAGCCTTACCCCAATCGTGCATCTCGCTATCATCAGCAAATTTAGAAACTTTTTCTAAATCTACTTTTGTATCAATTCCTGCTTTGGTTAATGCTCTTGTCATCATCGTTGCCATTTGCTCACGAGTAATTAATGCATTTGGATCAAATGTTGTATCTGATGTACCATTCGTAATACCAACATTTAATGCCTTTAATACTTCAATATCATTTGTATCTGTGAATGGATTTTCTTTTGCCTCGACAAGTTTTTCATTTGAAATTTTTTCATATAGTTTTACTGCAACATATGCAAATTCTCTTCTTGTTATATTTTTTGTTAAATCTTCTTTTTCAAATATCCAAGGAATTAAATTAGCTTCATTTGCTTTATCTAATTCAGCAACTGCCCATTCAGATGCTTTCGACCAAGTTCTTTCAGGCGTTGTAGGTTGCTCTGTTGATACAGTAGCTGGTTCTCCACCTGTGGTAGTAGTTGGTTGCTCACCTGATGTTGCAGTTGGTACAGTAGCTGGTTGTTCGGTCTTCTTCTCAACTAATTTTAATTTAATTGTTTTTGAAACAAGTCTTTCACCTGCACTTGTCTTAAGTTCGCATTCATATTGTGCTCCATCCAAATCTTTTGAAGCTTTTTCAATTACATATTCATTCTTTGTAGCGCCATCTATCTTACTTGCTCTAAATACTTGTTTTATTCCGCCACCACTTGTTCCATATTTAGCCCATTGATATGTATCTGCTCCTGTTGCTTTAACAAATAGTTTAACATCTTCACCTTCAACATATTCTAGTGTTTCTGGCGATTGATCTTCTATTTTTATTTTATCTGTATACTCTGTTCTATGCTCATTCCAAGCAAACCCCCATTCAGTGCCCATGCTATCATTATGAATTCTCATATCTTGTATTTGACCATTTAAGTATCCGTTCTTTTCATCAGCCCATTGATAGCCATCATTTAAATCTACATATATACACAACCCGATGTTATCTCCTGCTGATGCAGCTGTACCATTTAAAGATTTTCTAAACATTTCGAATGTATATCTTGTTATTTTGCCCGGAAATCCATCTTTCAATTTAACACTTGTTTCATATTTTTGTCCATCTACTGGCCACGTAAAGTTTTCAAATTCTACTTTAGAAACGTATTTAATTTCTGATGCAGTCTTTGATGCACCTGTTTTATATGTTTGATCAAAGAATAAACTACCCATTAATCCTGCTTTAGAAACTTTGTTTCCGTCAATTGAAATTTGGCAATCATCAGCAACTGATACATCACCCGGAATTGGGAATATATATCTTAAAGTATATGACTTATCTGCTTGTGCATTTTCATCATATTGTTGCCAAACTGCATAAGGTTTAGAAGTATCACTTGGTGATGTTTTATAAATATTATACTTTTTAAATGTTGTATCTAAATCTGTTTTAAGTTGGAAAGAAGTTGGTAGTGCCTTACCTTCTTCAACATTACCGTCAATTAAGAAAACTAAAAGTCCTAATACTTTTTTACCATCTGCTGTTGTAGCTGTAGAGGCTTCTCCTCCTTCCATAAATTGAGCTTTACCATTGGCATTACTTAGTCTTCCACCTTGTACAGTAAATGATTTAGAAACTGTCATTTTATTTGAAGATACACTCGTTTTTGAAACTCCTTCAGCACTATTATTAATATATACTGAAGTACGTCCAGCAAAACTATCTCCTGCTACTCTATTTAAATCAAATGTCACAGTATAAGTTCCACCTGCTGTTATTTTGTCTGTATTTGCTAAAGTTTTACTGGATGAATCTTTCCAGACAACATTACTAATAGTAATATTTTTACTACTAGCCGTCATGTCAGTAGGTAATACTGTGTTAAACTTTGGTTCAGTCATTGTAACGAATACTGAAGACAAAGAGTAACTGCCTGCAGCATCTGCAAGACAAATGCTTGGAACTAAAAAAATACATACTGTCAAAACTAAAGTTGCTAAAAGCACAAGTTTTTTCATTATAAAACTCCCCCTCATTTTTTATTATTTGTTTAAGAGGAAAAATCATTTTCTCTTTTCATATTTAGTCTAATCCCCTTAAATAATTTCTTAAACCAAAAATATAATATCAAATAATATGTCTTTTTTCAACAAGAAATCATAAATATTACCTGTTATTTTTAGCAGTCGAAGCTAATCTCTTCCTATATCTAGTTTTTTGTTTAATATGTCTTGTTCAATTTTTACTAAGGACTTCTAGCTATACCTTTGATTTTTCCTTAAATCAATTGATATTGGCTAAGTTACTGACTTTCTAAACATTGCTTTGAACTCGATTTTGCTTTCCGTATTTTCTATATTTTCCGTGAGGTCGACTGTAGATAGACTGTCAAGTGGTATTTTAGAGTAAGTATGACAGATGCCAGCACTACTAGTGAGGGCATCTGTATATATGTTACTTTAAATTGTAATAAATTTCGTTTATTAAATATTGATTACTTTTATTTTCATAAGATCATTATCATTAAACTGTAATTTTAAAACACTAGGTGACTTTATTTGAAGAGGACCTACTTCTTTACCTTTAAAATAAAAAACATCCTTTGAACTATCAAATTTACAAAAATTCTGAAGATAGAATTTTATAGCAGCACCATGTGACACGATAGCAACTCTTTTGCCATAATTATTCTCCAAAACGTCATTGATTGCTGATACCATTCTTTTTCTAACCTCAATATTAGATTCTCCTTCATTATTCTTCAGATTTTCATTCAATAATTGTTCTTTTGAAAAGCTATTATCAAATAGCTTTTCAAGTTGCTTCAAATTGTTTAAATTGCCGCAATTTTCTTTCACCGTAGTCTTGTATCAATATTCATTTTTATATTATTTTGTTCTGCTATATATTTTGCAGTTGCAATTGCTCTTTCATAATGACTCGAATATAATATATCAATATTTTGCAATTCTTTTTCTTCACTTAATTTTTTGGCAAGTAATTCTCCATTTTTCGATAATGCATTCATTTCATTTTGAAGCTGTGAAAGTTTTGTGTCATACAAATCCTCAATTGGTTTAACTTGCTCTGAATGTCTGATAAGATAAATTGTTGTTTCTTTCATACTATCACCTATTAAAAAAATAAATTTTAACATCTGTTGTATTCTATTGGCACTATATCTTCATATAATAATTTAAATTGTGAATTAATTGATTTATTTTCATGGTAATGCCCAAAAAACCATTTTTTAAAATCACACTTTTCAGCTATTGTTTGCAAGTAGTCAGTTAAGTAATCTTTCTTATATGCTAGATTGATTAATGGATGAATATTTGTTGAACAACAATGCGTGATAATATAATCTACTTTGTAGTTGTGCTTTTCTATTTTTGTGATTCCGCTTTGCATTTCTTCTGTTGGCAATTCTAAATTCCACCAAGAATAATCTCTTATTCTAAAATATGTACCTCTTTTTCGATACTGATATATCTTTTCTTCTTCATCCAAGTTAAGTATTCCATCTTGAATATCATGTGATCTTGCACCAACAAATGCAAAAAATGTTTCTTTAAACACCTCAAATAATGCCATCATATCACCTTTTATTTTTTACATTTTGAATTCTTCATGAATATATCACATTCTGTCGATTCCTGTCTATGAGTTTTTTGTCGAATAATGTCAATAAATTAACTATTTCTTGGAGAAAAGACTTGCATTCTCTTGATGCTCTTACTAAAGACATGAATGCTGAATCTGTATACTATAATGAAAAATATTATAAACAAGGTTTCATTGACGGACTTAATATTGTTAAAATCACCCTTCAAAAACACTCCTAAAAAGATGACCTAACTAATAGTACGGCCATCTAAAAATATCTTATATACAACAAAAAGACAGTCCGTGTTTGTTGATAGATGAACTATAGATATATCATTAACCAAAAAATAAGTGTTACATATAATATCACAAGGAGGCTCGTTTTATGCCAAGTTGTGAATTTGTAACACTTATTTCTATACTAGCATGTAATATTGCGAAAGATAAAACTCCAGAAGAAATAGCTACCTTATCTGCCTTTTTTGTTCAATTGCGGAGATACACTTGCCACACTTGCAGCCTTAAATGGAGATTAAACAGTTTCGTCAGAACCTGAAGTAACTTTTTTTCTCATTTTTCTACCACTGTGTTTCATCGTTTCTCCACTATCATTAGTAGCTTTCTCATTTTCTTCTACCTCTTCTTTACGATGCTTCTTTATTCTTTGTTTTCTAGTTTTCTTAGAAGAAGTTTCACTCTCACTTTCTCCTGAGGCAGTATCCCCAGAAGTTTGCTTTGATTTTTTCTTTTCTTCTCTTAAAGCAAATTTTTCTTTTAATGCTTCCAACTCTTCTTCAGATAAAGAAGACTTGTCTACATGCTTTACCATAGCATATTGAGAATGATTACCTTTCTTTACTTTCAAAGAAGCATTATCTTTTACTTCGTTGGTTGTGCTTGCTGCAAATACACTTGCACCAAATAGCCCTACTAAAATTACACCTCCTCCTAATGCTCTTTTTAAGTTTTTATTCATATACTTCACCTCCAATCATTCTTTAGTATAATTAAAGTATATGAAAAAAATTTGGAATAATTTTGAATGAGTGATGTAATTTTTGTAAATTTATCATTTTATAAATACTATCTCTTACTTGCTTTACTCAAATACTAAAAAATTGAGCAAGTATCCTTACTTGCCCAACTTTTAACACATTATCTTAATAATTAAACATACAAATATCTACTGTTTCTTCTTCACTTACTAATTGAAATGCATAATAACTTCTTTCAGCACCATCTTTGGATAGGACTTCGCCACTTAGCACCGCCCTATAACTATTATCATACTCTTTCTTTATTATCTCTGGGGCACCAAACTTATCTTGTGTTGTATCCCTAATAGTTTGAAATGTACCATCAGTTCCGTTATACCTTACGGTAGTAATAATAGGATCTCCTTCAATAGTATATTGTGTAACTTCAATTTCATCATCATTGCCATTTTTAGAATTTTCAATGAAACTTTCTATTCTTCCTACATTGATTGAATCATAATCGTTTTTACCATTCTTAATCGTAATTTTGTTGCTTTCCATTTGAGATATCGGTGGGATAACATCATTTCCTTCTTCATCAATTGTCCTTAAAGTAATTGCATTAATTTGTACAGGATATGTTTCAGCAACATTTCCATCATACTCTATTTCCACTAAGGTGCCCTCTGGAAATATTGGTGGGTGAAATGTTGGAGTTTGTCCAATCCACACTTGAATTTTATCTGCCGAACGTCTTATGTCTTCATTTTCTAATGGTTCAACAATAAGATTATTCATATACATTTCAACGACTTTACCTTTGAAAGTGTACGTTTTATCGTTTCCTTTATCACAAGCCATCAATCCCCAAATTAAAATAAAACTCATCACAATTAATAATACTTTCTTCATTCTCTCACAACCTTTCATAACTATTAGACAATACAAATGCAAAAAAGTTTCACTCTTTTTTCATTCACAGTTAACAAAAAATAGTGTCCTCGTTTGTTACTTCTTTCCAACTATCGCATATATAAAAGTAGTAACTTTTTCTGCTTGTACAATTTCAAATCCATTTTGCATCATATCTTTTTTCATCTTTTTTAAGTAAGAAACATTGCAATCTCCTGTTGTAGCAAAACATCGATAAAGAAAATCATCAAACTTTACACCAACAATTTCAAAAGGTCCAACGCCAGTATCAGAAAGAATATAAAGTCCACCTTTCCTTAATACTCTTAAAGCTTCTTGTAATGGCTTATTCGTTTCTGGATAATGATGAAAACTTTGAGAACAAGTCACTATATCGAACGTGTTATCTTCAAAAGGTAATTCATCAGATTTTCCTTCTATAAACTTTGCATTTTTGATATTCTTATTATTTGCTTGTTTTATCATTTCAGAAGAAAGATCAAGACCAACATATTCCGCATCTTTTTCCTTTGAAAGCATATTAATCAAATAACCAGTACCACAACCAATATCCAATAGATTTTTATACTCTTTATCTTTCAAATAATCATAAATATACTTACAACTAATCTTTCCATACTTAGAATATAGGATGGTATCTGTTTCATCATATACTGGTGCTTGTTTATCAAACCATTCCTTAGACAACCTCACAAAATCTTTCGCCATTTCGCATCTCCTTTACTCTTTGATCATATTTGTGATTTATAAAATTCACCAAATGATGCCAATACCTCTAATGTATTGCTTAATTCTAATCCCAAATCAGTCATTCCATATTCGACTTTTGGTGGGTTCGTATGATAATCCTTCCTGTAAATAATAGAATCATTTTCTAATTGTCGTAAATTATCAGTTAATACTTTTTGTGAAATTCCTTCCAACGATTTCAACAATTCATTAAATCTCCATGTTCTTGTCATTAAATTTCTTATTATTAATAATTTCCACTTATTACCTATCAATGATACTGTTGTTGCAACAGGGCATTCTGGTAATTCTGCTTTATTTCTCATATCCATACACCTCACATTAATTCATATTATAATACGTATTTTAAAATATGTATATAGTTACTTTAAAGTGCGTAATTGTTTTTGAATATTTAGTATGATATATATTTATTATAAGTTAATTTAAGGAGGAAAATTAAAATGTCAAATTATAAGAAAGTAAGTTTAGAAAATGCACCAAGAGTAGAATTACACGATAAGTTAGGTTTAACAGGTGCAGAAATAAGTGTTAATACCATATCTGCTGGAGAAAAAGTACCTTTCGTGCATTCTCACAAGAAAAATGAAGAAATTTATTATATCACATGTGGAACTGGTAAAGCAGTTATTGACAATGAAGAAATTAATTTAACTGCTGGAGATTGGATTAGAATTTCGCCAACTGCTGAACGTCAATTTTTTGCAGCACAAGATAACTCTATTTCCTATGTTTGTATCCAAGTAAAAGAAAATTCTCTTGAAGAATTTACAGCTAATGATGCAGTTATAAAATGAACAAATGGAACTGAACAAACGAGACAACCTTTCTTGTTCAATTTTTCGACATTGCCCAAGTGTTGCTGACCAAAAAAGGTTGTCCCACTTGGTCAAAAATATTAAACATGAGTAACCATTTTTGATGTTACATGTATCGTCAAAAAGGTATGTCCCTAATTGACATCAACTTTTTCTAAAACTAATTTTCCATCATTATCAAAGTGATATTCAAATCTTAATTGCGTATCATCTTCACTAGAAATACCAAATTTATAAATTGCATTTTTTATTCCAGTTAATTTCAACACATGCTCTCCATCTTTTTCAATTAGTTCAGCAGTTCCTTGTTCTGTACTAAAAAATCCAGAAACGTAATATTCATCACTTAATGTAATGCCATATTCTTTTAAATCTTCATATGTTTCGTATTTTTTATATGTATCAAATAATATTCCATTGCTAATTAACACATAGACAATTGTAAATGTAATAATAACAGCAAATGATAGTATTATATTTTTCTTTTTACTTAATACTCCTAGTATAATAAGTGTTATTGCAATAAAGCAGAATATACCAGATAATAGATGATGTGGAAAGCTTGCCAATGCACTGCTGAAAAATCCTATACCCATAATAGCTAGTAATATTAGCATTGGGAGTAAAATGATTACACTGAATATATTGTCTTTTTTTATGTAATATCCAATATATCCCATTGGAATTGTAAGTAGTGTCCATATGAACCAATATTTATAATATGAAAACAAATTCCAACCTTGCCAACTAAATGGAACCTGTAACAAATATATTAAAGGTTGACTAATTAAAAAGAATACAAAACATTTTAAAGCAGAATCTAAATTAGACTTACTATTGCAAATAATAATTACACCAAATAATATCCACCATTCAAGTGTGGCAGCTATATCTCTAAAAGATGTATCTGCAGTGATTGGGATGATAGCCATAATTGCTGTATATACTGCTGTAATTATTGCAAATATAATTAACTTTTTCCAGCTTAAGTCAATTCCACCAAATAATTTTTTTATTCTTTCCATCATATAACCTCCTCTTTTTCTAACGTGATTATATCAAAAAAATTGGTTTCATTCAATCACATTTGTTAAATAGGACCACCATTTCGCCATTCTTTAATTTTTTTAAATTATCCATACCTATCTCCTTTAAAACTTTTTGTCAAACATGAAAAATCTGGATTGCAGTAGATTTTTCCAAACTTTGCAATCCAGACTGTCTATCTTTGTTACTTTAATAACTTTTCTAATGCATTTGCATTTAGTATTGTATTCGATATAAATTCTCCTTTATAAAAATTTGCCCAATTATTAAATACACAAGGAGCATCTTTTGCTTTCTTTAAAGAGTCAATTTTAACAAAATTAATTTTTATCTTATTAGTCTTTGCATAATCGGATAATTCTTTCACTTCGTATTCTACATATGGACATTCATTACTATAATAAATGGTAAAATCTTTATCCTTAATCTTCATACTTCTTGCCATTTCATTAAACTTAGGTGTTTCTCCTTTTTTGAACGATAAAGCCATTAGCTCATAATCATAGATAGCATCTACAACTTCAAATCCAAAATGTTCAAAAAATTTCTTATCCCCAATAAAAGGCTTTTTCTTTTTGGATACAATAGTACAAATACCATTTCTTTTTTGTTTCTTTGCATCATCAATCGCATATTCTAATAGTTCTCTTCCAATCCCTTTTTCTTTAAAACTACCAGCAACCCATAAACAATATATGTACTCATAATTCTTACCACTAATTGGTACCCAAGCTGTATCTAATGGTTCATATTCAATAAAGATTTTTCCTCTCGCATCCAGTCTTCTAAAAACATGGCCATCCTTTAGCTTCTTTTTCATCCATTCCTTCTTTTTCTCAACACCTTCTTGATGTTTTGGATCTCCTATTGCACAACAAATATGTTCTTCCTCCATATTCTCCTCTGTTAAATTAATATACTTGTTCATTTATAATCCCCTCTTTCAAAAAAATTATCCTTGTGAACAAAAAAGGCTGTCCCACTTGGTCATGAATTTTTCATCACAACATCTTGCATAGAATCAGCAATTTCTTCACAACTATCAATCGTTTCTTCAAGACAATTATATATGCTCGACCATTTTATTAAATTGATCGAGTTCTTTTCAGTTTTATATAAAGATGTCATGAGTTTTTCATATGCTCTATCTCCCTTCTCTTCCAATTGATTAACGTCAATTACTTTTTGACTCACAAGCTCTAAATTTTTTAAATTATTAAATGCAACAAATATTTCTTGCACAACCTTGCAAGAGGAAAGTAATATATTTACAAGTTCTATTACTTCTTCCCTTATTTCTGTAATATCTAGTATTTTTATATTAATTAATACCTCATCTATTCCATCTTCTATATTATCTAATTTATGACTAATAAGAGCAATATCTTCTCTATCAATGGGCGGGAGAAAATCTTTGACAAGATTGTTTCTCATTGTGTGCACTATCTTATCCGCTTCATTTTCTAAGCCATGAACTTCGTGAATTTCCATATTTAATTTTTCTAGATTAAAGTTTTCTATAACATTTTTTAAAGTTTCTGCAGATTTTACTATATGCTCTGTAATTGTTATTAACTCCGTAAAATAATTATAATTTTCTTTTTTCTTCACTGAAATCACCTTTACCTTTACAAAAATATAGAGATAGAAATTTTCGTTAAAATATACCCTAATAAACCACATCCAGGAAATGTAAGTAGCCACGTTAGTACAATATTTTTAGCCACTTTCCAATTAACATTTGATAATC
This sequence comes from Clostridia bacterium, assembly GCA_017469465.1. Taxonomy (GTDB): domain Bacteria; phylum Bacillota; class Clostridia; order TANB77; family UBA1234; genus UBA1234. Next base: position 79,115 of record JAFUGH010000014.1, on the reverse strand, counting down.
TCTTTGAAGCTCCTACTCCCATAACAGCACAGTTTTTTGTATGTGTTGAACTAACTGGAATACCAAGAATAGAAGATCCTATTAAGCACAATGTACTTGAAATATCTGCTGCAGTTCCCTGATATCTTTCCACCTTACTTACTTTCGTTCCAATCGTTTTTATAATTCTTATTCCACCAATAATAGCACCCATTGCTATTAGTAATGAACAATAAATCATAAGCCAAATCGGGATAGAAAAACTACCTAATAATTGTGTATTTCCATTTGCAAGTACAACGCCTAATAATAAAATTGCCATAAATTTTTGTCCATCTTGAGCACCATTCATAAAGCACATTGAAACAGCACCATAAATCTGCATCCTTTTGAAAAATCGATTCGTTTTTCTTCTATCCATGTTTTTACAAATTTTTTCAATTAATTTTGTTATTAAAAATCCCATAAAAAATGCAAGAATATTTATGATAAATAAACCGTATAGAACCTTCTTCCATTCTTCGAAATTAATTCCCGATAGATTGCCTTGCAAAGCTATTGCAGCTCCAGAGATACCTGCAATTAAGGCGTGCGACTGACTTGAAGGAATTCCAAAAAGCCAAGATATTGTACACCATAATACAATTCCGATTAAAGCACTACATAGAGCAATGATACTACTCATGCCATCGCTTTCAAAATTGACAATATGAAATACCGTTTCTGCTACCTTCGATGTTATCAACGTAACAACAAAAACTCCTAAAGAATTAAAAATTGCTGCTAATACTAATGCCTTTTTAGGACTTAAACTTCTTGTAGAAACACAAGTAGCAATAGCATTTGGCACATCCGAACATCCATTAATAAACATGACTGCTGATATTAAAATAGAAATAATAAATAAAACTGGTGTACTTATTAAATTATTTAAAAAATCACTAAATGTAACTGACATATTTTAAGTCCTTTTTTTATAAATTTTATGAACAATTGGGACAGTCTTTTTGGATCATTTTTTAATGCTGACCATATGTGGATGTGAACAAAAAAGGTTGTCCCAGTTGTTCAAATTTTCATTTCATAGGCATATTCTTTTAATGTTACTTTTTCATTTATCTTTTCTTCATAAACTCCATTAAGTTTTTCAAATCTATTCTTTTCATATAAGCAAATCGCTGGATTATTGATATCTACTACAAATAGTCTTAAATATTCAAATTGATTCTTTCTTGCTATCTCAATCACATTTTTAATTACCAAAGAACCATATCCTTTTCCTTGATAATTTACATTTACTCCCAATCTATCAATATATAAAGCTCTGGCTTCTTCATTTTTCCACTTCATATTTTTTTCTGCTTCATTAGAATCGCACAAAGCACATGCAGCTACAATACTATCATTTTCTTCCAGTACGTAAAGCCTTTGACTATTAATATCTCCTTCAAAACATTCAAACGGATAATACTCATTCCAAATACAAATATTATTTTGATTCATATTCTCTATAATTTCCTCATACATTGTTTTTATACTACTCAAATCATTCACACATGCCAACCTAAAAATCATTTTAATTCCTCCAATCAGCTATTCATCACCACATGACAAATAGGAACAGCTCTATTACATCATACCTCGCATCATCAGCCACTTATAAAAGGTATTTTTATCATAAATGCTAGTACTAAACCTATTACTACTAAACTAATTTCTAAATTTATAGGTTTCTTATACAAAACTATGCAAGTACCTATAAATACGATTGTGTATAAAGCTCCTTTAAAATCAAAATAAAACATTCCAAAACTAAAACAACTCGCAAACATTATAAACATTATCAAAGCATTTATAATAATTGATAATTTTTTTTCACTTTTGCTATACCAACATATATATGCAAGAAGTGGTGATATAATAGTCAATCCATACCATATCATCATGTAATTTTGAGGATTAAATCCACTAAATATAATTGTATATAAATGATAACTAATACACATACCAATAAAAAATAGAAAAACATTAACACTAGCTCTTAACGGAGACTTACTAAAAACTGAAATAGCAATAGCTATAAAAAGCCAAATGGCCATTTCAGAAAAGAAATAATTCAAATCAAATTTTTCAATAATTTTCATCCACCAAATGTTACTATCAAGTACTAAATTATCTAACCATTTAGAAAACATTCCTAGAACTATTCCAAATAGAAAAATTAGTATGCTATTCATTATTTTATTTTTTAATTTAATGTCATTTTCTACACATCTAATATTATTTAAAAAATTTTTCAAAAAAATCACATCCTTATTTTTGTCAAAAAGGAATGTCCCTAATTGACAATAGACACCATTAAACAAGAGTTGCTAACCAAAAAAGGTTGTCCCACTTGGGTCATTTCGCACTGCTAAACTTTGCTGCACTCCTTACTGATATCAGTAATGCTTGTTCTCTTGTCGCATTGCCCAATACATTAAACGTGTTATTTCCAATTCCTTTAATTATCTCTATGTTAGACATAAAGTAGATTGACTCTTTGCCCCAATCGTGCATCTCGCTATCATCTGCGAACTTACTTACCTTACTTAAATCTACTTTCGTATCAATTTCTGCTTTTGAAACCGCTCTTGTCATCATTGTTGCCATTTGCTCACGAGTGATTAAAGTATCTGGTGAAAATGTTGTTGCAGATGTACCATTTGTGATACCAATATTATATGCTTTTAAAACTTCAATATCACTTGTATCTATGAATGGATTTTCTTTCGATTCTACTAACTTCTCATTCGTTATCTTCTCATATAATTTTACTGCTACATAAGCAAATTCACGTCTTGTAATATTTACTGTTAAATCCTCTTTGTCAAATATCCAAGGCATTAGATTTTCTTCATTTACTTTGTATAATTCTTCTTTCGCCCACTCTGAAGCATTGCTCCAAGTTTCCTTTTTTCCTTCATTTGGTTGCGATGGATTTGTTGTTGGCTCTATTGAAATAGTTGGTTGTTCTTCTTTTTTAGTTACATTCCATTTTGCATATAAAGTAATATCACTATTTATTGCTGTATTAAAATCAAATACTTTTGTTAATTTTTCATCCGTATACCAACCATCAAATGTATATCCATCTTTTGTTGGAGTAGCTGGTTTTGTTACTTTTCCTTTTTCTGCTACTTCTTGAGTCGCAACAATGTTTCCGCCATTTGAATTAAATTCAACTTTATACTTAACTTCAGTCTTTTGTTGTTCTGTTTGTATAGGTTGGTGTGTTGGTGTTTCAGTTTTTGCAGGTTGTTCTATTTGCGTTGTTTCCACAACCCCAGTACATTTTAAAGTAAAAGTTTTAGATTTTCTAATTGCTCCTGTATCATCCGAAGCAACAATATTATAATGTTTACCATCGTAAGTATTATCAATCTTACCTAAATCTAAAGTATTAGTTGTTGCTCCTTCAATTGGAATTTCTTTGGTTCCTTTTTTCCCTCCTAAATCAATTACTTCATTCCATTGAACTTTAGTAGCACCAGAAGTAGCATAAATTGATAGTTTAACCTCTTCTCCTTCTTTGTATTCTATGATATCTGGCAAATCATGAATTACTAATAAATCTTTTTTGCTTTCAATTGTATAGACATATATGAATTTATATTCATTATCACTTATTTTTTCGCCTTGTGAGAAAGTATTTCGTGTTCCAACTATTCTACCAATCGAATCATCAGCCCAATAATATCCTTCGTCAAGTTTTACGATAACATATTGCCCAACTGTTTCACCTTTTTTAGCTGTTCCAGTTAATTCTTTATTAAACATTAGAAAGCCTTGTTTCGTTATAGTACATGGAACATCGAATGAATTATCAATCTCCACATTTGAAATGTATTGTTGACCATCGTATATAGGTTCAAACTCTTCGAATAAAACTCTATCCACTTTTGTTCCTTCAATAATAGGTATATGGATATAAAGTAAAATAAATGAAGAACGATCTTTATATACATATTCTGTTTTTGGTAGTTCTTTATCGTTAAATATTACTTTTGCTTCAGAGCTACCAAATTCATAGCCTTTACTTGTTGCTGGATATATCCAGTAAGACACATATAGTTCATCATTTGCATTAATTTTACTATCATATTCTGGATAAGGAACAGCTATTATTTCTCCATTTTTCTTATAACTAAGTCCTATATGATTTGAATCAACAAAACAATAGGTATCAGTTGAATATGAAGCATCCCTTGGATAAGTATATCGTAAATCATTAGCTAATTCTCCATAAGTTCTTGTTGTATTGGCTGGATATGCTTCATAGTCAAAATTAATAACAATTTTATCTATTGTTTTATTTATAAATATTTCTTTTGCACCAAATACTGTTGGAACAAAACACACCATCGAGATAACAATTATTAGCATACCTAAAAACTTTAATTTACTATGCATAAAAAATCCTCCCTTTTAAAATTTTCTTTAAGAGGAAGGTTCATTTTCTTCTTTTCATATTCTATCTAACCCTCTTAAAATTAGCACTTTCATTTCAAAAATATCATATCAAAAAATAAGTATGTTTACAACAACATTTTATTTCTAACGACTTGTACAAAAAATAATTTAATCTTAGATGACCTATGTAGTAATGAGATCATATTTAAATTGTATCACTTTCTGTTAAATTTAGACTTGGGGATGTCCAATAAAGCTCCACCTATTTAGACAAATGATGAATGTCCCCGAGTCTAGATAATAATAGATATACTAATACCTTCGGGGTAGTCCTTTTGAATTTTGATGTAATAGTTACTATTGGCGAAGTTGGTGAGTTTCTAAGCTTTGGTTGACACTTGATTATGCTTTCCGTATTTTCTCTATTTTCCATATTTTCCGTATTTTCCGTGGGTTCAACTGTAAATAGACTGTCAAGGTAGATCTTGATATATAAAAAAGATGCCCTCTTCAATAATGAGGACACCATAAATTGAATGTTTATTATGATATGATCCACTCGCCACTTTTCTTACTATTTTTTCTTGCGATTATACCTTTCTCCTGCATTTCAGACATATATGTTTTAACTGTTCTTAAAGACTTGCCAATATGTTTTGCAATTTCTTCTTGGTTTATTGTTGGATTGTCTTTTAATAGATTAATGATTGCTTGTTCTTCTATTGTATATTTACTCTCATTAATTTTTTTGTCATCAGTATCTGATTTATAATCGATATGCAAGTATCTATTTTTTAATTCATAATTTGTTCCCATTAACAAATTGCTAAAGAATTTTTCTAAAAATGTTATATCTTCAAAAACCCCTTTATCAAAATTCTTATAATTTGCTCTCACTAAAGCATTTCTAAAATACCATGAATTGTCTGCAAAAATATCATCATTTACATTAAATCCAAATGTTCGTAAATACTTTATTAAAAATACTGCTGTCGTTCTTGTATTACCTTCACAAAACGGATGCACCTGCCATATATTTGAAACAAATTTGCATATATGCTTAACTGCTTCTTCCATACCTAAGTCTTTATATGAAAACTCTTTTTCTTGATTAAAGTCGTATTCTAAAGCCTCTTTTATCGTTTCGAATGGTGCATATAAAACAGTATCACCATTTAACACCCATTCTTTTTTAGTAAAATTATAATCTCTATATACTCCAGCACCCTTAAAAATACCATTAAATAATCTCTTATGAATATTTAATAATTCATTTGGAATAAAGCTAAAAGTTTTCTCACTTAAAATCTCAGTGATTCTAACAGCAACTTTATCCGCTTCTTCATTTTCCTCTTCTATCTTTTTCCTATTATCTACTTCTTCGTAGTATTGATTAATTCTTTCCTTTGCTTCTGCAATATCAATATTTCCTTCAATATGTTCTTTCGCTGTTTTAATCAAATATTTAGAAGGTTTCAATCCATCAACATCCTGAAGCCCAATTGCTGTTTCCCATGCTTTTGTTTTTTCTACTCTAGTTGGTTCACCTTGCTTAATATATTCAGATAATTCCACATTCCAATTTTTATTTTTACCCATTGAAACTACCTCCTATATACTATTATACCAACTTTTTTCAGCAATAGCAAGAAATAAAGTGCAATATTTGCACTTTATTTTGACGATTTTTGCACTTTATCTTTGATATCAAAATTAACGAATAAATTATTGAATTACGTATAAGTTCAGAAAAATATTGAAAAAGTTTTCGTAAAAACGTTGACATAATGCATAAGCTATGATATTATGTCGTATGTTATAAGACATATGGCTATTCTTTTCAAATCTATATAATTATATTTGAGCATTTAATACGCAAATAGCGTATTAAAAATAAAATGAAGAGGAGATCTTCTATGGCGCTGTACAATAATCCTGGTAAGGTGAATGTTCAGGAAATGGAGCGGGCGATTCTTGCCGCTGGTGGTGGCAAGCACGAAACCCATTCTGGTGGAGTGACGCATGTTTCTGTTTATGCGACGAGTCGCAACTGGCATTTGTCGTACGACATCCAGCCTGACGGTAGCATCACCAATGTTCATTCTACCAAGGATGGTCGTCCGACCTACGACTATGGCGGTGGTTTCTAATTAATAAAAGCAGAGATGGTATATATGCCATCTCTGCTTTTGCTTTCACGCATTTTTAAAGTTGAAAATAACTTCGTTCTTTTGTTTTCATATATGATATCCCTCATAACTTATTATTTATTCTAATAAATATTTATTTCTCTTTTTCAAATCAGCATAAATTCTAACCTCAATTACAAATATAATAGCTATTGTTACTCCGAGTGGCATGAAATCACTCCCTTTTAACTTACTATTTGCATTTATAATTACTAATTGTTCCTTATATTCTGATTATATCAAAAAAGAAAGTTTTTGCAATCTCGATATGTATCAAGATATAGAATTTTTTTGATGTAGTAATTTTTACTAAGGCCTTCGGGAAATTCTTTGTTTTTTACCATATATGCACTGATACGCTTACGTTTTCTGACACTCTAAGTATGATTCGTGTCTTAGTTTTTCTTTCCGTATTTTCCGTATTTTCCGTGGGGTTGACTGTAGATAGACTGTCAAGGAAAGATTAGCACTTTGCAATTTGATTTTTGTACTGACATTTGACGTCATCATCAGTATGAAAGTTGAGTCTTATAATGCAAAAGATGCCCTCTTCAGTAACGAGGGCATCTATCTTAAACTAATTTTGATAATTCTTCTTTCACTTTTTCTAAATCACTTGATGTTAATAATGGAATTAAACCATTTATTTCTTCAATACTCTTATCCCACCATTTTAGCTTTTCCATAATATCAATTAATTCATCATCAAACCTTTTTCTAATTGGCTTTGATGGATTGCCTGCTACAATCGTATATGGCTCAACATTACTTCCAACAACACTATTAGCGCCAATGATTGCTCCATCTCCAATATGTACTCCTGGAAGAATAGTCGCGTTTTGACCTATCCACACATCATTACCAATAATAGTATCTCCCTTAATTGGTAAATCATTTTGTGTTGGTGGTGTTTGTTCCCATCCTTCTAAAGTGTAAAATGGAAATGTAGAAACAGCATTCATTTGATGATTTGCTCCATTCATTACAAATTCAACTCCTGAAGCAATCTGACAGAACTTTCCTATAATTAACTTATCATTATTCCATTCATAATGATGTGTTACATGGCTTTCAAAATCAGAATCTGCAATATATGAAAAATCTCCTACAATAATGTTTTTGTTCTTAATAGTCGGCTTTATATATATTTCTTTATCATATCCGTTAATCGGATAAATTGTATTTGGATCAGGCGTTTTACCATCTTTCATTGTATTAACCTCCATAATATATTACATTTATATGAACTCTTTAACATATTCCAATGGTTCTATACCTTCATATATCAATGTGTATTGAGGATTAATATGTTTGTTTTCGTGATAGTGTCCAAAGAACCATTTTTTGAAATCACACTTTTCTGCTATCGTTTGCAAATAATCAGTTAAGTAATCTTTTTTATATCTTAAATTTACTAATGTTTGAACATTGGTTGGGCAGCAATGTGTAATAATATAATCTACTTTGAAATTATTCTTTTCCAGATTTGCAATTCCATTTTTCATTTCCGCTTCCGTTGGCAATTCTAAATCCCACCAAGAATAATCTCTTATTCTAAAATATGCACCTCTTTTTCGATATTCATATATCTTCTCCTCTTCATCTAAATTAAGTATTCCATCTTGAATATCATGTGATCTTGCACCACCAAATGCAAATATTGTTTTTCCATCTATGTCGAAAACTTCTCCACGCATTAAGTGTAATACAGAATCTCTAATTTTATGTACTTTTCCACCATGCCATTCTATTACTGGATAATCATTATATAATCTTGTATAGTTTTCATGGTTTCCATCTACAAACAGTGTAGTAAAATTTCTAGTATTAAGCCAATCTAAATTCTTTTGCTCTAAAATACTTTCCATTTCATAAGTCCATACGCCACCAAAATCACCGCAAATGATTACAAAGTCATCTTTCGTCATTTCATTTTGTATTGAAAATTTACCATCTTCAAATCTTGAAAAATCTGCATGAGTGTCACCTGTAATATAAATCATGGTTTGTCCTTTCTACTTATTAAATCTTCTATTAAATAACCTTTTTAAACATACACATATGATTGTGGTGCTGATTTAATTCCATAATTCAATAAGGACTTAGGTTTATTATATTTTTTTATGTCTTTCAATTTATATGCCACAGCCTTATTTCTATTCTTGAAATATTGTTCATAGAAATTAAGATTAATGCCCGATTCATCCTTTGTTTCATTCCATATAACTTCTGGAGAATCTTCTAGTATTTCTTCCACAGTTGCTTCACCTACAACCTTTTTAACAGGATAAGTTGAGTATATTATTATTTTATCAATCTCTTTTTTGCATTTAACCTTCCTGTATTCATACTTTTTACTTCCATTAAAAATGTTTTCAACATGTTCTGGATTAATAGATATTAATATATTACACATAGTTATACCCCCTCTGCTTTAATCTCTTCGATTTTATTTTTCCAATACGTTTTTTTCACATTTTTTTCTTTAGCCAATCTTATGAGTTCCCTCAAGTAATCATTTTTCATTATGTATTCTGCAATATCTCCTGAAACTTTATATTTGTTTGGACTTTCATCGGCCACTAAATCGTAAAATTGATTTTTTTCTTTCCCCTCTAATTTAAATACTTTAATAAGTTTATCAACTTTATCTATAGAAGGAATTCTATTTCCTTTTTCAATATCTGATAAGTATGAAGCAGTAACCCCAATTTCATTTCCAAGATTTTGTAAGCTCCTGTTTCCTCTATATTGTTTAACCAATTCTCCAAATTTTTTATCCATTTCTTCTCCTTTATTAACATATATGCTTATAAGCATTATTGTTAATACAATTATACCATATGAAAAAGAATAGTAAAGCAAAAAATAAGACAAATTGCTTCTTTTTGCAATTTGTCTTATTCTTAATTAAATTTTATATGATTTGCGACACTATCATCTCTTGAAATGATTAAACTCATCTTTTCTTGATTTATTTTTTGAATTTGTTGAATTCCACTGGATATAACACCCATTTCTATTAAATCTCTATATCTAATTTCTTGTTCAAAAGATAAGTAGTGTTTAAATAAGATTACTAAGCTATCTAATCTTGCAACATCTTTTAATTGTTCATTAGAATACGCTGTTCTTTTTCTCACTATGTCGAAAATATCGTCAATACTATCAAAACGATCATATACCTCATCAACGACCCCTATTGCTGTCATTCTCATGTTTTCTCTTGTCGAGTAAAAGAATAATAAATCTCCATTTTTAATTTGTTTCGTATTGGAATTACATATATATGCTTTTTTTATAGCATTTGACGAAGTTATTTCACCTCTATAATCATCCAATGATAGCTGGAAATTAATTTCTGATTCAGGAAATAACAACTTATTGTACTCTGGTCTAATAGGAACTAGGAAAATTCCCTGATTGGTATATTCGATATTAGGGAAACTAGTATAATCATCCAAATATTTAACATATACATTTTCCATTAAAGAAATTCCTTCTGAGTTGGTTGTCATTTTTTGTGTATAAAGTGTGAAACCATAATCAGATAGTAGAGTTATTAACTGAGCCTGTTTTGGAAATACTGTTACATATAAAAGATTAACATTCCTTTTGCTTGCATATCTAAGCATTATTTTTATAAATGTTTCTCCTATTCTTTTTCCTCTATTTGTTACCTTAAACGTTGATACTTTAATTCTTTTCTGATTCGGCAGTTGCTTTAATAGAGATTGGTCTACATCATCTTCTGGTTCTTCTTTAAGCATTAAAAATGATGTTATTTGTCTTTTATCATTTCTAATTACATATGCCTTTTCTTCTTTCTTTCTTAAAAACCAATTATCAAATCCCCAATAATCATTTCTTAGGCTTGTAAAAAACGGGTCATCTAATTCCATATTTCGTAAATAGTCTTCTTCTATAAAAGCAGGAATATCTACAAATTCTTCCTTTACAGGTTTGAAAAACTCCAACGCTTCATCAATACTTAAAACCCTTTCACCCAGTCCTATTCGAGATGCTTTTTTCTTCAAATCGTTATCATTTGTAATAAAGTACTCCACACAATTTTTTTGTACAGAATATAATAACTCTATATCAATTTCATCATTATCAGATGAAACTCTCAAACTTTTTATAAACTCTTCTGATGGAATTGGAGGTTTATCAATTTGTTTGTAAATACGTAATTTAGATAAAAAGATTTCTTTTAATACTGGATCTTTTATCTTTTGCGCCTCAACTATTGTTTTTGGGTGAATAACAATTTTATATTCTTCTGAGTCAAAAAGCATTCTTGTTAATTTTTCAACTTTTGGATTCAAAACATGATGGTCCAAAAGATATATGAACATATTTGTATCTAATAAAACTTTTTTCATTTTACACCTTCTTTATTTTTATTCCAACAACGCCATATTTTTGTTCTTCTTCTTTCGTGTAAAAATGAAATATATCCTCTAAGTATTTTTCTTTTGTTTCAGTCACATCCGAATACAAAGATGTTTCTATTTCATCAACTAATTTTTGAAAACTGTCTTGGTATATAAGATTCTCTACTATTGTATGAATTTCTTCAACTAAATCTGGTTCCTTCTTAAATATTATTAAATCCCCTACTCTTATATTTCTTCTCTTTTCATCATTTAATCTTACTTCAATAATTTTAGTACCATTTTTCATATATTCAAAATACTTGGGATTTAGTTTTAAAATATGCTCCATTTCTTGCTATTTCCCTCCTCATCAAACTTTTTACTAATATATCATAGCTTTCAAATCTTGTCTACTATTGCTTTTTGTCGAATATTGTCGATAAATCAATTATTTCTTTGAGAAAAGACTTGCTAAGTTCCCTCTTCAGAGTTAACATACACAAAACTTGATTTTAGGAGGTTTTGTTATGAATAATGATCTGTTAAATGTTATATTTGAAGCACGTTTGGAGGATATTGCCCATACTACCGAAAAAGATAAGGAGTTCCTACAAGCTAATTGTAATTCTGGGGATATTTATACTAACCTTGAATCTCTTATCAACGAAAAATGTGACGAAGAAGCAAATCATATTCTACTAATTCTTGATGATTTCATTCAAAATTTAAATGTAGAGAGTGGTTATTTCAATGAGAAGTATTATAAGCAAGGTTTCATCGATGGTCTTAATGTCCTTAAATTAATCTTCCAAAAGCCATCGTAAAAGGTGACCTATTCTTTAAATAGGTCACCGAACATCTCTATAAAAAATTAAGTAGGGACAGTTTGGATTGCAAGGTGTGGAAAAAATCCACCGCAGTCCAGGTTGTCCCTGTTTGTTAATTTTTTTGATAATCGGAATATCAAAATATTCCGATAATTATTCATCATATTTTTCAGCACAAAATATAACAATAGAACCTCTTACTTCAAAATCAATTACCTTATAACCATACTCACTTAATCTATTTCTTACATCTTCCTCAGTATCAAACGGTTTTGAAAACCAACCTTTTTTGTCAAGTATGTTATTGGCTAACCAATCTGTTCTTTTAAATTTATCTTTGATATAAAAGCAAGCAATTAGTTTTCCATTTCGTTTCAATACTCTACTTATTTCTTTAAAGGCTTTATCTTTGTTTGGAAAAACATGAAAACCATTCATTGTTAGTACATAATCAAATGAATTATCTTCATAAGGAATATCTCCTACATCTCCCTGTACAAGTTCAACATTAGTAATATCATTACAAGATAATATATTCTGTGCTTGTTTTAGCATATCTTCACTATAGTCAATTCCAATAATTTGGGCTTTCTTTAATTCTTTATATTTTTTATAAGTAAATATAGCCGTTCCAACTGGTACATCAAGTATCTTTCCATTAAAATTATTTGGTATATATTCTAATACTTTTTCTGCTACTTCATTGTCATCTACACCTTGCCAAAAAAGTTTTATATATAGCTTACTCCAAAAGCTGCCCTGTGTCATAACATCATTATATATTTTACTAGATGACTTATAAGATTCTTTTATTTTATCTTTCACATTCATCCCCTCTATTTCTTGCCAACTATCGCATAGATAAAAGTAGTAACTTTCTCTGCTTGTACAATTTCAAATCCATTTTTCATCATATCTTTTTTCATCTTTTTTAGATAAGAAATATTGCAGTCTCCTGTTGTAGCAAAACACCTATAAAGAAAATCATCAAACTTTACACCAACTATTCCAAAAGGACCTACACCAGTATCAGAAAGAATATAAAGTCCACCTTTCTTTAGTACTCTTAAAGCCTCTTGTAGTGGTTTATTCGTTTCTGGATAATGATGAAAACTTTGAGAACAAGTCACTATATCGAACGTGTTATCTTCGAAAGGTAATTCATCAGATTTTCCTTCTATAAATTTTGCATTTTGGATATTTTTATTATTGGCTTGTTTTATCATTTCAGAAGAAAGATCAAGTCCAATATATTCAGCCTCTTTTTCTTTTGAAAGCATGTTAATCAAATAACCAGTACCGCAACCAATATCTAATAGATTTTTATACTCTTTATCTTTCAAATAATCATAAATATACTTACAACTAATCTTTCCATACTTAGAATATAGAATGGTATCTGTTTCATCATATACTGGTGCTTGTTTGTCAAACCATTCTTTAGACAACTTCACAAAATCTTTCGCCATTTCGCATCTCCTTAACACTTTATCATTTTATTTTATAAAACTACAAAATAATCCAACTAATAAAGAAGGAATGATAGCAAATATAATTCCAGGGAATAATATTCCTTTTAGATGAAACCATTTTTGATGATACTCTTTATCCATGTGTTCTGTTCCCTCCAAACGAAACATCTTCAAATTTGCAAAAAGAATCCAATCTATAAAAAATGTATCATAAATACCAATCCATACCATAAGGATAAATGTTATGAAAAAACCTTCTTGAAATGTCTTGGCTCCTGCAACATAAGAACAAATAAAAAGCACAACTGTAAAAATGATAATTCCTAATCCCTTTGTCAAAATTACTTTTTTAGATTTATAAGATACCTCCACTTTCTTGTGTGTTTTGAAGTATTCGTCTTGAATATCTTTAGGATAGTTATGAATATTTGATGGTGTATTCTTTTTCTTAATCGCCATTATAAATACCATAATCGTAAATAAAATAGCAAATATAACAGCTTCTGCCACTATCATACCAATATTCATATCAATATCAACTCCCTCATTTACATTATATTATATTTCTTTAATCCCTCAGCAATTATATTTAGAAATGGTTGCTTTATGTATTTATTAAGATTAATGCAATTAAGTAAGAAATAATAGCATATTATTTTCTCCTTTTATTTTTTACCAACCAATACTGCTGATTCGCCTAATGATAATATTTTTGCTTCATTCTTACTTTTGAAAAATTTATCATCCGTTTTCATTAATTGGACATTTTCATAGCCTTGTGCTTTTAGTTCACTCATAAACTTTTGCATATCTCCATACTTGTTCTTAGAAAATATATCGTGTATAGCAAAAGTTCCACCTTTCCTTAATACTCGAAATAGCTCTAATAATATTTTCTTTCTATCGCTTGATGGAATATTATGAATGCAGTAATTACTTGTAATAGCATCAAATGTATTATCTTCAAAAGGAAGTTTCGTTGCATCTCCTTGTATAAATTCAATATTATTTACTTCTTCTGCCTTTGCATTTGACTCACATAATAGTTTATTATAGGAAGCATATTCTTTTCCCCATCTATCTAATCCAATAATACGTGCTTTTGGATTTCTTTTAGCAACGCTAATTGCCAAAGCTCCAGAGCCACAACCTATATCTAATACTCTATCTCCGTCAGCTACTTCAACATATTTACTGACACCTTCAACAATGTCTTTCGATAACTTTCTTTTTCCATTATAATCAAAAGCATTATGCAAAATTTGCATATAACTACTAATAGCCAAAAGAGCAATTCCTAAAACTAAGAAAATCCAAAATAATACAGTATGCCAAACACCACTTATTCCAACACTTAATATTCCAAACACAACAAATAATATCATTGATATAATTGTTCCACACCAAAAAGAATAGCACATTCCTTTTGGAACCCAATTTTTATAATCTGGTTTCATCGTTTCACTCCTTATCTCCAGTAATTAAATAATCACAATAATCTCCCTCTCTTGAAATCATATGTTTTCTATCTAACTTTCCGTGTCTAAAAGAAATCATTAAATGATCTAATTCACAAAGAGGTGGCATTATCTCTTTGACACCTAATTTGTCACAAGTAATGCATATAGGACATCTTGTTATTTTATACCAACAAGCATCCTCATATGGTGGATTATCTCTTGTTATTTCAAAAGAAGTTGGATATTTCTTTTCTCTTTTATCATTATACCAATTGATATATCTATCAACCTCTTTTAATGAATTCTTTGCACTTTTAGGATTATTATAATTAACTGTTTTAAACACAAAGCTTACTTTTTTCAATGACTCTTGCATCATCTCTCTAATCACTTCTGTGGGAATCTTCTTGTCACTTGCCATATATACCGATACATAAGCCATTGCAAAAAAGAAATTATAACCATAAGGATTGCGAAGTCCTCCAATATCATCTGCATTTTCTATGATATTTCTATATATCTTTTTGGCTTTTTTCATTACTTCGTTAGCATAAGAATTATTATAATGCCTTATTATTACCTTTTTCATTGTTCCACCAAAGAACCTCAAAAAGAAACCATTGTATTTCATCTTTAACCTCCACTATCAATACTATCATTTTCATTTGCACAAAAAGAGTAAGAAAAAGTGAAATGAACCCCAAAAGTATCTAACTTTCTTGAGATTTATTCCATTTCTGTTCACTCCATAAATTGTAATTTGTCTTGCTAATTTTATCAAAACAGTGCTACATTTCTTCCAATTCTATTTTATTGTATTATAGCTTTTTTCAAATTGATAAGGTACAACAGCATCCATTCTTATTTTGCCATAATCTTGAACTTGTACTTTAATTCCATTTTTAATAAAGGTATTCACTATTTCTTTCATTATTATTTTTGAATCATCATTTTGAGTAATTACCAATTTACCAATATTTCCAGTTGTCATCATCGTATAGAGTGTAGATAGAGTTGTATTAGACGTTGTACATTCATAGTCCGTTATATAAGGTTGCATTTGCTTAGGAATATTAATAGTACCTAAATTACTTAACATATATGTAGCTTCTGGCAATTTCATAATTTCTTCTAATTTGCGAGATACCTTTTCTGCTTCTGCTTTTGTTCTTATAGTGTTATTAACTATATTTTTAAAAAACATTTTTGTTCCATATATATTTCTTTTCAAATTTGTAATATTTAGTTGTTCTCCTAGATCTTTTTGTATGTTTCTTACTTGTTCTTTCAATTGTAAATCTTTGTATTCCTTCTTAAATTCAAGTTTTATGCCAGTAAAAAAATTTGCTTGTGCTTTGCTTTGATAAAAAGGGCGTAAATCCACAGGAATACTTACTAGCAGTTTCTTTTCTTTCACATCATAATTTTTATATATTGCATTTCCTATAATTGTAGTAATCAATGCAACAGGTGTACATTTCAATTGATGTATAAAGCTAGAAAATTCTTCTGCATTCCAGCTTATCACTGTCTTTTTTTCATATTCTGTTTTAAAATATTGATAATTAATTGGTAATACAAATGGTTCTTCATAGCAATATTCTTCTCTTTTATCTAGTTCATTTGATATAAAAGTATCCATTTCTGTTTCACTGATTGGAGTTTCATTTGTTATTACCTCATCACTAAAATTAATTTTTATTCCTATTAATTTTAAATATTCATATATTAGTGAGCATCCAAATAATGCTACTCCTCTTCCATCAGCAATTGCATGAGATATGCTAATATATATATTATTATCTTGAAAAGATATTCTAAATAGATATCCATTTACTTCTTCAGTTCCTAAATGATGAACATTGTTATCTAATTCATAAACATTTAATTCTGCATTGTTCTTAACAAAATCAATATTTCCATTTTCATCAATTACTGGTTTTAATTTAAAATAATGAAATCTTTCAATAATATTTTGCAATGCTTTTTTTAATACATTAGAATTTATTTTTTTACTCAATGTATATCTATTTTCAATTACAATCGATTTTTTACCACAATTCAAATACAAATATGCTTTATTAAAAATACCTATATCCATCTTATTTTCCTTCCAATTTTTATTAACCATCTCAACGATAACTTACTATTTTTTGCTTGACAAACCTTTGCAAGTTTCTATTATAATCTCTTTTAATAATTCTTTATTATCAACATCATCAACTAAATACATTGGCTTTGCAGTTTCATACGGTATTTGTTCTTGCATATTATATTTTTTATTCGTATCGACTTTTTTTACAAGTAATCTGTTATCGTAAATCCCACCAAATAAAACATCATTGTAATACAACAAAAACTCTCCCATCATAGCTCTGCAAGTTATATTATCTAATAAATCTAGTTGTTCTAATATAAAGTCTTTATATCCTTTTGATGTTGCCATAGCATCCCACTCCTATTTTTTCTTTGCAAAAACATCAATAACATCCCAATGTTTCATGATTTCCATTCCAGTTTTTGCATCTTTTATATTATCAAAATAAATATTCCAATTATTCATACATAATTCACCTTATTCTATTTTTCATGTACTCCTCCACTAATGGAATTCTCGCTTTATCTTTTTCACGATTGCTATTTTGAAGGTACTTGTAATACTCATCTATATTTTGAAGCAATATTCCTTCATATTCTTCAATTTTCCAATCTTCCTTTGTATCTAATACACATTCCACTTTATCATTTACTATGTACCAACCATTTTCTTTTTGCTTTAAATCATATGCATTTTTTAATTCATTTAATCCTTTCTCCGTTACAGCAATATCTAGATCACCTGCATTTGGATAAATGCCTCTTAAAACTAATGCACCACTTGATAAAACCCAAAATTCATTTTTATTAATTTTAAGAGAATCAATTAATTCTAATAATTCTTTCTTATTCATTCGCTCTTCCATTATTATCACTCCTCCATTTCATATTCCCAAAAACTCAATTTACCACTTGCATAGATAGGTTCTATCTTTTCAACATTTTCTAGTTTAAATCCATATCCATCCCAATAAATATCATTGATTGCACGAGCATATACTAACGGATTTTTGTTTTGTAATTCTTTTTTGACGTTATCATCAATTCTAACACAATCTGTTAAAGTTGCTTTTGCAATGATACAACCAGTTGGATATTCCAAATGATACTGTTTAAATTTTTTCATTGCTTTTTTATCGATACTTTTTCCAGCATGAATCAGAAATTCACCACGATACTTTGTTTTCCATGTTCTAAATTCGTATTCTTTTATTCCCTCTGCAATCAGAGTTGCAAATGGCTGTTTAATAGTTAGTACTTTCATCGAACCAACTCCTTTTTTTCTATCGGCATTATATCAAAAATAAAAGTCTCATTCAATCTCATTTTCTACTATTGGATAAAAAATGGACAGTCTTTTTGATTCAGTTGATTTGCATTATCAAAAAAGGCTGTCCCTGTTTGTTATCTGACATAGTAAGACTGTTTTCGTTATGTATCATAATTGCTAATACAGCACAAGCAATCAATATTATACAAATTATCAATGCTATAATTACTTTTTTCTTATTCTTCATATATTTTTTAACTCCAATCTCCTTAAGAAATTACTATTTTTCTTTATCCAACTTGTACGCAATATTACTTAAAAAGAGAACAAGTTGTATGTTTTGTCAAAGTATTATGATATAGTTTGAGCCGAGAGTTTTTTATTTTCTCGGCTCGTTTTGAACTATTATTTAGCAAATGCATCTACACTTCTTAATGCTATTGCTATTGCTTCTTCTACTTTTGCATTTCCTAAACCATTAAATTTATTATCTCCAACGCCTTTAATAATGTTAGAACTTGCCATAAAGTATACTGAAGGTCTGCCCCAATCACTTAAATCATTATCATCAGCAAATCTTGTTGTATTTGTTATATCATATTCTGTATTAATTCCTGCTTTTGTTAAAGCTCTTGTTAACATCGTTGCCATTTGCTCTCTTGTAATTTCATCATCTGGTGTAAATGTTATTTCTGAAGTGCCTTTTGTAATACCAAGTTCGTATGCTTTTAAGATATTCTCATCACTTGTATCTGTAAATGGATTGCTTTGAGCAGGTGTAGCCTTTACTCCACTAATTGCTTCATAAAGCTTTACTGCTACTGCTGCAAATTCAGTTCTTGTAATAGCTCTTGTCGCATCTATTGAAGAAAATGTCTCTGGTATTAATCCTTTTTCTTCTGCTTTAGTCATTTCTTCTTTTACCCATTCATCTACTTTTAAAAGGCCATTTTTCTCAATTGCTTCCATAGGATAATTAAAACTTACGAAAAAGACAGAATTATAAGCGGTTGCTTCTTCGCCATTTATAATTACTTTTAGTCCTTCTTCTATGAATTGATGTGAATCATCCTCGCAGTATAAAAGAGTAAATGCCTCATATGTTTTTCCAGCTTCAATTTCTCCAACATAAGGATTAAAATCTCCTGATTCTGCCCAATAAGTGGCTCCACTACGAAAATTGTAATCTACTCCGTTAGGAATTGTTATTACTGGTCTTATACTAATTGTATCTACATCATAGTATTTCATACCTTCGCGTAGTTCTCCCTCAATTTTAGTACCAACAATTGGGGCTTCAATATTTAATTCAACTCTATCTATATAAGTAATATCTTTCCATAAACATTTAATAACCGTATCACTATTAATAGTAATCTCTTCTTCAGGCTCATGCCTTTCCCCTGAAATTTCAAATGCATCAATCCATTTTCCTTCTGGTGGATCAACAGTTATATAATAATCTCCGCTTTCAATTAGAACAATTGCTGGATAATCTGGACGCTTTGGAAGTGTGAAATTTGAACCAGAAGCTACTATCAAAGGCTCTAGTGGATATTCTTCGTTCTCACTTCCACCATTTAAGTCAAAAGATACTGTATATGTTGTAGGAGTCACCTCTTTTTTAGAGTTACCTACTAACAATACATCTTCTGTTGTTGAATCTCCATTTAAAATGGTATAAGATTCCGTTGCAAATACTGTCATTCCAATCATCATTGAAAATAATAATGTAAATGTTGCTAAAAATAATATTCGTTTAAATAACTTATTTAACATTATTTAAAACCCCTCCTTTAAATTTTTTGAATTTAAGGGAGTATATTTTAATTTATCTTTAACCATATTGTCCGTTTCCCCCTCAAAGATATTATTAAATGTAATTTTTACCGCCATAGGATATTTTCTTATATCTACTATATAATAAGAGTAAATTTTTTTCAATAAAAACTACTTCTAATTTTTCATCTTAATTTGTACGCAATATTACTATCTTATGAACATCTTGCATTGACTCTATCATGATAAGTTATTGCATAATTTTTCTATTGTTCCATCTTCTAAAGCTGCAGCAATATGTCCATCGCAGAATCTTTCTCCTCTTATAATAAAGGTTATATAGGAAAGTGTTTCTTCTAATGACAATTCTTCAAGTTCCTTGTGTTTATAAATTTCATAGTTTTCTAGATAATTAAAATCTGATAGCTTTAATCTATAAAACTCGTGGATCCAATTCTCTACTTCTTTGTCATATAAAGGATACCCTAATTCAATGACGTTATCACTTCCTTGTCTTGGTTTTTGCCATTCAACTTTTCTTGATTTTAGCTTTGGTAGCTTTTTGGTATTTTCTTCAATGTTTGTATCTTCATCAAATTTAAAATTCATACATTCGACTCCTTTTATTCTCTACTGGCATTATATCAAAAATAAGTGTCCCATTCAATCTCAATTAGTCCTATTATACCATTTTCAACAAATTTCTTTAATCCTAGATGACCTATGTAGTAATGAGGTCATCTTTAAATTGCATCATTTACTGTTGAATTTATCATACTCTATTTCAAAAGTACACTTCAATACACTTTTGTACACACCTACTTGTAAGATATAAAAATCTTTGCTAAGGTATGAAAAAGAAGATGAAAACACTTGTAAAACAAATAATTTCAAGTTACAATACACAAAAATCTGAAAGGGGTTGGTTCTAATGTCAAGAAGAGGGAAAAATGAAGGCAGTATTTTTCAAAGAAAGGATGGTCGTTGGGTGGGACAAATCCAAATTGGGCATCATCCTGATGGAAGACGTAAGTTTGTATCTTACTATGGTAAAACTCGCCGAGAAGTGGCAAGAAAGCTCGAAGATTCGATTGCTAGTTTCAATCATCATACCTTCATTGAACCTTCCCGCATCACATTTGGAGAATGGGTGTGGTGTGGATGAAAAATTTTAAACGTAGGTCAGTTTCTCCAAGTACCTATGCGAGATATTTCTCTTTAATTAATAATCATATTAATCCACAAATTGGTCACATGAAGTTGCAAGATATTCGCAGTATCCACATTCAAAGTGTATATAATTCTTGTGTTGACAAACATCTTTCTGGCAGTTGTATTAAACATATTCATACTGTGTTTAAGTAATCACTCGATCAAGCTATTAATCAAAATTTAATATCTACTAATCCTGCACTTAAAACAATTCGACCTCCTGTAAGAAATAAACCTGTGACTGTTCTTACAGTGGAGCAACAAGAAAAATTAATCTCCACTTTGAAAAATGATACTATGGGAACTTTAATAAAACTAGCATTAGGAACTGGTGCAAGAATTGGAGAGTTTCTTGGCCCTCGTTGAGAGAATGTTGACTTTCAAAAAAAGGAGATTCACATCGTTCAAGGTTTAGTGAGAGAATTTGAATTCGATGAAGACACGCATGTTGTTCATGCAAAGAATTTAACACTTTCAAAATTAAAAACAGAATCAAATTTAAGAACTATTCCGCTTACTAGTTATTTGGCTTCTGTATTACAGAATTACAAAAAGAATCAAAGAAGATATATGAGACGATTAGGTTCTAACGTCACCATTCTTTCAGATTTAGTTTTCACCAATGAGTTTGGAGATTATCTAGAAGAATCCAATGCAAGGAAAAAGTATGCACAGCTTCTTCAAAAAGCAGGCATACCTTATATCAAGTTCCATGCACTTCGCCATACATTTGCTACTCGTATTTTAGAAGCAAATGTGCATCCAAAAGTAGCACAAGAATTACTTGGTCATAGCAACGCATCCACTACTTTGGATATTTATTCTCACGTGTTACCAAATCAGAAGAGGGATGCAATTAATAAGTTAGAGGGAATCATTTAGTGGTTTCCTCTTTCTTGTATTTTTCGTTGTAAATTTTTGCAAAAAAGTGTTCTATTTTTGCTCAATTTTGCACGATTTTTTACTACTCTTAGTAGTATAATTTTTCTGCAGTAATTCTTGCAAGTTCTTATGTATCAGCGCTTTCATCATTTTATTTTTACCACAAAATTTTATAAAAATTGAACATACCACACCCCCTTTTCAAAAATCGCATTTTTATAATTTGAATGTCCTCTCATCGGTCTCCATTTTTTGAAAAATAAAAGTGATACTGGGGGGTGGTAGAAACATTACAGAACTATTTTTTATAAAGAAAAAGATGGCATATATTATACATATACCACCCAACTTTATTATCCCTCTTCAACTTTCATTTTTATTCTGTTATGTACTTATTATATGTGTCTTTCTCTTTGCTTTTATTCTTCGTATATTTTGATTTCTGTATCAAGATAGTCATCACTATCTAGTACAATCTTTTCTTGCCTATATAAGTCTTTTATTTTGCTTATAGCATCACTTTCATTTTCAGCTTCTATCTCAACTACTCTTGATAATGTTTCATTTATTTCTACTTGATATTTTTGCATTGCTTTCACCTCTGGTTCTATAATTTCATATTTGTATTTTATCATATATCTTGTATCAAAGAATCTTATTTTTGAAGTTGCAAATTTTTGCATTTTTTTGTTTATTTTTGATTATTTTTGCAAAATTTTGCATATTTTTGTAATTTTTTGCACGTGATTTTTATGTTTTTTGTTCATTGCATCAGATTGTTATGCTGTAAAAGTATTGAAATATAAGCATTCCTTCTTTCTTATTTTTTAAAATAGTTTATATAACTACCCCCATTTTTAAAAAATGTATTTTTATTCTTTGAATGTCCTCTCTTCGGTCTTTTTTTTCTATTATTAATTCAACACCAATAAGAAATTAAATGATGTATGTATTAATTATATCACTTAATATGCTTTTTAGTTTTATCCCTCTTCTTTTAAAAAGCACTTTTTGTCTTCGATAAAAACAATATCGCAAAATTTTTCACCCAAAGGATTTATGGTTCTTATGCTATTAATATGCCCTTCTCCAACATCTTGCCATGTTAATTCCTTTGTCCAACATATTCCAATTAATCCCAATGAATATAATCTTTCAACTCTAAAAACATCTTCCCTGCTCTTCATTATATCAACGTCTTGATTTTTAATCTTTTTTAGCAACTCTAAATCATTAATAAAGAGTCTATCCACTATCTCAGAATATTCACAAAATTCTTTCCAATTAATCTTTTCCTCGACATATGCTTTAAATAATCTACTTAGCATAAATGCTTTTTCTTTATCTATAAATTTATTCAGTAATAATAAAACTCTTCCAAATTCTTTCTCACATTTTTGTGAATTTTTTTCTAATTCATTTTTATATTTATCTATTTTTTCTTTGTCAACTTCTCCTCTATTAAATTCTTGAACAAATTCCTCTGTATTCTTTAATAGATTCCAATCATAAATATTTTTCCCAATTTTAAACATAGCCAATAACGTCTTCACTATTGGAACTTCTTTTATTATTTCATTTGTAATTTGAGTATCTACACCTATTTCTAAATAATCAGCAATTAAGTCACTTGAATTGTTAAAAATAGAGTTTTTTAAATCATTTATTAGCTCATTCATTTAATAATTCTCCTTATTATCAATTTTTATTACCAAAGCCAAGGCTTTTTAAAGCATTCTAAAGCTGTTCTAGTAAAAATTGTATCATTATAATCTTTAGAGTCAATTTCATGCGCTGGTTCTATTAAACACTTAAAGTCATGAAAGATTTGTTCCCATATGTTTCCGTAGGTATCTCTATAAATAATGTAAAAGTATCCAATATTATTCTCCATTTCTTTTAGATAATTAATTCTCATTACAACTCTTTGACCACTATTAATTATACTTTGTTCATCTCGTATTGAATAATTCAATAAATGATTATCTACATATACATTTATCATATCTGCTCTAAAAATAGCATTATTCTTAGGTTTAGAAACAGCAATATAAAAATCAATAGCTGAATTATTTCCTATATTTTCGAATACAAAATCTTTTGATTCCCACTCATTATTATTTAATATTTTTTCATCATAAATAAATAGTAATTCATCTTTTTCATCTCTAGCAATTTGAAAAGTAGTAGCTATTGCATTTATATCTATATCTTTTTCACTTCTAACAATTCCTTTTTTTACAGAAAAATACGGCTTATCAACATTTTGTTTTTCTTTTTCTTTTTTGTTTAATCTATTTTCATTATATTTATTTGTAATAATTACTCCTATTACTGTAAAAACACCTGTTATCAATCCTGTAATTATTGCCGCAATTACTGATGATATTATTGTATTCCAATCCATCGCCATTTCTCCTTTCAAAAAGCAAAGAGAATACACTCTTATTCTCACTGTTCATATTCTATAGATTAATCCCTTAAACTTTATTAATATTTTTTATTTGAACCTTATATCCCATATTCTTCATAGAATTTATAGTATACCTCAATGATACTTTACTAAAAAATGGAATTTTCGGTCTTTCTTCATGGTATTTATTTATAATAGCAATTACAATTGTATAATCATTTGCACTATAGTTTTCGTCAAACTTTTTGTCAAATTTAAATTCTTCCATTTTCTTATTAACTTTATCTCTAAAACTACTGTCTAATAATAGTTCCGCAGAAACAGTAGCTTGATTAAATAAATGGCTTAAATATGAAGAACCCCCATTTTTCTTAATATGTATAATTGTATTATCTTGTGTCATAACATCGCATAATTCAATTTTATTTCCTCTTCCACCGCCAAAAGAGATCTCACCAATTTTATGAATTAGATATGCATTTGGTATTGATTCAGATAATTTTTCATTATATTCATCTTCATTTTTAATGCTTGTATCATAATCCAAAAAATTCAAACTTGATAATTCTATTCTTTCATACTCATTTTCAATTTTTTCAGAAAAATCCTTATTAATGCTATACCATTTACCATTATTTAAGCAATATGATTTACCTTCCATCTGAATTTCTGCGATCAAGCATTTGTATGCATTCCATTTTTCGATTTCTTGTCCTTCAACATTTTTCATAATAATTTTTCTCCTTTTTAATTGTTCTATATCTATTAAGCCATTTTTAAATATCTCTACCATTTTTTCAATATTAATATCATCATATATTTCACCATCACTTCCATAACTGAATCCTAAAACTCCTGTCCAGTTTATAACATCTGGAATAGTCATCCATACACAATCATATTTACTATCATTAATATATTGTATTAACAAATTTTCTAATTGTTCTTTTTCATATTTTGACTTAACTTCTTTTATGTTGTCTATCCATTCGAAATTTTCTTTGAACTTTATATCCTTATACTTTTCATAACAATATTTCAGAAATTCTTCAATATTGTTAATATTTCTTTCAACTAATATGCTAAAGATATCTCCTCCAACCAAATTTGCTTTCTCAAACATTTCATCATCGCATTTACCAGTAACTGTTTTTATTAAGTCCCTCTCCAAGTCAAATCCAAATTCGCTTATATTGGTGGCTTTAGGCATTTGTTCCTGACTTTGTTTCTGATTACTTCCAACACTTACTTTAGATATCTTCCTAATATCATTTATTCCTACTGTGTTTAAAACAATTTTTAGTCCAAATTGTTCTTCTAAAACGTCTTCTGCAAATAGATTTTTTGAATATCCAAATGTCAATGCAAATATTCTCTCTTTGCTTTCAATCTTTATTTTTTCAATTAATACAGCTCTAGAATTAGCTTGATATAATTCATCACATTTAATATCAAAGAAATCTTTTGTCCAAATAGGAGCATGTATCCATGATGGCAAATAGTAAAGCTTCTTATTCTTGTTATATTCTTTTAAAACCTTTACACCGCTATCTTTTTCAAAAATAGCATCTTCTTCTATGCCTTCTTTTAATAGATATATCGATAATCTATTTTTAGCCATTTTCGCTCCCCCACTTTTACTGAAAAAGCAAACTAATTCCGTGATTACATCATCACTTCCTTACTTTGCTTTTCATTAGTATATTATTTATATTAATATTTTTCATTTACATATTCTTTAAAGTCATTAACATCAGTAAAGATTCTATAGTTTTTTAGATTAACTCTGTTAATATTTTTTTGATCTTCATTTAACATGACAGCAACTGGCTCACTCAAGTTACTCTGTATTCCATCTGGCCAAGCTATATCAATTATCACACTATTGTTATCTTCTATGATAAGTTCATAGTTTATCTCCCCACTTGACAATCCTTTTTCGCTCATCCAGTTAGACAACTTAACAATTGTTTCATCCTCAGATTCATTATTACTTTCTATTACCCTGTTGGCGTAATCAATAATTTCAACTTTTTCTTCTTGTTTAGAATCGTTAATTAAGGAATTTAAAAACTCATTTGCTGTTTGAGCAAGTAACTCTCTCCTTTTTTCCAAAAATTTTTCATAATTATCTATTTTGAATAATTCTATATCATTTGTTGGTATCCAATGTGATTCAATAGCTCCTGGTTGTTTTGACATATATTTAGGAATGTATATTGCTGGTTCATCATCTGATATTTCTAAATTAGTGTCTTTCGTTAAGAATGTATAGTTTGCTAAAGAATTTACAATTGCTTTTGCTTTGCCAGCTTTATACAAAACCGCTCTTGGAAATATATGATGTACTTCTAAGGTAGAATTTCTTCCAAGTAAATTATCCCTTAATTCTATTCCACTGCTAAAATCTCTAGCCTTGTTCATTCTTGTAAGTAAATATAATAAAGGATAAAATCTTGCACCACTTCCCCATCCCCAAAAATCTTCTGGTTTTATAGTTAAATCTCCACGGTTTAACCTAAGCTGATTAATAAGTCCATCTATTCCATCTCCATTATTAACAATCGCTAGGTCTTGTGCTAATGTACTTTCAGTAGCACCAGCATAACGTCCCCATAAAAATGTATGAATATACCAATATAATAATTTATTCCATTCAGAATCAGATAACTTATGATTTACCTTTTTCATATAACCAATCATAAGTGGAATAGCAAATTTACTTCCTAAAACTCTAGTATTATCAAGTCCTAATCTTGATCCTATTTGATTTAATATCTCATCTATCTTCTTTTCAACATCTTTTAATGCATTTTTAAAATCTTCTATTTTTACCTGTTCTAACTCAGAAAAATATGCTTTATTGGTTAAATAAACAGTAATACACCTTAATAACCATTCTAGTTTAAAATCATAACCCGCATTTCTTAACCTTTCTAAAATATTACGCATTTCTCTTCTTGCATCTGGCCACTGTGCACATATCTTCGCTAAAGCTAAATCCCCCTTGCTTAATTTAGTTCCTCCACTATTTAAATTATTGAATATTTCTACCACAACATCTAGTGACTTATCTTCTCCAACAACCTCTTCAATTGGAAGCTCTTTTTGAGTAATATTATTATATAAATTGTTTAATTTTGTTAAATATTTTATATAATATCCTGGATTACCAGATTGTTCAATAAATGTTGAAGCATTGTGTGTAAGAACATTTGTAACGTCAATCCAGTTAGGATCATCCTTCATTTTTATTGGTGCATAGAATTCAAAAGATTCACTTTCTAAATTAAAGAAAAGATTTGTAAATGCTTTCTCATCACCTTCAAAAAATGATGGCGCTTTTCCTCTAATTAACCCATACAACGTCGTAAGTCTCTGTTGACCATCCAATATAAGTCTAATTGTTCTATTAATTTTATCAACATTTCCCCTTGTATATGATTCATCATTTTCAGTTACCCAAATTAATATTCCACCAATTGGATAACCTTTATAAAGAGAATTAGCCAATTTCTTTACTTGTTCTCTATTCCATACATAACCCCTTTGAAATTCTGGTAATGCATATTGTTCTGCATCTATCTGTGCTAAAATATCAATTATTTTCATTTGATACTCCTTTCATTATTTGCAATCAGTTTTTAAAAAGTGAATAAAAAACACTCCTATGTTTTTTATTCAAAATGTATTATTACATAATTTCTTTTTAATACTATATCATATTTTGTCAATCCTTGTCTATAGACACATTACGTGTCATTTTCATCATGTTAATTATTAATAAAAATAGCCAAAATATTTGTATATTGAACTCAAACATGGTATAATTATGTAAATAGCTTTTAAAACAATAAAGGAGTTAAAATGTATATTCTTGTATTTGTAATAATAATCGTAGCAATACTTATAAAATTTTCCATTAATAATAAAAATAAAAAACAAATCGAAGCCTTTGAAAATGCTATTAACAAAGCAAAAGAAGGCTTTATTTCTAATGTTCAAATTCAAGAAATAAAAAAGGCATTCGAACCTACTTTTAAACATTTATTAAGAAAAAGTCATAAGTCAAAAAAAGATTTGCTTTTTATTGCTACATACACATCATTGGAGAGTAAAGCAAATGATTGGAATGAAGAATACCGAGCGAAACAAGCGCTAAAAGAAAAAGAAGAGGCTGAGAAAAGAAAAATACAAGAAATGTATTCTTATCAGATAAATCTAAGTGATAAATTCTTAAAAAAGATAGAAGAATTAAAAAAAGACTACTTTACAACTAATCAAAGAGACGAATTATTAAAAGAATACAAACCATTATATGATTACTTTCAAACAAATTATTTTATAGATCTCAATTTAAATGCTCATGAAAAATTTATAAACACATACACAAACCTCAAAAAACTAACAACCACCTGGAATTTTGAATTTGTTAGAAAAGAAATAGAATTAAATGATATGTTTTTTAACGATATAGATGGTAAGAGCTTAGATTATCAACAAAGAACAGCAGTTGTAACAGACGATACTCACAATTTAATATTAGCAGGAGCAGGAAGTGGAAAGACACTTACTATTTCCGCCAAGGTAAAATATCTAATCGAAAAGAAAAACATCCGACCAGAAGAAATCCTTTTGATTTCTTTCACCAAAAAAGCTGCAGATGAAATGACTGAAAGAATTAATAATAAACTCAACATTCCTGTCACCGCAGTTACCTTTCATAAGCTTGGATTAGACATTTTAAAAAATTACCAAATGCCAACAATTATTGATAATACAAAAAAAATACTATCTAATTATTTTAATAAAGAAGTATTAAAAGACTATACAGCATTAAAGAATATTTTTGATTTCTTTCTTTATTACTTAAATGTCCCCAAAAATTTGCAAGATTTTGATTGCCTTGGTTCTTATATTGATAGTCAACGTAGTATTGACTTGGAAACATTAAAATCAAAGTATGATGCTAACCTTCTGCAAGTACAAATTCATAACATGAAAAAGAACCTTCAAACAATTTCTGGAGAACATGTTAGAAGCATGGAAGAAGTAATGATAGCAAACTATTTGTTTTTAAATGGAATTAATTATGAATATGAAAAAGAATATCCCTACAAATCTGAAGAACAACCTGAAAGAAGCTATCATCCTGATTTTTATCTTTCAGATTATGACATCTATCTTGAACATTTTGGCATTACAAAAGATAATAAGCTACCTTGGCTTCCGGAAGTAGAAGAAAAAAGATATCTAGAAGAAATGCAATGGAAGAGGGAATTTCATAAGCAAAATGGAACAAAACTAATTGAAACATATTCATACTATAACCAAGAACATCGATTATTAGAAGAACTACAAAAGCTTTTAGATGACAATAAGATAGAGATACATCCTAGAAATATAAAAGAGGTATATGAAGCTGTTTATTCAAATCATGAAAACATGCAATTTAATGAATTTGAAAATTTAGTTAGCACATTTATTCAACTGTATAAAGCTAATGGATATTCTATTGATGATTTAAATAAACTTAGAACAATTCCAAATAACTATCAATCTCAAAGAAATAATGCATTTTTGGATATCATTCAATCCATTATGGAATATTACCAACAGCAATTAAATGAAATGAATGGTATTGATTTTGCTGATATGATTAATTTTGCGACAAACTATATAAAAGAAAACGACATTTCATTTGATTACAAATATATCATTATTGATGAATACCAAGACATCTCTATTGGCAGATACAAATTAATAAAACAGATACTAGAACATTCAAATGCAAAACTAATTTGTGTTGGTGATGACTGGCAATCTATTTATCGTTTCTCTGGTAGCGATTTAGATTTATTTAGTAATTTTGAAAAATATTTTGGTGAAACAGCATTACTAAAAATTGAAAAAACATATCGTAATTCACAAGAACTATTAGACATAGCAACAAAATTTATAGAAAAGAATCCAGAACAATTAAAAAAGAATCTTGTCTCAGATAAAAGAATTAAAGAGCCTATTATGGTAATGGCTTATGCAACAAACAAGAAACTAGCACTAAATAACGCTTTAACAGATATTTATATGCACTTTGGAGAAGATGCTGAAGTCTTGCTTCTTGGAAGAACAAATTACGATTTAAATGATTACATGGACGATGATTTAAAATATTTTCCAAATACAAATATAGTAACATATTCAAAATATCCTAAGATGAATATAAAGTTCTTGACTGTACATTCCTCTAAAGGACTAGAAGCAGATAATGTTATTATCATCAACATGGAGAATTCTTTGTTAGGTTTTCCAAATAAAATATCTGATGATGCAGTTTTATCCATGGTGTTACAAAATAAAGATGCCTATGAATATGCAGAAGAAAGAAGATTATTCTATGTTGCTATCACTAGAACAAGAAATAAAACGTACTTAATTGCACCAGATAAGCATGCTTCTATTTTCTTAGATGATTTAAAAAGTATTACCAATTTAAGTGTTTATATGAATGAAAATGAAGAAAGCATTCAGTCGAATCCAAATTGTCCTAAATGTAAAAAAGGATTTTTGATTATTCGAAATGATGAAAAAAAGCCTTTCTTAGGATGTAGTAATTATCCATATTGCAATTACAAAATAAAAGATATTGATGTTTTGAATACTAGAATAAAATGCAATGTATGTGGTGGATACTTAGTTAGAAGAAATGGTCCGTATGGTGAATTCTTTGGATGTAGTAATTATCCTTATTGCACCAATACAGGTGAGAAAGAATAATAATATAAAGCTTGATTTTAAGTTAATATAAAGATATAAAAAATTTCACACATTGAAAGAGTGTGAAATTTTTTATTTTGTCCTATAATTGTTTTTCGCCCATTTTTCTAATTTTTTCTTTTCCGTTAATAAATGCTTTTATAATTACTTTATCCCTTCTAATTCCAAATCGTATAAACAATCCAAGTTTATATTTATATACTCCTAATTCATTCGTCAGTCCCTTTAATTTCCAATAATCTCTATTTATTTGTGAATTATTATTGTTGCTATTTTTTTTGAACTCAATTGCTAAGATATTATTATTGTTACTTCCTCTTTCGTGAAGAATAAAATCCGGATTAATTTTATGTTTCTTTTTTTCATAAATGAGTTCTTTATATTTTCTTTCATTGAAAGAATTTCTATTATATTCACAATCAACACTGTATTCTTTATATTTGTTATTTTTTTCGAGTAATAAACAAAAATATCGTGAAAAATGAAAAACAAGATTTCTCTCACTAACATCATTTTCAAATAAATATTTTTCATTTTTATATAATAAATCTAACGTGCTATTTACAATTTTCATTATTTCATCTAATTCCATCATTAATCACCATTTATACTATATTTTCAGATTTTAGTATCTTATATAAAACTAATTTATTTAATCTTTCGGGACTAGAAAACTCATCAAATTGTATAAAAAGATCTTTATCTTCCTTATTTTTTTACAAAACAAATAAGGACTGATATTTCAACAATTAATCCTTCGCATAATAGTACTATACTCCAAAACCAATTTTATTTGCTATTTTCATCACAGTAAAATTCCAAATACTTATAAGCAAGGTCCTTATTACTATTGAATTAATATATTTATTTCTTTTAATTCATTTGTTGTACAAAGACAACCATTTCTTACATTACATATGTTATTATTATGTATCATCAAAAAGGATTGTCCCTAATTGACATCTGTTTTATTAATTTTAGTGTCTCAAAATGATTAATGTTTTCACTATTAATGTTTTTTATCAATTTATTATATTTTCTATTAATTGATTTTATAAACTTTTTTTCAATTTTTTATCAATGTTTATATCTTCAATTCGTTCTCAAATTTTAAGTTTTTATAAATTTTACAATATATTTAAAAATTGCTCAACAATTACAATCTTATCATTCTTCTAAAATGGTAAATCATCGTCTTCTAATGCAATTTCTACATGAATTGCTTTTAATCTAGCAGCTATTGAATCTATAATTATATTTCTTTTAGTTGTGTTTGAATTCATTAATAGTTTGTAAAAATTAATTAAATGAACTGATTTAATTATATTGCTTGTTTTATATCTAAAAGTAGCAGTTACAAATGATAATATAACATCATTATTATTTTGTACATATGTTTCTAAAGAAGAAACTCTAATAATTTTTTCAAGTGCTGTCCTGACCTTCTCAAAATCCATAACAAAAATAGGTTCGGATGTAAATTTAACAATAGAATTGCATAAATCATCAGCAAAATTTGAATATGTTTCTTTTTCTTCTTCACTAAATGAAATTTGAGTAAATAAATCATTTGAAATGTCCTGCTTTATTTCTTCATAATTGCTATATCTATTAGATGGTGAATATTCAAGCATTTTGTTAATTATTCCATTGTATAAAAAACTTGAATCTTCTTTTACTAAATTTTTAAACATTTCTCCTAAATAATATATTTCTGTAGCATATGTATAGTCTCCATTAGTAATAACTTCTTCTGGGTGTATGGTAGCAGGCCAATTTAGACATATGCTGTTAAGATTATCTGACTCTGTTATTTTTTTCCCAAATCCAAAATCAATTATTTTTACCTCTCCTGTAATCTTATTTATCATAAAATTACTTGGTCTAATATCTCTATGTATAATTCCTTTACTATGTAGGTAATTAAATGCATTTATTATATCTATAAAATAATCATTCCATGTTTTATTATAATATTTAGGATCTACTTTTTCAATTGTATCCCCATCAATATATTCCATTTGAATATATCCCGTCTTTTCTTTAGGGTATAAATAGTAACTGTATATTCTAACAATGCTATCATAAGATAATTTAAATAATATTTTTATTTCATCAACAAATCTTTCAAAATACTCTTCTCTATCTTCTTCATTTTGAGGAGTATATTTTTTTATTGCAAATAACATATCAACGCTTTCATCTATGAATAAATATGTACTGCCTGTCCCTCCTTGTCCTAGTTTCTTTATGCATCTCATATCTTTAGTAATATCAAATTTAACCACTTTATTTTCTAAATCCACTTCCATTTTCCCCTCCTATATTAAAAAAGCTAAATAATTTCGTAAAATTAAACACATTATTTCTTTGTTTTTCTTTAGTTTCAATTAATTAAATTATTTCATATTTTGTTAACATTTCTTATAATCAATGCTCTTATAACTTAATTGTTTTTTCTGAATTTATCAATTGATTTTCTCTTCTGTCTTCCAAGTAAGCCATCCATTATTGGCGTTACCCAATGCTACCCATCCTGCTGTACTTGGAAAATCACCCATAACACCTTCTACTAAAACGCTATTTTCAATTTTAGCATTTTTCCTGCTTCCAGGGATCCAGTCCTTGTTACATTCTAAACATTGGTTGCCTTTTATTACAATAAATTTTCCATTATCTATTCTCGTTGATTTCTTAATTTTTTTATCAAAAATATAATAAGCTCCATCAGGTATTAACATTTTATTTGCTTTAACCATATTACTTTGAACTTTATCTGTAGCTGTATTGAATACTTCTTCTTTGCTAACAGATTTTTGAAAAATCTGTTAGCCTTCTAATTATGATAATAACTGAACTACAAGTTCAAAATCTACAGCAAATAATTTTGTATTTTATACATTACTTTTACTAAACAATTCATGAATTAATAATTCTTTTTTATCATAGTCTTCTACTTCTATTGCAAATCTTCTCTTAATCCCAACCACATTAACATATCCATTTCTTTCAAAATTGTACTTGCGTTGTTCAAAAACATCACTTCCATTTTTTTCATTTTTACTAATTCATAAACAATTGTTGTCATACAATAAATAATTCTTTTAGTCATTAAAAACCCCATTTATTTTTTATACTACTCCCATAAATTCTTCATCTAGTATCTTTTTTCGTATATTCCAATCTGGCATAAAAACCGTAACAAAATTATAAAAATTTTTGCTGTGGTTTGGATATTTAAAATGTGATAATTCATGAAGTACAACATACTCAATACAACAAATTGGAGTTTTTATTAAATTTAAATTAAAACTCACTTTATTGTTACTCGGCAAACAGCTTCCCCACCTATTTTTCATTTGTCTTATTTCAATTTCAGGCATTTTAATACTATATTTTTCTAACACAGTTTGGTATTTTGAAACCACATCAGTTAGCATATTTTCAGCATATTCTTTCAACCATTTATCATATTCTTTTCTAATATACTTTTTATTTTCGATAAATTTTTCTTTTATATAAATTTCAAAATATTTACCTTTTATAATAATATCATTTTTACTATAAGGTATTATCTTCATCTTATACTGCTTACCTAATAAATACACTGTTTCTCCATTTTCAAAAGTAATATTTTCTTTTTCTTCAGTAAATAATTCATAATAATTTTGCTGCTTTTTTATCCATTCTGCCTTCTTTTTAACAAATTCTTTTGCTATTTCAATTTCCATTTTCATTGGTATTGATATAGTTACTTTTTTATCTAAATTTACTCTTAAATTGATATTCTTTACATTTTTTCTTTGTATAAAAAATACTAATTTTTCTCCATTAATATCAACAGATTCTTTTTCCATAACTACATCCTTTCTGATTTTAGTATTTAATCAAAGCAATTCCTATTATTTCTTCAATAATCAAATCTATTTCATCAAACGATAGATTTATATTTTTTCTTGCTTTGTATACATATATTGTATCTTCTATAAATTGAGCTAATTCATTATAAATATCTGTATTGTTATGCCAATCAACCTTTATTTTGCTTTCTATTTCTTTTTGTATTACCAAAGTGATATCTCCTAGTTCTTCTATATTTGATTTTTCGTTCATCTTAGGAGCTAATCTATCATATATTACACCATAAAAAGCTCTAGAGTTCTCTGTTGTAATGTTGGAAGGATAGTTGATTCCTGAATTTCCTTTTATAAAGTCATCTCTTATATTCTGCATTATTTCTAAGTACTCACTATCTGATATTCTTTTATTTCTATATTCTTCAATTGTTTCTTCAATTCTTTGGGAAAATTTTTTATAATATGCAGGATCACTTTTGGACTTTTGACTTATAGTTCTTGTAATTCTTGTCCTTATCATATCAGCCTTACCTCTTTGAGATTCGATTTTTTCAAGTTCCTTTTCAAATTTTTCCGAATCTGTAATATCTACTGGTTCAGTTATTCTCATCATTTCTTTAGCGACAACAAAATTATCAAGAAGTTTTTGCATTTTCGATTCATATTCTTTATGATCTATTGTTTCTGAATATCTTAGCTTTACTGTAGCCCTTAATTTTTGATAAAATGCTAAAGCTTTTCTAAATTCAACAATTTTATCTTTTCCAATTTTATAATACGCAGTATCACTAGATAAAATAATTGTTAAAATGCTTCCAAACTTGCACAATATATCATAAAAATACTTTCTTATTTTATCATTTTCAAGTAATTCTTCATATTCTTCTAAATCATTTTTATTCTTAATATCCTTAAAAATCTCTTTTATCTGTTCATATATTTCAAACAATCTATCTATTTCAGTATCAATGTAATATACCGTATTTTTAATATCATTTTCTTCAAATTCTTCTAATCCAGCTTTTTGATACATTGTCAGTGCTTTGTCTAGTTCTCCTAATAAACCTCTATAATCAACAATATATCCATAATCTTTACCATCACAAAGTCTATTTACCCTTGCTATTGCTTGTAGTAAATTGTGCTCTTTAATTTGTTTGTCTAAATATAATGTAGAAGCTCTAGGTGCATCAAATCCTGTTAGAAGCTTATCTACCACTATTAATATATCAATATCACCATTAATAAATTTAGATTTAATTATTTCTTCATATTCTTCTTCATTTTTGTAATTGACAAGTGCATTGATGTAAAACTTTTTAACTATATCATTTGTATCCTCTTCAAAATCGTCTTCTCCTTCTCTCATATCAGGGGCAGAAATTACAACTGCAACTTCTAATTCAGGGAATTCGCTCCTAAAAATATTATAGTATTTAACTGCTTCCACTTTTTTATTGCATGCAAGCATTGCATTAAAGCCTGTACCTTTTAAAGTTTCATTATAATTACTTGCAATATCCCAAGCTATTAATTCTAATCTTTGCTCAGATGAAGCAACTTTTTCAAATCTACTCCATTTTTGCATTACTTCGTCTTTAGCTTCTTGTTTTAGATTTTTGGTTAGCATCTCTAGTCTCATGTCTATTGCTTCTCTTGTAACTTCTTGATCTACCATTTTACCTTCATAAATTAAAGGAACAATTGCTTTATCTTTTAATGCATCATCTAAAGAATATTTATGTATAAGTCCACCAAATTTATTGAATATATTTTTATCTTTTTTCATAATTGGAGTTCCAGTAAATGATATATATATTGCTCCTGTAAACACTTCTTGCATTCTTCTATTTATTTCACCATATTGAGTTCTATGTCCCTCATCAACTAAGATAAATGTATTTTTAGCATTGACCTTAACCCCGCTATTGACAGCCGTTTCAAATTTATTAACAACTGTTGTTATAACTCTAATATTTTCATCTTTAATTAATTCTGTTAGTTCTCTTCCTGTTGAAGCTCTTTTAGCTGGTACTCCTATTCTATTAAATGTTTTATGTATTTGTTTATCTAAGTCTATTCTATCAGTTGCTATAACTACTTGTGGATTTTTTATATCTTTATCTTCCATTATTTTTTTAGTTATATATACCATAGTTATTGATTTACCAGACCCTTGTGTATGCCAAACAACTCCACCTTTATTTTCTTCTTTTATCCTATTTAGCATCGCTTTTACTGCAAAATATTGTTGATATCTACATATTTTTTTAGTTCCAGCTTCAAATATAATAAAATCTTTAATTAATTCCAAAAATCTATCTTTTTTAAATAAAGATACAATATCTCTATCTTGCTTAGTTATTTGTCTATTAACAACAATTTCTGAAAGAATTTTATTTTGCTCTTCTATATACTGTTCATTCCATGCTGACCAAAATTTTGATGGTGTACCACATGTTGCATATTTGGTTTCATTTTTATTTGCTGCCATTACTATTTGAATAAACTTAAATAACTGTGGTATGTAATCATTTTTTTGATTTCTTATATTTTGTGAAATGGCTTGTATAATTGGTACTGAAGAATCTTTACATTCTATTATTGCTAATGGAATTCCGTTTATAAATAAAACCATATCTGGTCTAGCATTGTCTTTTCCATTCATTCTAAGTACTGAAAATTCTTCAGTTACGTAGAAATCATTTTTTTCAGGATGTTCAAAATCAATATATTTAATATCAAATGATCTAGTTGTACCATCAGCCATTCTTTCAGTATATGATTTTCCAAGAGTTAGCATATCATATATTTTTTCATTAGTACTAATAAGACCAGTTAGTAAATCTTCATTTAAATCTTTTACTGCTTGTCCTATTGTACTTGGAGAAAATTTATACGTAACTCCTTTATATTCATAACTATTTATTTCATTTAATTTCTTTATTAATATTTCTTTGAATAATACATCACTTAAAATATTATTTCTAAGTTCCTTATTTTCTTCTTGTGAAATATATTTGTACCCTAATTTTTCTAATACTTCAATCGCTGGTCTTTGACTGGATGTATTTTCATTTGATACTAGTATATTTTCTTCCATTTAATTTGCCCCCATAAATTAAATTTATATTTTTACTTTAATCTTTCCTGTTAATAACTGTTGCATTAAACCATTTTTTAGAAGACAATATAGATTTATCATTTTTTCGGTATTTTCTATTTTATTGTCTAAAATTCTTAAAACATTCGCTATTTTTTCTTGCTCTTTTCTACTTTTACTCGGTATTTTCAAATTTCCAAATACAGTTTTGTTTATTATTGGCACTGCTTGATTCGAAATATAATCATTAAAGTATTTAAAATTATATTTAATAGCATAGTATATAAATTCATTATTTACACTATCCCTTACAATAATTGAATTTATTTGTTGATTTGTTGAACACATTTCATCCGCTATTCCTATTTTTCCAATGGTTGAGCCAATACAAGTAACCATAATACTCCCTTTTGGAATTTTTCTCGACTTGTCAAATCCTTTTTTTGATAATTTTTTTTCTGTATTCACTATATATTTGTTTTTTCCTAAGTCGCCTGGAGATACCCAATTATAATCATATCCATAGTTATCTTTTTCTGAAGTTTTAGGTGTATTTCCGGTTACTATTTCGCCTAAATCAGATAATTTAGTCATTTCATTGTTGGTTTCTAATTCTTTCTTCATAATATAATTCATATATTTTTTTGATTCGTTAATTATGTCTTTAATATCACTAATAATAGTATCAACTTTTTCTAGTATTTTAACTATTTTTTCTTGTTCCTCTGTTGGTGGTAAAAGCATCTCTATTTCAATCAAATCTTTATATTTTAAAGCCGTTCTAGTACTTCCTTGTGACAAATTATGTATTGCTCTTCTAAACATTTCTGAATCAAAAAAATACTTTAAATAATCAGAGTTTATTTTTTTTGCTTCAAAAACGGGATAAGCAGGACTAACTATTCCAATATCTTTATTATCTAATTTATTGATAGTAAAACTACCACTATCACTCATACTTCTGTATGTAAACTGACCTTTTTTTATTATTTTATAACCAACATTATTTTTACTAGCAACTTGTTTATCAAAGTATTCTTCCTGTGAAACTATTCCATCTTTAGATGAAGTTAATACTTCATATTGATTATTTTCTGTTGTTTTTTCTACTACTTCTTTAATACAATCACCTAATTTTACTTTCTTCCATTCTCCCATTTTTAATCTTCCTTATTTTCAAAATTTTCCTTCAAATAATTTACAAATGCTGAACAGCTAATTAACATATATTTTGCTTCTTCAAATGTAGAATCTCCTTCTCCTAGTCCGTTTGAATGTCTAATTCCGTTTGCATCACTTGTATAGCCAAATAATTTTTCAAATGCACTTTTCATGGCAGGATGAATATCGTTTTTTAACAACTTTAAAGCATCACCTAATGTTGCTTTATTATTTTTTGTTATTACTTGACACATTGCTTCTACAGCACTTATAGACTCTTTTATGGAATTGTCATAATCCTTAACTTTATATAATTGTTCAATAGCTTTTGTATAATGTGATACGACAGTTTTATATTTATTTTGTAATGTTTCTTCTATACTTTCAATCTGATTATCATCTATAATATCAGTAAATTTGTCGCCTACTACTCTATAATTAACATTTTCATTTCTTAATATCCTTGAAATTGATTCAATATATTCCTTTTTATAATTATATGAATAATATGTTGCTTTGTCTGTAATAGTTAAAAATTTAATTATCCCCTCTATAAAAGTAAAAACATCTTCATAATCATATTGCTCAAATACAGAATATATTAAATCGAATACTTTATCATAATCATAGCCATTTCCCCATGTTACTGGTATATCTCTTACCGTTTTTGAAAAAATATCTTTATATAAATATTCAACAAAATAATCTTTTAGATTAACTTCATATGAATGATTTGTATCCAATCTATCAAACATTTCATCTGTTACTGAGTATAACATATTTCTTGTTCTCGTATTTAAATCATTAGTCTGAACAATGTCAGAAAAATGTCTTATTCCTTCTCTCTCTGAGAATCCACCTTTTACATGTATTTCAAATTTTTCCATTTTTTCTGTCATTTTTTCTTCACCTTCTATAAACCTAATTCTTTTAATGACTCTTGTAATTCTTTTTCTAATACCTGTAATTCTTTTTCTATTTCTACTATGTTTTTCTTTGTTTCTTCTATGTCTATTTCTTCTTCTTCCTCAAATGTATCAACATATCTCTTAATATTTAAGTTATATTCGTTTTCCTTTATTTCATCCATTGTAGCTATATGAGAGTATTTTTCAATTTCTTCATATTTCTTATATGTATTTAAAATTTTCTCTATATTTTCTTTTGTTAAAGTATTTTGGTTCTTACCTTTTTCATATTCTCTACTTGCTTCAATGAATAAAACTCCATCTCTATTTCTATTCTTTTTAAATATAACTATTGTTGCAGGAATTGATACTCCATAGAATAGGTTCTCAGGTAATCCAATAACTGCATCTATTAAATTATCTTCCAATATTCTTTGTCTTATTATTCCTTCTGAAGCCCCTCTAAATAATGCTCCATGAGGTAATACAACTGCCATTCTTCCATCATCTGCTAAACTTTTCAACATATGTTGAATAAATGCATAATCTCCTATACTTTTTGGTGGTACACCATATTCAAATCTATTATATGGATCCATTGATGCTTCCATTTTAAAAGTATCTCTTTTTCTTCCATTTTCTATTGTTGTTGTATTTGCATTTTCAAAACCTTTTGCCCATTTATCTAGTGAGAATGGAGGATTTGAAACTATAACATTAAATTTCATTAATTTGTCATTTTCTAAATGTAGTGGATTTGCAAGTGTATCTCCCCATTCAATATGTGCATCATTAACACCATGTAAAAACATATTCATTCTGCATAAATTGTATGTTGAACTATTACTTTCTTGTCCATAAATACTAAATCTTTCACTATTTACTTCTTTAGATGCTTTTAATAATAATGAACCAGATCCACATGCAGGGTCGTAAATTCTATCATTCTCCTTTGGTTCAACTAATTTTGCAAGTAAAATAGAAACTTCAGCAGGAGTATAGAATTCTCCTCCTTTTTTTCCCGAATCTCCTGCAAATCTTGCTATTAAGTATTCATATGCATTTCCGATTACATCTAAATTTCCTATTTTAGAAGGTTTTAAGTCTATTTCTGGTTTATTAAAGTCTTCTAGTAAAGTTCTTAATATTGCATTTTTCTCTTTTGTTTTTCCAAATATTACCTCACTATTAAAATCAACACCTGCAAATAAATTTAATAGTTTTACTCCATTTAATGTTGTAATTCTTTCTAATGCTTTATTGATTTTTTCACCAATATTATTATC
Organism: Clostridia bacterium; assembly: GCA_017469465.1. GTDB lineage: Bacteria > Bacillota > Clostridia > TANB77 > UBA1234 > UBA1234. The sequence goes on along the minus strand of JAFUGH010000014.1, from coordinate 37,612 downwards.
ATTTCTATTCTCATAAAGGTAATCAAATGTACATTCATCTTCTAAAACAAATTTACTTCTTGATAATGCTCTTTCTATTCTTTCTTTATCACCTTTATATTTTGCTTCAGCTTTTTCTTTTTCTTCTTTATACGTATCACTCAAGTATTTCAAGAATAACATTACTAATGCATAATCCTTATAATTTCCACCTGGTATACTACTTCTTAAAGTATCACAAGCACTCCAAATAGTTCCATTTATTTTATCTTGTAATTGTTTTTCGTTCATTTTATTTATTACCTCCATTTATTAATTTGTTTATCACTGAATCATAATATTTATCTTTTTCTTTTAACATTTTTTTATATAAACTCTTTTGTTTATTCCATGTATTTACGATTTTTGATATTTGCTCCTGATCTTTTGAATTTAAGCTTGGTATTTCTAATAATCTTAATTTAACAACAGGAACAGTTTTTATTGTTGACCCTATTAATATTTTTTCAAATTGGCGTTTAGCTTGATTGCTCTCCAAAAACCATTTTATAAAATCTATATTATAAGTTATATTAAATAAACTTATCATCCTAATAATACAATACTGATTATTAATTAATTTTCCTTCTATCTCATCATCTACTTCAATTACTTTCATTGGAAACGATAACCTAAATAATATATCCCCTTTTCTTGCAATAAAGTTTTCAAGATTTTCCTCGCTATAAAATAAATCATACTCTATATTTTCTTCATAACTTCTTAAATTAAAGACTTCATATTTATATGTATTAGCCGTTGGATACTTAGCTTCTTTTCTTTTTAAAACAACACCAATCGTAATTTGAGTAATATCTTCTAATATCATCATCTATCCTCCTCTGTATGCAAAAGGCAAGTTATATAACTTGCCTTTTGCTACTTCCTGTGAGCTTCACTACAGCAATAATAACACCCATCCACATTATCAAAATATCTTTTTGCTTCTCTTACAGCATAATTTGCATTTGGAAAATAGCCTAAAAATATCTGATTTTGTGTCAACGGCATTCTGTAGCATCCTTCTTTATGAACCTCATGTTCACCAGTGGATTGTGAATTTTTGTTCACATAGTACCTTGCCATTTCTCTGCTCCTTTCTTTTATATAATTGAACAGAAAAAGCATAATAACTATTGTTTTTTCAATTTCACAATGTTATAATTATGGTACAAATCAAACATATATTATTATGTTTTAAGCCTTTAACAAGTGATGATTGTTGAGGGCTTTTTTCTGTTCTAAACAAATATTATCATGTTTTTATTAGTTTGTCAACAAATATTTTCGGGATTATTGCTGATAAAATTTGTTTTGAACAAATTTTATTTCGAATATTCTGTACCATATTCCGACTGTCAAATGACTGTCACTCCCTCTTCATCTACTTCTTCCATTCAACAAAAAAGTAGCCACACTCCCTATCCCACTAGGAGTATGGCTACTCTACATAACGCCAGCCACATAAAAGGTTTCCGACCTTCGGGCTAATCTACTCTTTTATCCACTTTTCTCCCTCACTCCCACTGATACGTAACTTTTAACTTATTCCACAGTTTATAATTATTAAAATGATTTTGTAGTCTTCCAGCCACTATAAATGGCATCACATTTTGACTCTTGGCAAATTTGATAACCGTGGCTTCACTATAGTCACCTTTTTCTAAAAACTCTCGAAAGGCATCCGAATCAATTAATTCATTAGTTGCAAATTTGTCAGCTTTATCTTCCAACACTTCATCATTATCAAAATCAATATGGACGTCTTTAATTAAATCATCATTTAAAATATGTCCAATCTCATGGAATAACGTGAACCAAAATTCATCTGCAAATTTTCTTCTGGTGGTCATGGTTAAAATCACTTTTTCGTCTTGTTTTTTTATATATCCTTGTACTGGAGCACCTTTCACATAGTCCATCACACGAAAGATAATGCCACATTCTTTAAAAATAGTTTGTAGCTTTATAACAGCACTTTTATGGTCTAAGAACATACATTTTTTGATTTTTCCCAAGTGGTTCCTTAGTTCTTCTTTACTATATGAATGTTTTAATTCACATGCTTCTATATGCTTTTCAGAGATGACAAGCCATAAATATAAAATGGTAGGGTCTATCTCTGTACTTTTGGATTTTCGATAAGCTCGACGCTGGATGGATAACACTTGAGGAATCGATAATAAATTAGTAACGCCACAAATATTTCGAAGTTCAAATAATCTTTCATCTTTTCCTAAGTTTGATGTTAGAACGCCATATTTTTCACCAACTTTAATAACATCTTTCAATTGCTTGATAAGCGTTAGTTCATCAACACTGATATTATTTTGTTCATGATAAACTAGAATTTCTTCATCATAGATGCTTTGCAAATTTAACCAAAATTTCATTGGCACGCCCAATGAATATTCAAGTCCCTTGGCAAAATCTGTAGAAATGCCTTTTTTCCCATTCACTACCTCACTTATATGCTTTTTAGAAAAATTCGTCCTAAAAGCTAATTCTTCTTGCGACATACTACGCTCATTCAAATACTCAGCTAGTGTCTCGCCTGGATGGCTAATTAATTCAAGGCACAAGCCATTTTTCATTCTTTCCATGATAATCTCTCACCCCAACTATTATTAATTCATTACATTCTTTCAAAGACTCTGCACTTCTATTCTTGCAAGTTGGCTTTATAATGAGTCTGTAATTTGCAGTTAGCGACACTGCATAAAGTCCTTGTTCTTTCGTGCCTTTGCTATCTTCCAATGAATGTGGTTTTCCTAAGCCGTGATTTAAAAAATCTAGAAAATTACTGAAAGCTCTTATTTCTCGTTCTCGTCTTTGAATAATTTTTGCAAGTTCTATATTTGTTACACGCATTAATGATGTATCATCATCAAATATCTCTTTAATACGTGGAACATACGTTATATTCAATCTACTACCTCCAAAATCAAGCTATCCATTAAGTAAAAATAAAGTTACCCATTTGGTAACTTTATTTTACAGTCAATATATATTTTTTCAACACCTCTTTGGTTATTAACAAACAGTGACAACCCTTTTTGGTCATCCTTCCAATTCAACATTTATTTTTACATAGTTAGCGTCTTCAAGAATCGTATAGTCCACATGCACTGTGCCATAAAATAATAGATTCACAGCTTGAATATCCTCATAAATATAGGCACCATTTTTTTGTATATGATGATAGATGAATTCATCAAACTCTTCCTTGTTTGAAAACTTCAATTCAATTTCACTATAAATATTATTTCTAAACTTTCCTCTTAAATATTCCGATATACTTGTAGCATCATATTCCTCAAAATATGAATGATTCCTACGATAATAGTTCAAACTATTATCTGTGCATTTAGGATATTGAAAAGCCATACCATTTTTATTTTCAATAGTATGCGTTTGCATAAAATCTTCATCATCCACAAGAAAATAATTATAATTAATCTCATTACTTTTTTCCCCCACGTATACTGGATCGCCCCAAGTAACATCTACCCAATAGTACTGGTCTGATAACTTAACAAGATTCCACGCATGGCTTTCATGATTTATAGTATAGCCAGATACATACGTACATTCCATATTGTTTTTCTGACATAAATATTGAAAGGCTCTTGCGTATCCTGCACAAACAGAAGAACTTTGCAAAAAAACACTTCTCATATCTTGAGAATTTGAATTCGATTCATATTCTGTATTTTCAACAATCCAATCATAAAAAAATTTCAATTTTTCATAATCGTTATTAATATGAAGAGAATTCATTTTTATATTAATTTGTTCTACAATTTCATCAATCTTACTCAAATCCTTGTCTGCATTTTCAGGAATAGAATATATCATTTCCGTTACCAAATCATTTCCAACCGTCTTATATGTGTATTCACTCGTCCAAAATAAAGAAGGATAGTCCATACTAAGTGCATAGGAAGCAATACTGACGTTACTTAAAGGAATACGATTAAGACGTATATTAGAATGAAATTGAAAACATTCTTTTTTTAATAACTCATATATTGTTTTTTGGTCCTCTGTTAACTGCTCATAATAATACTGAGTATATTCCGCACTTTCAACGTAAGGAACTTCTTCTTGAGGTGGTAACTCATTTGTTCTACCTTGCATGATTAAAGAAAATAAAATAATGAGCATGACTAGCAATATTGAATTACCTATTATATTTTTCTTCATTCCTTCATCACTTCCTTATCACTAATTTCTGACCAAACGATACAGCCTTATTTGTTCAAAAGATTAAATTCATTTTTGCAAAGATTTCTCGAATAATTTTTGAAGGTGTCCACAAAATTCATTTTTTCAAAATTGAGCAAAAAAGGGTGTCCCATTTGGTCACATTTGGTCAAATTAACAAGAAAGGTTGTCCCTCAATGTTATTTTAGAAGTTTCTCCCAAACCTCTTCCCTAAACCCAGGGCAAACACCTTTAGCAGTAATTAAAATCGGTCTCTTCACAAGCATTCCGTCAGATGCAAGTATTGCAATTTTCTCTTCCTCGTTCATACTTTCAAGTTTGTCTTTTAGTCCCAGTTCTTTGTACTTTAGTCCACTTGTATTAAACCACTTTTTAATATCCATTTGACTTGTTGCAATCCATTTTTTCAATTCCTGTTTCGTAGGATTATTCTCAACAATATGCCTCTCTTCTATCTCAATATTTTCCTCTTGTAGCCATTTCTTAGCCTTTTGACAAGTTGAACATTTTGGATACTCTAAAAATACATTTTTCATTTCTTATCCTCCTTAGAAAAATTCATCATTTCTTTTCATCTTTTAATATATCTTTTCTAGAAATAAAAAACAATCCTTTTCTTTCTGCCCTTCATATGTTATGATTACTATTAATATCAATGAGAAAGGGGTGCTCCTATGATTGTTCAAAAAGCAGGTACAATTTTATTAAATCTTGAAACAAAACAAATCGGCTTAGTATATCGACAAAAGAAAGATGACTATTCTTTTCCAAAAGGTCACTTAGAAAAAGGAGAAACTTTGCAAGAATGTGCTGTTCGTGAAACAGAAGAAGAAACGCTAAGAGCAAATCACCTATATTCTGAAAAAGAAGTAGATACGCTTAGGTATCTGACACCTGCAGGAGAAGATGTCGAAAGCCATGTGTACATAGCAATTGATGATGGTCCAACAAATAAAAATATTCCTTTAAAAGATAGAGAAGAACTTCGTTGGGTTGCTATGGCAGAAGTAGAAAATATATTATCCTATAATGATTTAAAAGAATTATGGAGAAAAGTTTTACCTTTAGTGGAAAAAATATTTTCAGGCAATACGTTATCTTAATGAAACTTAGAAAAAATTTACCAGCTACTTCTTGTAATTCTATATTCTAATTATATATAATAATGTTGTAAAAAAAACAAACTCATAACTTGTAAAAAATGAAAAAGGGGGTTTTTTTATGAATGGAATGTCTAGTCTTTCAAATATGACTAGTATGCCAAACATTATGGATATTTTTCAACAAAATTTAGGAATGTCTTTCATTTTACTAGTAATATTTATTATTGCATACTGGCGTATTTTTGAAAAAGCAGGTGAAGCAGGTTGGAAAAGCATTATTCCAATCTACAACGTATATATTCTTTGGAAAATTGCAGGCTTGAGTTTTTGGAAATTTTTCCTAATTTCTTTTGCATTTGGTTTCATCATTCCTATCTTAAGTGGTGTCGCTATTTCTAGCGGCTCAGGTATCTTAGGAATATTGATAACCATCTTATCCATTGCATTTTTCATATATGTAATTGTAACTGCATGCAAACTTTGTAAAAACCTATCTAACTCTTTTGGTTATGGTACAGGGTTTGCAATTGGATTATTCTTCTTAATGCCAATATTCTTACTTATATTAGCATTTAGTAGTAATACCTATAACAAAATAGGTTAACACTAAAATCCAAACAATTAAATGCAAATTATGAGTTTTGATAAAACAATTGTTAGAAAAAGACCAGTGATGCTTTCCTGCATCACTGGTCTTTTTTATATTCATCTATGACCCAACTGATTGATATTTAGAGACTCCAATTTTCCATACAAGATAAGATATTCCTAAAAACACAAATGTTACAAGTGGCGTAAGTCCATACCAACTAGGATAATTTCCTTTCTCCAGTAAATACAAAACTGGAAAATAATTTACACACCCAAATGGTATCACATACGTAAATATTATCCCAAACCATTTTTGATAAATGCTAATAGGATACGAAGCTAAGTCTCTTCCACCATCCGATAAAATATTCATAAATTCCATTCCCTCAATTGTCCAAAAGCTAAATGCTGCTTTGATCAGAAGAATAGAGAAAAACAATACGCAAGAACCAATAAGCATTAGTAGCATTACAAACACTTTATACCCATTCCAACTTACATTGATGGTACAAATTCCATATACTAAAAGAATAATTGATTCTAATAATCTTCCAACTTTCGATAGCTGAAACTCTGAGCACAGCACTTGAAGTGTGATACTTCGTGGCCTAACTAATATTCTATCTAGCAATCCATTTTTTACTTGCTTGTAAAAATGATCCAGTCCTCTTCCAAACATTTCCGTTGTCACATGACCAAATACGGCAATACCTGTAATTAAGATTATTTCATTAAGTGTCCATCCATCAATACTTCCAAATTTATTTAACAAAATAACATTTCCTAAAATAACAAATGCAGCACTTAGTGTAGATGCTATTGTCATTAAGATAAAAGAGACTTTATATTCCATTTCACATTTGATATCCATAAAAAACGATTTCCAATATAATCCCATACACATCCCCCTTTCTCATCCACCTTGTACTACTAGTTTTTTACTAGCATGTTTCATCACCCAAAGACCTCCTGTAATTGTTACAGCAATCCAAATTAGTTGTATAAAAATACTTTGTATTCCTTCTGCTATAGAAATATTTCCACAATAAAGTCGATACGGCAAATCTACTGTAAGTCGAAATGGGAGAAGATAACAAATTTTTTGTAGTATTACTGGCATAAAAGGAATCGGAATAATTCCACCAGCAAAAAATTCTGCAATCACAGAATAAACCGAAAAAATTCCTTTAGATGATGTAGTATAAAACATTAAACTATAGATAAGCATCGCTATTGCTAATGATAAGATAACACCAAGACAACTTGTTGCAATGAATAATAAAAATGCACTTAGTGACACTGGGCCTTTCAGTGAATAATGATATGGCAACAATACTGCCACTACAATAACTGGTAAAAATCTAAGTAATGTACCAGCAATTTTCTTTGCAAACAACTTAGCATACCAAAGCCAATATATATTCAATGGTCTTATTAATTCATAAGAAACTTGTCCTGTTACAATAGAATCATGAATCTCTGGATCTAACATATTAAAATACGTTAAATAAAAGAATGCCTGATATAACCACAAATAGGTTACAAGTTGTTGCCACTCCATTCCGCTAGATACTCCCGTGCGATAATATGCTTCATACATCATTATATACATCGCGCTAAAAAATAGCTGTGTTACCATTCCAGCAACAGCTGCAAATCGATATTGCAAACCAACGCCAAGCCTTAATTTAATAAAGGATAAATACGCTTTCATCTATTAAAGGACCTCCTTCCTAGATATAATCAAAAAGCAATTAAATTTTAAATACAAGGTTGTTAAAGAATTGCATCAATTATTGGGCATCCTTTCCCTTCTATTCAATTTTCATATCTTGATACATCTTTGCAATCACCTCTTCAATTGGAGAGCTATCCACTTCAATATCTAGCACATTCACTTGCATAGTTAGGTACCTAATTACATCTTGTAATTTAATAATATTTGAATTAAAACTCAAAACCGCTCTTTGTTCATTTTGTTCGAGCACTTCTACATTTTCAATATTAATCTTATTCTTGGTATACTCATACTGAACACTCATAATAAACTTAGACGAATATTTCTTTCTTATTTGCATTAATCCGCCATCATATAGCAATCTGCCTTTTCCAATCAACAAAATTCTATCTGTCAGAGCTTCAATATCTTGCATATCGTGCGTCGTCAAGATTACCGTTGTTCCATATTGCTTATTCAACTCTTTAATAAACTGTCTCACTGTTATTTTAGAAACTGCATCAAGACCAATTGTTGGCTCATCCAAAAACAGGATTTTAGGCCTGTGTAATAAAGAAGCTGCAATCTCGCATCTCATTCGTTGACCGCAAACTTAGTTGCCTTGTTGGAACATGCAAGATATCGTCTAAATTTAAAGACTCAATCAGCATTTTTCTTGTTTTTTCAAAATTTTCTTTGGGAATTTTATAGATATCTCGTAATAGATAAAAAGAATCATCGGGTGGAACGTCCCACCATAATTGACTGCGTTGACCAAATACAACGCCAATATCTTTCACATAGTCCTTACGCTGCTTGTAAGGAACTTTTCCGTTGATGAGGCAATCACCACTTGTCGGTGTTAAAATACCGCACATGACTTTTGTTGTGGTGGACTTACCCGCACCATTCGGACCGGATATAACCAACAATTTCGCCTTCAGAAATATCAAAAGAAACATCACTCAGCGCATGTACTTCTTCGTATTCCTTGTGGAAAAATGATTTTACCACATCCTTCGCAGACGAACTTCGTTTGGCTACTTTAAAAGTTTTAGAAATATTCTCAAGATGTATCATAAAACACCTCCTTCAAAATTTTCCAAACTATGATGTTTATTTTTCAAAAGAACCGAAGAGATTATATTACAAAATTCGACACTTGTAAAGAATTTTTAATATAAAAACCCATAACTGAAATAAAATCAGTCATGGGTTTAGTTAAATAATTGAAAGAATGTTAGTCAACAACTTTAATCCACCGCATAGTAAAATGATTCCATATCATTATAATCTTTTCTCGCTCTTCTTGCGAAATCATCTGAAGTTGCTGAGCATAGCTATTTCTCATATGTTCCATATGACTCAGTCTTCTTTGATGATATATCTCTCCTCGCTTTTCAAGTTTCTTCATATAATAGTTATCTTTACACTCTTCCCAATTAGTAGCAAGCCAATAATAATCATAACCTTTATATGGAGAGCCAACATACTGAAGTCTCATTAATTTTATCAATAATGAAAACATCACTTCTTGCCTTGTATTATTGGCCGTGACATGATTAGGAATCGTTGGATCAAGATAGAAAAAATCCCACACTTTTCCTTTCTCGTCAACATCCGTCACGCATAAAATAGGTGCTGGCCACTCCTTATCACTATTAATTTTCTCTTCAGCCATTTTATTCCACTCATCTTCATAAGTAGAACATTCAAAACACAGTTTTATATACTTAGCGTAAGGAGTAATAACCTTCTCACTAATCGTTTTACGGCCATAAAAATATGCCCTAAAAACAATAAGAAGTTCATCAAAAAAATCATCACTAATATTATCGACTGATAGTAATTTTCTTTCCAAATTAGTAAGACGCGTTTTTAGTGCTTCCAATTTCATACCATCCTGCAAATATTTAGTCATAGAATCTTTTACTGCAGAACAAAATTCTTTACTATGTTTATTGCAAGAACGATTTAACGAAATCGCATCAGAAATTCTAGCAGAAAGTTCCTCATCTGTCATCTTTTCAATTTTACGATTAAAAGAATGATGCTTCTTATATTCATTCAACAAAGCCTCATATTTCATATACAAGTATGCCGGAATCTTTCCGTCATAACTCTTTAAAAAACGTTTCAAATATGACATAGCTTTCCACGTTCTTCCATCCTCAAAAAAAACATTTGCCTGCTCCATATACCATTTTAGTTGAGAAGCATTAGCCTTCCATTTCTCTTTCATATTTACCTCCCCAATTCAAAGTCGGTCGTACCAAGAGTTTAAACAAAGATAATATATCATAGAATGCTATTCGTGTAAATATTTTACCCTAGAAAAGCTTTAAAAAGCCTAATTATTCCGTGAAATTTCAATATTTTCAAGAAAATATTGAATAATAAACTTCACAAAAAAATTATAAATCTATTGACAACTTTATGTGATGTGATTATAATATTCAATGTAGTTTATAAATCGCGGGGTGGAGCAGTTGGCAGCTCGTCGGGCTCATAACCCGAAGGTCGCAGGTTCGAGTCCTGCCCCCGCAACCAAAAGAAATATGAAGCCCTACAGCCATAAAGTCTGCAGGGCTTCAATGCTTTCAAAAAATGCTCCACTTTTAGTGGATTTATCAGTCAAATATCAGTCAAAATAATAAAAAAGGTCGGAAATATAGAAAATGAAGAAAAAATAGAAAGAATTTTTCTTGAAAATTTATGAGTTAAAAAAATAAAAATGTTAGTTTTTATATAGTTTCAAGGAAATGTCGAACTTACGACCTTTCGGGTTACAGGCTCATGAAAAATCTTTATTAATAAATACAATGTGGAGGTACGAATGTTTGAAAGAATAAGGAATGAAATACTATTTTTAATACATAGTACAGATGTTAAGGAAGTTAATAATCACACAAATAATGAAGACATTGGAATATATATGATTTATATCGATAATTTTGATGATGAAAGAATAATACCATTTTATATTGGACAAACAGGAAGCGGAGATAAAAGATGCTTTCAAAAAAGATACAAAGAACATTTACAAGAATTAATGGCTTTGAATCGTCTGGAATATGACTACTACAAGTTATATTTGTTAAAAGGATTTTATGATGGATCTTATAAAGCCTGTAAAATGTTTGAGTATATGGTAAATCATAATTGTACATTAAAAGACTTCCATATGGTTGTTTTAGAAACAGTAAGCGCTCAAGTTAGTAATATTCAAGAGATTCTAGAACAAAAGGAACAATTATATATATCTAAATATCTACCTGCATTTTTAGGTTTTAATCAAATTAACTCTGTAATAGAGCGTAACAAACAAACTGATAGCATTAAAATCCAAGAATGTGAATTAGAAGAATGTACGAATTTTTCTAAATATTGGGGATTTGGATATACAAAGTTTAATTATTACCATTGTTTCAATAAAGAAAGTTTTAGTACAGACTGTGATGATTTAAAAAAATTAAAAGAGATATTAAGAAACAGATATTATGATGAAAACAGATTCAAGGATAACGATATTAAGTTAGTTAAACTTAGGAAAGAGCAACAAGAATTAAACTTGAAAAAAGAAAATCTAGAAATAGAATTTGATAAAAAGTTCCTTGAAATCCTAAAAGAATATTGCGCTAAAAATCAAATTGGCATTAACCAAAAGCTAAAAGAAATTAAAGAAACACTTATTTTTCAGAATGAAAATCAAATAAAAGAAATAAATGTATACTTTAAAAGAAAAAAAATAAATGAAAGTATTGTTAACATTTTGAATGGTGATACGGGATTTGTTATTTGGCGAAAGAAGTATTTAGATGTTATAAAGATGATGCATATAACTAAAAATGAAATATATAATAATGAAAATGTAAGGCAAGTTGATGATAGGATGAGACTACTTCCTAAAAAAGATTATAATTCTTTTCCATTGAAAGATAAATATGAAGATATTACATTTGGAGAGATGCATGATAATGAATTAATGATGAATATAGAGTTTTCAAACCATGGATTATCAGATTGGATTGACTATTGTATTACAAAAATCGATTATAAATTGAATAAAGATTCTAAGATAATTGAGCAAAAAAATATATTTATCAATACCTATACAAATAAAGTAGATAAAAATGAGCCTTATTTTGAATGTGATTTTGGAGATACATATAAATTTAGAAAAACACCATTTAATGTTAAAAGATATCCAGACTATATTTCTACAACGATGGAAGTGCAAAATGGAATTAATGATTTCACATTAGCAACTCATATATCATATAGTTTGAATGAAATACTAAATAAAATAAATGGTTTAATAGATGAATCGACTAGTGTAAAAGTAATGCTTAAAAGCAAAATGAAGAATAAATGTAGATATTATATAGAAGATTATTATAATAAAGACAATATATTAAAAAATAAGCTTATTGAAGTACTGAATTCAAAGAAATAAATATCAGTCAAATGTCAGTCAAATATATAAAAAAGGTGGAAAATACAGAAAATATAAAATAAACCGAAATTTATGGTGGCCGTGTAATGCAGACGTGACAGCACATACAGAAGATACGAAAAATGCAGAAAATACGGAAGCCTCATGTTGAAAGCCCCGAAGGTCGTAAGTTCGAGTCTTACCCCCGCAACCAAAAAAATAAAAGCAACCATGCATCAGCATGGTTGTTTTTATTTTTGCATTTTGGCAGTACGAGAACCGTAGGTGAGATGTGTGAGACTCCAAGAAAGCAAGCGTCAGCGAAGCTTAATTGGCTTAGTCGAACCTATGCATATGAACGAAGCGAATCACAGTCTTCCCCCCAACCAAGAGTCGCAAGTTTTTTAGGCTTACGACTTTTTTATCCTCAAAAAGTCACTAACGCCAAGCCACTGCTCCTCCTCTTTTAAAAAAACTTTTGTCAAAAAGAAGTCCATTCCCACAAAAAGGCCCTAGCAAAAAATGCCAGGGTCCTTCTTTTGGGTTATTCTCCAAAGTAGGTGTCTATGAGTTCACCATCTCCAGTGTACTTCTTGCCAGTTTTGTTATCGGTGATGGTATCCGTCTCCTCGTCGTAGTCCTGCCACATGGGATCAATGGTGTCTCGAGTAGGATTATTCATAATCGTAACCTCCTTCATCCTTCTTAATTGAAAAGGTCTTTCAAATATTTCATTGTTTTGTAGTATATCACAAATCATAAACAATTTCAAGAAAAATTATCCTTTTTTACCTCCGTCACGTAGGAAGATATGATAACATCACTTGCATTAACTATATCTGCTGTAGTAGAAGCATTTATAGTAGTTGTCTTTCCTACTTTAATTGCTGGAATAAATGTTTCTAATCTTTCTAGAGTAGAACTATCACCTTTTAGAAAATTTAATTCAAAAGTTCCTCCTACAAAATCAGTTTCAGAAATGTTTTTAACAATAGCTGTAAACGTACTGATGCCTTTATCAGTTTGTAATTTAATATTGGTAATTTTTAGTCCAGCTATTTCTTTTTCTTCCGCTACTTTAGAAGAAATGTTTATTTTCTCGCCATTAGAAATTTTCACATTTTGAGTATTCGTCATATCAATTAGAGGAGCTTGATCTGCCATGTTTGCTGAATTTAATTCTTCCACTTGATTTTCCGTTGTATTGTTAGAAGATTGTGTATTGTCCTTGCTTTTTTTATTCAAATAGATACCTACTCCAACAGCAATAGCAATTATTAAGATTACTAAAATTATCGCTATAATTATACCCAATTTTTTCTTATCCATATTAATTATCCTTTCATCTTGTAATTTTCTTTGTATTGCTTTTCAATATTATATCATAATTCGATTAAGTATCTATTCTTTTCTTAGATATTTTATATTTTAATCTACCTTCATCACAAAATCGGATTCACAAATGCATTGTACTAATGTACTCATTGATAAAATTTATTTTCTAAATGCCTCCGTCCCCGTAGGGATGAGTTTATATATTCCCTAAACTCCTCCGTCCCCATGAGGATTTAATTGAATTCAATTTCAACATCAAGAGCATTTGTAATGTCTTCTGTTGTTGAAGCATTTATTGTAGTTGAACCTTTGGCTTTTATTGACGGAATCACTGCCTCGACATTTGTTAAAATTGAGCCGTCATTCTTTTTAAATATAAGATTCACAATTCTCCCTTCGAAGTCTTCTTCAGTGGTATTTTCTACTGTTGCATTAAAATTGCTTAATCCATTTTTTGTGTATAACCTTATATTGGTTATTTTAAGTCCAAATAACTCTTTATCTTTCCTCAAATATTCAGATGAATTTACTTTTTCACCATTTTGTATTTTAACATTTTCTGTATTATTCATATCTATTAATGGTGCTTGATTTTTCATAACTTCTGTAGAGGAATGATTTATAGTATACTCTCCTTCTCTTATGTTAGAACTATTTTTCTTAGAATTAATATATAATACAGCGCCTACAATAGTAACAACTATGATAATTACAACTAATAATATTAATTCTTTCTTTTCTACTTTAATCTTCATAAAACCATCCCTCTTTCATTCAGACTTATTCTATTATATTTGTTATCTTTAAACTATCTGTTCTTGGTTCTCCATCACTATCAATGCCTTCTGCATAAACATATCCATTTCTATTTATATCTAAAGAAGTGGCCGTTGATTCACTCGCATTTGCCATTGCTTCTGCTAAAGTTGCTCCAAATCCTGCTTTCATTCCAGATATAATAGTAGAATTATATCTTATTGTTACAGTCATCTCAAATTCTTGTTCTAGTGAACTTGGTATAATTGTAACTGGTGCCAATAAATTACGTTTATTATATGTTTCGCCTTGTGATTCGCCTTCTATTGTAATTACTTCTGTCGTTTCTTCTAAGTCATGATAATCTTCAATTTCATTTGGTTCAGTACCATAAATAGCTGCAGTTGTACCACTAAATGTTCCATCATAGTAATTAAATACTGTTCCTGTATTATATACACCATATTTCTTACCAATACATGTAGGACTTTCTTGATTATAACTTCCATCTTTTATTCCTATTATTAAAGTTGAATTAGGTCCATTTGCAATAGCAGCATTTTGATTAGCAGAGGTTGTTGTTCTAGGTAATTTATTTATTATTGTTCCTGATTCTATTATCATTGTTCCTCCATTTATATTATGAACTGTACTTCTTGGAACAAGATTATTCCATTTATCCTTATATGCGTCAGATGCTTTTGATTCTAAGTAAGTATTACCTTTTATTGTACATCTAGCATTATCATTATACACCGCCTGTTTATTACTTGAATTATTATCCGTTCCTTTTGCAACAATTCTTAATCCGTCTATTACCAAGACTCCCCCCGGATTATTATCTATCGCAGATGCTGATGCTCTCGTTGAATCAAATACTCCACCTATAATTGTAAGTGTTCCATTATTTTGTACAATTCCGACAGCTTTACCATCAATTATAGTATTGCTTACCGTATGACCATCCAAATTAATCGTTACATCTTGACCTCTAGCAATTACTAACTGTTCACATGAATCAGCTATAACATCAATTTCAACATTAGTTCCACTATTTATAGCCTCTTGTATGGTACTATATTCTTGACCATCTACAACAGCAGGAGGAGATACTTCCCAATGTGCATAATATGTTACATCATCATTTCCCATAAGTGTATCTGATGTAATCTGTGTTCCACCTGTTTTACTCGTAAACCATCCCACGAAAGAATGGCCGGGATAAGTTGGAAGTGGTAATGTTCCTAGTGGTTGTCTTTCCTCTTTAGTTATTTTAGTCGTATCTAGTTTTCCACCATTTGGATCAAATGTTGCCGTATGTTTCATTACGAAAAATACACAATCATATAAACCTACTTTATAATGTTTTACAGAATAATTTGTCTCCTTATCTGAAATTCTATTAGATTGATAAGAAGAAAGACCTCCTGTTTTTCCTTTAATATTTCCATCATATAAGTTAATTGCGACTTCATTATTAATACCATATTGTTCTCCAGATATATTTGGTGAAGTAGTATCTACTTGTCCTTCTTTTATTCCTATTGTCATTGTTCCACCTTTATTGGTTACTGCATAACCTGTAGTATGCCCACCAGAAGGTGCTACTTTGTACGGAGACACTATCGTTCCACCCGTTATTGTCATCGTTCCGCTTTGATTTTGTACTGTTCCTCTCTTGTTACTACTCTCAACTTTTGCTGTTGCACTTATATAACCCCCCGAAATATCTACTGTTCCACCATCATTATAAACTGCATGACTAGTACCAGTTGTCTCAATTCTTCCTCCAGTAATTTGTAAGGTTGCTTCTGATCTATTAATAATAGCTGCTACCGTTGTATTACTTGTTATATTTCCTGTTATAAATGTAAGATTTCCAAAGTTTTCAATAACAGTACTAGCTCCATTATTGCTTAAAGTATATGTTCCAAAATCAAATGTAATATTTTGGTCTCCGCTTATCGTAATAATTTCGCTTGTATCATTTACTAATCTAATTGTTGTTGGTGTATCTGTTGTTACTGTTGCAAGAGCATTTGTTAATGATGCGTAATACGTTCCATTTATTTCAGCAATCGCATCTTCCCATTGAGCATAATATGTCTCATTTTCCGTTATTATTGTTGAAGCTGATATTTGTGTTCCTTCTGTTGGTGCTGTATACCAGCCTTTAAAAATATGATTTACATATTCTACAGTTGGTAAGGTTCCTAATTCTGAGCCATACGATACAATCCTTGTTGGTTCGCTTGTGATTCCACCTCTTGCATCAAATGTTACCAACCACGTATTCACTGACCAATTTGCATAAATTGTACTATTTGATTCGAACTGAGTATTACTTGCTACTGCTGTTATGTGTCCATTAGCATCTATTATTTGAGTTCCAGCTCCATCTGGTTCTGTGTAATATCCTGTAAATCTACTTCCTGTTTTCTCCGGTTTTGTTATTGGATTTGTACTTGGTGTCATTGCTGTACCACCACTTGTTAATGAATACCTATTTTCATAAATTTCATAAATGGTTTCTGTTCCAGGTGTTGTTGCCCCTTGATTATCTAACGTAATAGTATACTCTATTGTATCTGTTGTTACAGATGCTTCTTGCGATTCTGTTTTTAAGTTTGCATTATTAGTTGCACGTGTCTTAATACTGTAAGTCGTAGAAGATCTTAATCCACTAAACACATTACTTGATTGCCAAGCTCCATATTCTCCTCCAGCTTGTTTTATAGCATATTCAACTTTTAACAATCCAGATTCATTATCTACTTGTCCATTTGTTACAGTAATACTATTTGCTGTGTTTGTATATGTAGGTGCTGTGCTTGTTGGTGCTGTTTTATCAATTTTGTTAATTGCAATTGTTTGTATCGTTTTATTTCCAGCTTTGTCTTCTACACATACTGTATAGATTCCATTCTCTGTAACTCTTATTATATTTTCTGTAACAACAATTCCGTCTGTTTCAAAATAATCTGCACTTCTATCTCCTAAAGCATATTTAATTGTTTTTACACCACTTTCACTATCAGAGGCAGTTACTTTTATGTCATAGAATGATGACCATAATTGTCCATGTACTTTCAAATTCTTTATTCTTTCTGGGTTTTTACTATATGTAGTATTCTCTTCAAGTTGTAATGTAATGTATTTTATATTACCACCGTATAATTTGTTATTATTGGCTATACTTGAGAAGTCTAGATTGGTCCATACATTTAATGCTAATGATGTATTTTTCCATTCGTTGCTTGCTTGATTTGCCTTATTATTAATCTTTGTTAATTCAGAATTATAATACTCACTCTTAAAGTAGCTTCCGCCATTTGATTTGTCAGGAATTACTGTAGTTACATAAGCATCATAAGTTACATACCAAGGCTCTTCTGCTTGATAATATCTTGATTTTGCAACGGAAGTAGAATCTTGTAAATGTAATGTTCCATTATCATCAATAAATGCTCCTCCAGATAATTCCCAATCTTCAAATCCGTCTTGACTTGTTTCTTTAGAAAGCGTTAAGCTTGGGTTCGTTACATCTCTCCATTTTGCATACAATGTTCCATTTTCATTAAATAGAGTTGTACTTGCTCCTGCTGTGATAAATCCATTAGCATCTATTATTTGCGTTCCTGCTCCATTTCTTTCTGTGTAATATCCTTCAAATGCATAGCCTGTTCTAGTTGGAACATTGATTGCATTGGTACTTGTTGTCATTTCAGCTCCACCACTTGTTAGCGAGAATTTTGTTTCATATGTCTCATATATCTGAGCTGTTCCTGCATTTGTTGCACTTTGATTATTTAATGTTATGGTATATTCGTTTGGTGTCCAATGTGCATATAATGTTTGATTTGAAGTTATTGTAACTGTATCCTCAGCATTTACTTGAGTTCCATCATTTAATTCAGTATACCAACCATTAAAACTATATCCTGTTCTCATTGGTGTTGGCAATCCTTCATATGTTCCACCGTAAGTTACATCTATATAGGTTGGACTTACAATTCCTTCATTAGGATTCAAAGTTACTCTATAAGTATTTACTGTCCAATTTGCTGTGTATGTTCTATCTCCTGTACTTCCTGCCGGAATTGTTACTTCAGTTTGTGGTGTACTTCCATTACTTCCTGTCCAGCCTGCAAATGTGTATCCTGTCTTAGTTGGTGCAATTAAGTTTATTGCACTTGATTCTATTGAATAACTTGTTGGATTAGTACCACTTACTGTTCCGTCATCTAAGTTGTATGTTATTGTATATGTTATTGGTGTCCAATGTGCATATAACATATTAACAGAAGCAGAATCAGTTGCTGTTGTACGAATGAATCCATTAGCATTTGTCCAAGGTGACTTATTTAATAAAACATTTCTGTTTGCATCAACAACTTGTATTCCTCCGTTACTTGCTGACCACCAACCATTAAAGTTATATCCTTCTCTACTTGCTGTTGGAAGTGCATATACCTTGTTATTAAACGTAATTACTGCACGAATATAACTTCCAGAATATATAACATTACTTCCAAATGTACCATCTGATTTAGCAACAACCATACTGCTACCAGTTGAAACACAACCTGTCCAATAAGATTTACCACTTAATGATCTCTTAGCTACACTTAATGCATTTGCTTCTTCGTAAGAAATCAATCTTCCACTTACATTAGCTCCAACAGCACTTGCTATTTGGTTTGCAAAATTATTTACATTACTATAAACCATTGCATTACTATCATAAACATATGGTCTTTGTACTCCATTTACTACATCTGGATAATTACTCCAGTAAGCACTTGCTGAATATTGTCCATATCCAATAGAATCCTTTGATATAAGTGTAACTTGGTCGCCATCAATATTCATAATATAGAATAATTGTCCTCCAACTTCAACCTCATCTTCTACCGAATATGAGCTTAAGTTTGGAATCACTTCTCTAACTAGTGGTATAGCATCACTAGAATTATGTGCAGTGTAAATATTTAAAGAGTCATATGATACATATCTCTTATCGCTTCCATCTAGCACTCCACTTGAAGGATTAAAGTTAACTCTTGCATTTGCAACTGTAACATATGCTTTTTGTGATTGATTTGACACACTAGATGTTAACGTTCCATCACTTGCATACACTTTACCATAGTAGAAACGAGTTCCTCTAAAATCAGTTGGTATAGAATGATTATTAGAACTTGATGCACTAGTCCAGTTATCTGGTGTTCCCATATACTCAGTTGAATATCCAAATGAATAATATAGGGTTACGTCACTATCATAAGACGTTGCAGTTGTACCAGATAATACAATTGGTGATTGTCCATATACTTTTGTAGTTCCTCCACTTACTGTAGGTGCAGCAGGCGTTACTAAACCAGTAGCTTCAACAGTTATTACTGCATCTTCGCTTCCTACCGTATAGTTGCTTCCTGTAATCGTACCGTTGCCACTTGTTAATGTATAACCAGCACCTTCATATCCATTCTTATAAGTCAAGGTAATTGTGCTTAAGTCAATTGTAGTATTTCCACTTACCGTTTTACTCATGCTACTTGTTCCTGCATTTGTCCAACCATCAAGCGATACAGCACTAATACCATGACCAGCATTAATAGTTATTACAGAGTCTCCTGCCCATTGTGCATATAAATTAACTACTTCACTGCTTGGATTTGTATAATTTATTAATTGCCCATCTGTGTAAGTTGTTCCGCTTCCATCAGATTCTGTGTTCCAGTTGATAAATGTAACTCCGTCCTTTGTGTAAGTATTTGCTACTAAGTTGTCACTATGTTCATAATAAATTTCTTGTGTTGTTTTAATCTCATTACCAGGAATAAATACATCCGTTCCTTCACTTGGATAGAATACACCATTCATTGTTTCATATAAACCAACTATGCCATCAGCCATCCTATAGCATGGAACATAATTTCTAATAATCTCGCTGCCTTCTGAAATTCTAAATTCATATAGTTGATATTTACCTGGAAGATGTACCAAATCATCATTCGGGTTGTAATAACCAAAAATTGTGATTGGTGACGTCTTGCTACTCAAGGTAGGAAGATTATTCACAAAAGTGGTTTCATTACGTTTAATCGTTCTATCATTTAAATAATTCAATTCAAAAGTATAATTTACGTTATTTGATATAGTTGGTGTAACTAACATATTGCCATTACCATTTGAGAATAATGTATCAAATCTTGCATAGAATCTATTACTACTGTTACCAATCCAGAAGCCATCATTTTCTGCTGTTCCACAACCAAAGTAAACTAAGTTAGATGCTGAACCTTTGTTAACCATTTTCAATTGTGCACCTGTAGTATTAGTAGGAATCACATCCGTCGTAATATATTGTGTTCCTGTACCTTCAATGTAATCTAGTTCTATATATCCAGGAGCTAATCTATTAGGATACATATTTATTATCATTTTACTACTTGTCCATTGTGCATATAAAACTACTGTATCTCCACTAACAGCTGACAAATTGCTAACAACTTGTCCGTCTTCATATTGTGTTCCTGTTCCATTAGGGATATCATTCCAACCAATAAAGTCTTGTCCTCCACTTGTATATGTATTTTCTATTAAGTTTTGCTCTGTTCCATAAACAAAATGTTGTGTTACATATCCTTTTATGAATTCACCAGTACCTTGATTTGTATAGAAAGTATTTCCAACAATATCATATACACCAGCCTTACCATCACTATTTCTATAGCATGGAACATAATGTGCTGCTAAGCTACTACCTTGTGTTACTTCCATTCCATAGAATCTCATCTTAGCATTTAATGTAACTTCATTATTAATATCATTATTATATCCAAAGATAGCAAAAGGTAACGTCTTTTCTTCTAATGTAGGTAAACCTTGATAGTATGATGTTCCATTTAATTCTAACCTACGATTATTCTTGTAGTTCATTCTAATTTCGTCAATTCTGTCCACATTTAAAGTGACATAACTCGTCTTACCATTTGCACCACTATATAATGTATTCCAACGATAATATCCATTTTCTCTTGAGCCAAACCAGTAACCCGCACTCTCTGTATTACCTGTTCCAAAGAATACTTGGTCATTGGCTGTTAATTCTTTTGGAGCTAATCGAATTGATATACCAGTTGCGTTATCAGGTACAAAATCTGTTATGATGTGCTGTGTACCGGTGCTTTCAATATAATCAAGCTCTGTATATCCACTTGGTAAAATAGCTCTATTAGGACTAAAGTAAACATCATATTCGTGTGCTACCCATTGTGCATATAAATTAATTACATCTCCACTTATCGTGGTTAAGTTGTTGACTTGTTGTCCATCCGTATAAGCTGTTCCGGTTCCATCAGCATTTGCAGTCCATTTATCAAATGTGTATCCTGTTCTTGTGAACGTATTAGCAGTTAAGTTTTGTGCTTTATTATATGTAAATGCTTGGTCTGCCATTGTGCCAGTTCCACCATTAGCATTGAATCTAACACTATATTTGTTTGCACTCCATAATGCATTTAGTTTGTGATTATCTGCTACTGATACAATAGTATCTGCTGTTCTGATTCCGAAAGGTTCATATGCAGTAGCCAATGTGCCTTCTTCAATTTGCAATGAATCTATTTCTAGATACATTCTTTCTGATGTATGATATAAACCACCAATATGGTCTAATGTCTTATTAGCTGAGCTTGTTGCACTAAAGTTAGCAAATGTATTAGGTGTATATGAACCATCTTGTTCCATTACATATGAAGTAGTTCCATCTGTATAGTAGAATCTTATTTGTCTATTTTCTTTTGAACTTGCAAATCTACCTGAAATAGTATACTGTGTATTTTCTTTAAATGCTCCTTTCATAATGAATGCATCAACGCCTGTAGCATTATTCATCCAAGATAATGTTTGAACACCATTTAATTCTACTTGAGTAACAGTACCGTTATTAATATCTAATACTTCTTCATAATCAAGCAAGTTCTTACCAGCCCAACCTTCAAAAGTATATCCTTCTTTCGTTGGTGTTGGTAATTCACCATACGCACTACCATATGTTACTGTCTTTGAGGTTGGATTTACTGTTCCACCATTTGGGTCAAATGTAACGTTATAGTCAATTCCTGTCCATCTTGCTTTTAGTGTGTGATCAAATGGCATGAATACTACTGTATTTTCGGTAAACGCATTGGTATCATTTGACCAAGCCACTACATTTTCAAATTCTGTGCCTACGCCTCTTGTGCTTCCTGCAGGACCTGAATAAATTAACAACTTCAACTCTTTATCTTCGTAGCCAGCTGGCACATTCACGTCAAACCTTAAGTTTTCGCCAAAGTTCTTCTTCAAATTAACAACGCTTCCAACTCCACCAAAATCATAAACAATCACACTAAATTGAGTTGCTGTTCCTTCTGTTACTCTTGCAGAGTCCATGGTAACAGTATATTTTACACCAGAATGAACTGTTCCAACGATTTTGTATTGGAATTTATCGCTATCTTCTCCTGTATTTTTTGCCGCTATGCTAAAATCTCCTGCATCAATATAGTCATACCAACCATCAAATGTATATCCTTCTTTAGTTGGTGTTGGTAGTTCTCCATACGCACTATCAAATGTTACCGTCTTTGAGGTAGTATTTACCGATGCACCATCGCCAGGGTCAAATGTAACGGTATAAGATTGTGCTGTCCATTGCGCATATAGATTTACTACTCCGTTGTTTTCAGCTGTTAAGTTATTGACACTTGCTCCATCTGCATATGCTGTTCCATTGCCATCTGCTTGTGTGTTCCAACCAGCAAATGTATAACCTGCTCTTGTAAAGCTGTTTGCTATTAAGTTTTGTGCTGTACCATACGTAAATTCTTGGTCTGCCATGATGCCTGTTCCGTTGTTAGCATTGAATTTTACTGAGTATTGGTTTGTATTCCAATGTGCATAGTAAACAACATCATGTGTACCTACTGTCGTTTCTTCTGTTACTTTTGTACCACCATTTGGCTCTGTATACCAACCATCTAACATATAACCAGTCTTTGTTTTTGTTGGTAATGTGCCAAGTGCTTGACCATATGTATACGTTGCCTCGTGCTCTACTTCGTATAATGCAATCTTAGAAATGTTCACCGTTACACTATCCGTCTTTGCTCTGTTTGGTTGGATGAACACCTCCATCGTTGCTGAATTACCTCCAACACCAGTATAAGTAAACACGAATTCAACCGTATGAACATTAGTATCATTAGGTATATTTCCATTTCCTTTATGAGGTTGATCATAAGTATTGACAGAATTTGCACCATCAATTGTAAATGATTTTTGTGTTGTTTTACCTGCATGTCCACCAATATTTTGCAAGGTTCCTGCCGTCTTTTGAATTTGGAAACGTAATGCATACGTTTTTCCTACTTCAAACTTACTTGCTGGGATGTATAAACCTGTATATTGAGATGCCTTGTTAATGGTGTATACCCCATTATTGTACGTAATGGAATCTCCTGCATCAGCAATACTTGTTTGAATTTGATTATCTTCTATGATGTTTTCATCTACATAAGTTACATGATACGTATTTGCAGTCCATTGTGCATATAGATTTACTACTCCATTGTTTTCAGCTGTTAAGTTATTTACACTTGCTCCATCTTCATATGCTGTTTCTGTGCCATCTGCATTTACAGTCCATTTATCAAATGTGTATCCTGTTCTTGTGAATGTGTTAGCTGTTAAGTTTTGTGCTGTACCATACGTAAATGCTTGGTCTGCCATCGTGCCTGTTCCCTCATTAGCGTTAAATTTTACAGTATATTTATTTGCATTCCAATGTGCGTATAATGTATGATCTTCCGCTCTTGTAACTGTTGTTGTGCTTGTTATTTGTTCTCCACCATTTTCTTCAGTAAACCATCCAACAAAACTATATCCGGTTTTTGTTGGTGATGGAAGATTACCATATGTTCCGCCATATGTTATGGTTTTAGTTAGTGTTCCAGGAATAGTTCCAGATGACCAACCTTTTGATTTTGATAAAACGCCTCCCATAGGATCTATTGTTAATACATATTGTGCTGCTCTCCATTGTGCATATAGGTTTACTGTTCCATTATTTTCTGTTGTTAAGTTATTTACTTCTTGTCCATCTGTGAATGCTGTTCCTGTACCATCTGCATTTACAGTCCATTTATCAAATGTATATCCAGCTCTTGTATAACTATTTATTGTTAAGTTTTGTGCTACATCATATGTAAATTGTTGGGCTCTATATCCTGTTGTAAATGATCCTGTTCCTGCATTTGTAAAGAATGTATTACTTACTAAATCATACATACCCGCTACATTATCGCTAACTCTATAGCATGGTATTAAATTGTATACTAAAGTATCATTTTCATATTGTCTGTAGTAATAGATTTTTCCTTCAACGAATACTGTTGAATTTAGTGATCTAAATAAGTAAATATCTCTTGTACCAGAACTTCCAGAAGGTGTTTCCGTTAAGCTATATACAGTTCCATCTATCGTAGCACCACTTGAATGGTCCAGTACATAATCATGATAAGCTTCATCTCCCGTCCATGATGCATTAGCAGAACCAGTATACAAGCTAGTTTGTGTTCCACCATATCTTCCACCTTCTCCTGCGGTATATCCATATAACCAACTTCTACCATATTCAGCTCCAATTTCTACTTTTGTGTTAGTACTAATAGGATGTGTATGTCCAAGATTAATGTATTGATTTCCATCCGTTTTCAAATAACCAACTTCTACATATTCACTAGGAAGAATATTTCTATTTGGAATAAAGTTAACTGTATATGTATTTGCTGTCCATTGTGCATATAGGTTTACTGTTCCATTATTTTCTGTTGTTAAGTTATTTACTTCTTGTCCATCTGTGTATGCTGTTCCATTTCCATCTGCTTGTGTGTTCCAACCAGTAAAGGTATAGCCTTCTCTTGTGAATGTGTTAGCAGTTAAGTTTTGTGCAGTGCCATATGTAAATGCTTGGTCTTCCATTGTGCCTGCACCATTATTAGCGTTGAATTTGACAGTATAGCTATTTACTGTCCATTTAGCATATAATGTCTTATCTCCCATTGTTTGGTATGCATTGTTAATAAACGATCCATTTTCTGCTACATATTGAGTTCCAGTTCCATTTTCTCCTGTGTAATATCCTTGGAATGTATAACCTGTCTTTGTTGGCTTAGTAATATAGTATCCATCACTTACAGGAGTAGTACATTCTTCATCTGAATAATAATATACCCTTACACCATCCACTTGTCTTATTGTATTATATATATACCATACTTCTGTTGTTCCTGCTGTTGTTGCATCTTGATTGTCTAATGTTATTTTGTAGGTATCTGTTACCCAATAAGCATATAGTGTTTTATCTCCCATTGTTTTGTATGCATTATTAATAAATACTCCGTCGGCAGATACGTAATTAGTTCCCGTTCCATTTTCTCCTGTATAGTATCCTTGGAAAATATAACTTGTCTTTGTCGGCTTCGTAATATAGTATCCATTACTTATAGGAGTAGTACATTCTTCATCTGAATAATAATATGCTATTACGCCATTTATATTTTTCGTTTTGTTGTATTCATACCATACTTCTGTTGTTCCTGCCGTTGTTGCATCTAAGTTATTTAATGTTATTTTGTATATACTTACTTTCCATTGTGCATATAGATTCACTACTCCGTTGTTTTCAGCTGTCAAATTATTGACACTTGCTCCATCATCATATGCTGTTCCTGTGCCATCAGCTGCTGTGTTCCAACCAGTAAAGGTATAGCCTTCTCTTGTGAATGTGTTAGCAGTTAAGTTTTGTGCTGTACCATACGTAAATGCTTGGTCTGCCATTGTTCCTGTTCCTTCGTTACTATTGAATTTAACAACATAAGTATTTGCTGACCAATTTGCAATATAATTCTTATCACCAGTTGTTCCTTTAGTTATTGTTACTTCCGTTTGTGGTGTTATACCATTGCTTCCTATCCAACCAACAAATGTATAACCTTCTTTTGTTGGATTATTTAATGTAAATGTTTCACTTAAAGCATTGTAAGTTGTTGGATTTTCTGTAGCTACTGTTCCACCATTTAAGTTATAAGTAATAGTATAATTAGCCACTTCCCATTGTGCATATAAGTCTACGATTCCATTGTTTTGAGTAGTTAAGTTATTTACTTCTTGTCCATCCGTATAACTTTCACCTGTTCCATCAGGATTTGTTGTCCATTCTGCAAATGTGTATCCCGTCTTTGTTAATGTATTTGCTGTTAAGTTTTGTGCTACTCCATATTCAAATACTTGGTTTTTCTTTTCTTTGTATTCGTTTTCTCCATCAGCACCTTTTGTGAATGTTCCTTCACCATTATTCGTATAGAACACATCATTTACCATATCATATAAACCAATTACATTATCTGATTTACGATAGCATGGAACAAAGTTTCTAATTAAGTTTCCATTATCATACATCTTTAATTTATATAATCTCATGCCATTATGTTTAAATTCATCTTTAATTGCAAATACCATGATATTTGGTGCATCATCTGTAATACCGTTTGCATAGTACGAAGAATGAACATCATATGAAGTACTTGCTGTTAAATCTTCTAATGTTGTATTCATTCTATATCCTTGTGCAGTGTGTTCTATATCCATTACCATTTTATATTTTTCGTTAGCAACCCTTGTAATTGGGAATTTGTTTTGTGCTGTACTATTATAATATGCGCCAATTGACAAGTCTGAAGAGTTTCCAACTAATCCATAATAGATGATAGAACCTGCGGTTCCTGTTCTTGAACCTAATACATAGTTAGAACCTGTTGCTGATGTATCCATGTATATCATTTCAGTCTTTAATGTATTAGTTGGTTTCACTCCTGTATCAATGTATTGTGAACCTGTTGACTCAATGTATTCTACTTGTTGATATTCTGCTGGCAATATATAATGATACTCAACACTATATTTGTTTACTTCCCATTGTGCATATAATGTAACAAATTCTTCATCTACTTCTGTTAAATTATTTACTTCTTGTCCGTCAATATATTTTGTTCCAGTTCCATCTGCTTTTGTATTCCAACCAGTAAAATGATAGCCAATTCTTGTAAATGTATTTGTTGTTAAACGTTGTGCTTCACCATATACAAAGTGCATATCGTTCATAGTACCTGTACCATTATTCGCATCAAATTTTACAGTATATGTATTAATGTCCCAAATACCATATAAGTTAAATTCTCCATTAATAACAGTTGTCAAATTGCTTACTTCTTGTTGGTCATTATAAGAAGTTCCACTATCATCTTGTTTTGTATTCCAATGTAAGAATGTATATCCTGTAATTTCAAAAGGATTTGCAATTAATTGTTGTGATTCCCCGTAAGTAAATTGTTGTGTTGCCTTTTCGTAATCAGTTACTTTATTTGGTCCAATCTCAAAACTTCCGCTCTTTGCATTTGTATGGAATTGATTTTCTACTAAATCATATAATCCTCCAACACCATCACTAATACGATAAGCTGGTACAAAGTTATGAATTAATGTTTCTCCATCATAGAACTCTAATGAATGTAATCTCATTCCTGGATGTATATTTCCAGAATTAATCGCAAATACGTCAATTGTTGGTAATGTACCTGTTAATCCCTCTGCATAATATGGAGAGTATGTTTCATAATTATTATTTGAAGTAATATCTGTTAATGTTGAATGCATTCTGTAGCCTTGTTCTGCATTATATTCAATTTCAAGAATTGCTTCGTATTGATGATTCAAAGCTCTTACTGCTAAATTATTTGGATTTTTACTATTATAATAAGCATCTAATGTGTGTCCTGATGCACTTCCTACTAATCCATAATGGATGACACTTCCTGCACTTCCTGTTCTAGAACCCATTACATAGTTAGAGCCAGTTGCTGTTGTATCTGTATAATTAATCTTTGTCTTTAATGTATTACTTGGTCTAACGCCAGTATCAATATATTGCGTTCCTGTTGAACCTAAATATTCTATTTCTTGATATCCTTCTGGTAATCTACTATTTACATTAGCATAGAAGTTAACCGTATAAATATTCGCTGTCCATTGTGCATATAATGTTACTGTTCCGCTTGTTGCAAAATTATTTATAGCTGCTTTATCCACATAACTTGTTCCAGTTCCATCTGCTTTTGTATTCCACTCTTTAAATGTATATCCTGTTCTTGTAAATGCATTTTCTGTTAGTGTCGTTTCTTGATCATATGTAGTTTGTTGATCATTCATGGTGCCCTCTCCACCATTTGCATCAAATCTGATTGTATATGTATTTGCTTCCCATTGTGCATATAGTGTTACTTCTTTTGAATTTTCAGTGCTGATGTTGTTTACTATTTGTTTATCTCCATATGATATTCCAGTTCCATCTGCTTTTGTATTCCACTCTTTAAAGGTATATCCTGTTTTTGTAAATGTATTTTCTGCTAAAGCAGTATCTTGATTGTATGTCATTTCTTGGTCTGCCATTGTGCCTGTTCCACCGTTAGCATTAAATTTAACTGTGTATTTATTTTCTTTCCATTGTGCATATAATGTTACTTCTTCATTGTTTTCAGCTGTTAAGTTAATAACTTCTTGTCCAGCTGCATATGATATTCCTGCTCCATTTGCTTTTGTGTTCCAACCATCAAATAGATATCCTTCTCTTGTATACGTATTTTCAGCTAAATTTGCGTTTTGATCATATGTCATTCCTTGGTTAGCCATTGTACCTGTTCCACCATTAGCATCAAATCTTACGGTATAGTTATTTGCAATCCATTTTGCTACCAATCTAACATTTTCTGCACTACTATATGCTGTTGTGCTTTCTACTTTTGTTTCACCTAGATACCATCCATCGAAGGTATAGCCATCTCGTGTAGGAGTTGGTAACTCTCCATAAGCAGTTCCATATACCTCTTCTCTCGTTACATTGTCATTAGTATATACTGCTGCACTATATACTTTTCCATTTAAATAAGCCATTTGTGCATTTGTTCTACTTGGATTGCATCCTATTGCCATAACAGTAGAATTAGTAGGTTCTTTTAATATTCCATTGATTTCTAATTGGTCAACAAGTTCACCATTTACAAATAACTTTAACACGTTTCCGTCATAAGATACTATCGCATGATATTGTTTTCCGATTTCCGGTGTAATGTTTGAAGTAATTCTCTTATAGATTCCATCAATAACATATTCCACACCAATTACATTTGATGAAGAAATATAAAGAACTACTCCACCAGCATTTATATTACCGATTATAACTTGATCACCATCGATTAACTTATCTATAGAGAAAGTTGCTTCCAGCGTCATATAGTCACTATGCATATATCCTAAGTTGACCCATGATGATGATGTACCATCAAATTGAATATAGCCATTTTGTAATATTGCATTACTCATAATACTTCCATTTTGGTTTTTTCCTGATAAATCTTTTAATGTGGTTGTTGTGTTTTCTGCACTTGATGCATCATATTTTCCTAACACATTGGCTGGATTGACACCGCCGTTGTAATCAAATGACACATTATATTTATTTGCTTTCCATTGTGCATATAATGTTACTACTCCATTATTTTCCGTTGTTAAGTTACTTACTTCTTGTCCGTTGGTGTATGATGCTCCTGTTCCATCTGCTTTTACAGTCCATTTATCAAAAGTATATCCTGTTCTTGTAAATGTGTTTTCTGTTAAGCTTGCTCCTTGATTATACACCATCATTTGGTCTGCCATGCTACCTGTTCCGCCATTAGCATCAAATTTTACTGTATAATTATTTCCTTTCCATTGTGCATATAGTGTAACTACTCCATTGTTTTCCGTTGTTAAGTTATTTACTTCTTGCTTATTTGCGTATGATGTTCCTGTTCCATCTGCTTTTGTGTTCCAACTTGCGAATGTACAACCAACTTTTGTAAATGTATTTTCTACTAATGCTGTGGTATGATTGTATGTCATTTTTTGATCATTAATTGAACCTTCTCCACCATTTGCATCATATTTTACTGTATATTGATTTTCTTTCCATTGTGCATATAGTATTACTACTCCGTTATTTTCACTTGTTAAGTTCTTTACTTCTTGTTTATTTGTATATGCTGTTCCTGTTCCATTTGCTTTTGTATTCCACTCTTTAAATGTATATCCTGTTCTTGTAAATGCATTTGCTGTTAAAGCCTCTTGTTTATCATATGTCATTTCTTGACTAGCCATTGAGCCTTCTCCGCCATTATAATTGAATATTACATTATATTTATTTGCTTTCCAATGAGCATATAATGTTGTATCGCTTGTTATTTGTACTGTGCTTGTACTTTCAATCTTGTTTCCACCTTCAAGAGATGTGAACCAACCGTCAAGTGTGTATCCTGTCTTTGTTGGTGTTGGTAACTCACCATATTTTTCTCCATATGTTACTGTCTTACTTGATGGAGTAACTTCTACTCCAGCTCCAGCATTAAATGTTACTGTAAACGCTCCATATTGATAATTTGCTGTATAATTTAAGTTTCCTGTTGTTCCTTTTTCAATTGTAACTGTCGTTTGTGGTGTGCTTCCATTTGAACCTGTCCAACCAGTAAATACATATCCGATCTTTGTTGGATTATTTAATGTAAAGCTTTCTGTTCTAACTGTATATGTTTCTGGATTTTCTGTAGCCACTGTACCAGCATTCAAATCATATGTTATTGTATAAGGTACTGCTTTTATGCTAACTGTAACTGTTACATCAGTATTTGGCATTGTAAATGTTGCTTGTGTATTTTCTTTGTTAACTACTGTTACTTCATTTCCATCTTTATCAGTTACAACCCAAGATTCAAATGCATAACCATCTTTTACCTCTGCTCCAATTGTTATTGTCTCTCCATAATTTCCATTTCCTTGTTTTGTGATAGTTGCTCCATCTACATTTACAATTGTTATTATATGACTATTTGCATTCCATTGTGCATATAATGTTGTTTCTCCTTCACTTGCTAAATTAATTACACTTGCTTTATCTGAATATCTTGCTCCTGTTCCATCTGCTTTTGTATTCCATCCATTAAATGAATTTCCTTCTTTTGTAAATGCATTTTCTGTTAAAGCTGTTGCTTGTCCATATGTCATTTGTTGATTTGCCATTGTTCCTGTTCCACCATTTGGATCAAACTTTACAGTATATGTATTCGCATTCCATTGTGCATATAAAGCAGTGGCACCATTATTAGCAGCATTTAAATTTTTTACATTAGCTGCATCTGCATAAGCTGTTCCTGTTCCATCAGCCTTTGTGTTCCATTCTTTAAAGCTATATCCTGTTCTTGAAAAATTGTTACCATTTAAATTTTGTTCTATATCATAAGTAAAGTATTGTTCTGTTGCATCTCCTGTTCCGCCATTTGCATAGAAAATTACTCTATATGGATTTGCTTCCCACTTCGTATATAAATCTAAACTACCGCCATCCTCTTCTACTAAGTTTATTACTTTTTGATTGTCTAAATATTCTTCTCCTGTACCATCACGATTTGTAGTCCATGCAGAAAAATGATATCCTTTTTTTGTAAATTGGTTTGCTTTTAGTTTTGCAGATACTCCATAAATAAAGCTTTGTGGTGTCATTGTTCCTAAAACTGTTTCTGGATCATTTGCAAGGAAATTAATTGTGTATTTAGCACTTGTATTAACGTCTACTACTTCTCCTTCGTTATCTAATATGTCTGTAAATTCACTTAAAGCATAAACTTCATTTGTTCCATAATTCACTGCATAAGTTCCTTCGACATATGTAACACCCATATCTTCTAAATCTTCTTTTTCAACAATATACCAATCCTCCATGTCATAATCTTCTACATGGAAATAATTTGTAGCTGGCGTTCCATATTTTGGAGTACCAGCTGGTGTTAATATTCCTGCAGTTCCAGATTGTAAGCTTATTCTATTAACAGCTGCTTTGATAGCAGTTATTTCTTCGTCTTCGTTACTATTTTTAGAATGATTGATGATTCCAATACCACCCGTTATGGCAACCGAAACAAGGATTACTATCACGATAACCATGATTAAGACATTGATTAAAGTAATACCTTTATTGGTCTTCCTTCGTGTGTTATCCATTTCCTTTCTTAAGTTTAAAAGTTTTCTCAAATTCTTCATAGTAACTTCTCCTTTGTAAAATTTGTTTTACCTAACTCTTATCGTAGGTCTTTTCAAATTCATCTTAGCTAGAATTATAGATTGAAAAAAAAACTTTGTCTATATACCCGCTCGCGTGCATATTAATAATAAGAAGAATTTTTTAACATTTTGAACAATGGCTTACTTACGGAAGCTTTTTTCTGTTTTTTTCTTCCATCAAATTTTTTAGATTTATTAAGAATTAATTAAGTTTGTGTTACAAATGAATAATTTTACTGTAACAATTTTGTAAAATTTGTTCTAATCCTTTAGTTCCGTAGTTTTAAAATTAAAACTAAAAAAACACATTACAAATTTGGTTAAAAAAAGAAATGCCTATGAAAAGTTTTACATTGCTTAAAACTTTTCATAGACATCTCTCGTTTTATTTCAAAATTTGTAAGTTTATCTTATTTCTTCCACATGACTTACATATTCTAATGTTGATAATGCTTCAATAATTTCTTTGTGTGTCTTATACTGTTTTAATTCTTCACTTATGATTGATACGGAAATGGTATAAACACTAAGACCAGAATTCGCATATGCTGGATTTAATTCAATATCGTCAATCCTTAATCCTAACTTTCTAATTACTGTTACAAAGTCTTGTAAATACTTTTGATTGGTAAATTCGATATGAATTTCAAAATGATTAGAGCGATTTTTTAAGTATATCTCTAATTCAGGGAAAAATGAAATACTAACCATTAATGCAAAAAATGACACTAAAGTAATGGTGTAATATCCTGCTCCAATGCAAAGGCCAATAATTCCGCAAAGCCATATTCCAACAGCAGTAGTTAGTCCCCTAATTTGATTTCTGGAACTATATAAAATAGAATTCACACTAATTGTTGAAATTCCTAATAAGGCAGCAGCTGAAATCAAATGCATTCCACTTCCTTTTGATATAAGGGAATCTAAAATCATAGAAACTGCAGTTGCAATGAACACAAGCATAAATGTTCTAAGTCCTGCCGCATGTCTTTTACTAGATCTTTCACATCCAATAATTGTTCCTAATAAGATTGCGATAAAGATTCTAAATATAATTGAATATGTATTTAATTCCACTGCCCACATACCTAAAAAATTTCCAATTGGATCCATTATCATTTCCTATTCCTCCTTATTCTTGCAAGCAATGCCTCATGCTGATTTTCTGCTGCTTCAGTAAATGCTGCTTCATTTTCACTTTCGATACTTTCATGCTTTGGTAATTCTTCTTGGATCTTTTGTATTCTTTCAATCAATAGTTCAACAGGTGTTTTCTTTTCTCCTGTTTCCCTTACTTCCGTAACAGGAGCGATATCTTCTAACTTATCTGAATAAGAACCTGATAAGTAAAGTGATAGTTTTGCACAGGCAGGTCCTATTAATTCATATAATACACTTGAAGCTAATATGATTGTTTCCAATGCAATGCCAACTTCTCCTCCTAATGTTCTTGCACCAAGTGCTGCAAGTCCAATGGCTACTCCTGCTTGAGGAACTAACGCAAGTCCTAAATAATTTCTTACCTTTTTATCTTTCTTTGTCCAAACGCATCCTAAAAATGCACCTAAATATTTTCCGATAATTCTAATAATAAAATACAATACTCCAACAGCTAAAAGTGGTGTCGTACCTATGGACGCAGACGAGTTGACTAAAGCGTCTAATTTAAAGTTTAAGCCAGACCTTACAAAAAATAAAAGTAATATTGGCGGACTAAAGTAGTTTATTTGTTTAAATAGTTTATTATCGTCTGTGATATTAATATAAATTGTTCCCATTGCCATACACCCTAACAGTGGTGATAAATCTAGCATTGCACATATTCCACAAAAGGCAAATAATAAACCAACTGTAATAATGAGCCTATTATCTGTAGAACGTTTTTTAGGCATTAATAATTTTAAAAATATTCCAAATACTCCACCTAAAATTAAAACTCCAATGTTGGTAAGAATAGGGGTTAAAATGCTTGTTACATTTACGCCCTCTCCCGTTTGAGAAGCAACGGCAATTGAAATTGCCATGCTATATAATAGTAATCCTACGATATCATCCAATGCTACTACTTGTAAAAGTGTATCTACAAAATCTCCTTTTGCACCAGTTTGATGAATGGTCATTACAGTTGATGCAGGTGCTGTAGCTGCTGCAAGTGCTGCCAAAACAACTGAAAATGCTAATTCTAAATGCAAAATAAAGAATGTAACAATAAAAACAAGAATAGATGCAGCTATAGATTCTAAAAGTGTAATCCATAAAACTTTCATTCCATTCTTTTTTAATACTTCAAATTTAAAAAACTCTCCAGTACTAAATGCAATAAATGCGAGTGCAATATCAGATAAAAAGTCCATTCCACTAATAATATTTGTTGGAATCAATTTAAAACAATATGGTCCTAGCAAAATACCAGTAATAATATAAGCAGTAACATTAGGTAACCTTAATTTTTTGGTAATACGTGTCATCAAAAATCCAATAAATAACATCAAAGCGATAGAAACAATTACGGATGTTGCCGTTGAAGCATTATTGAAAAATTCTGTCATGTCTTATTCCCCCACTTAAAATATATTAATTAAACTCAAAAAAGTGACCTTTTTATCAGTCACTTTTTGAATTATATCACATTATGTCAATTAAGTCAAATAAACATTAAAATCAAAGTATGCGTAAGAATTTGTACTTTAATATGTTGCACTAATTTCAACCGTATAATCTTTTTGAGCTGTATAGCTACCGCCTTTTTCAATTCCAATAATCGATAGTAGATGCTTTGAATTTTTAGTAAATTCTTTAGGAATACTAATTGTTCCTGTTGCGCCTTCTATATATTCAATTTTTCCATTATCCCATCTATATCGAATGCCTTGCATATTGCTTACTGGCTTACCTCTTACAATTATTTTTTGATCTCCTTTAGCATTGGCTAATGTAGCTCCGCCATCTTTATATGTATCTCCATTGAAGATAACAATGAAGTCTAATTCTTTTGTAATATTGTTTGATTTTGTGTTATCGTTCACTACTATATTATTGATAGAGTTAGTTAGAAAATCATCTTTCTCTACTACTTTAGGTTTGTTCGTATAATTAAATGAAATAATTTGTGTGCTTGTCTCATATATCTTTCCATCTTTTACACTCGTTCCAGAAATACTTAATCTTAATGAATTCGAAGAAATATTGCTAGGGACTGTAATAATTGCAACTGAATCATTCACTCTTTGTAATCCTGTGGTTTTTAATACATTACCATAAGAGAACATATAATATATGTTATTTACCGATGAAGCATTATTAATGAAAACATATATTTTATCATCACTATTTAAAGTATATCTACCTCCATCCCTTAAAAGTGTATTATTTAGTACAACATCAAGTGAAATATTCTGTCCATAGTTCGTTCCCGAACTAACATAATTTACGTTATAAATCTCTTCCTTTATTTTTCCCACTCTTTGAATCATTTTTTGCCCATTTTTTATATATTCTTGCTCATGAAAATAGTTTTGCGTTGTGCTATTCTTTATATTTTCAGGAATATCAATCTCTTTTGTTTCTGATACAACGGTATCATACTGTTCAAAATATAAATGATTTAAAGTCAAATACACATTATAAATAAGCTGTGCAACTTCTGCTCTTGTTAAATTTCCTTCAGGATCAAATGTTCCATTTGCATTTCCGTTCATTAATCCATTTTCAACTGCAATAGCAATATATTTTTCTGATACGTCACCGGAAATTAACTTTTCATCAGCAAATTTATCTAAAACTTTTACATTGTATTTTTTATTTTCCCATTGCAATGCTTTTACTAAAACTGTGGCAACCTCTTTTCTAATAATTGGTTTTTCTGGATAAAACTTTGAAGTGTCACCTGATGAATTTTCAGGATATAAAGAACCTACCGTTTTTATATATTGATATGCCCAATGCGTGTTCGATACATCTGTATATTTTATTTCTTTTGCTTTAGAACCATTGATATCTAAAACTGGTACAATTATTTTGGAAAACTCTGCTCTTGAAATCGATTGATTTGGTTTAAATGTTCCATTGGGATATCCTGTGATGATGTGATATTTGTTTAATGTATTGATTGCTTGAAATGCCCAATGAGTAGATGGTACATCAATAAAAGATTCTGCTGCAAATGAAAATGATATACCTAAAATAATGATTACTTCCAAAATGATTAATAATATTTTTTTCATACTTTTCTCCTTGTATTTTATATGAATTAATAACTCTACTTTTCCTATAAATTATAGTATATATGTTTTTGGAAATACGTTCAAGATTTTTACTACATTTTACCAACATTTAATTACATGAAAGCCTGCTTTTTTATCTAGCACTTCAACGTTTTCAAAGATTTCTTTTAAAAATGTAATTGTACTAGGGGCTCCATGCTTTTTATTAATTACTAAAAATAATGTTCCGCCTTCATTTAAATGTTGCTTACTATCTTCATACATTTTGTATATCACTGCTTTACCTGCCCTAATTGGTGGATTCGTAATAATAGTATCAAATTTTTGTTTAATGTTTTCAAATCCGTCTGATTCAACTATTTCAAAATTCTGAAGTTTATTTTTTTCTGCGTTTCTTTTTGCCAAATTAAGTGCCCTATTATTGACATCACACATTGTAATTTTCTTGACATTTGGATTACTTGCAATCACAATTCCTATCACGCCGTAGCCACAACCCAAATCAAGTACATCACCTTTTACTTCATCTATAATAGTATTTAACATAAAGCTTGTAGCAAAGTCTACATGTGCTTTTGAAAAAACTCCATTATCTGTAATTAAATGAAATTTCTTTTCTTTCATATCATATTCAATTATTTTTTCATTCGATTCTGATGTTGGATTACTTGAATAATAATGCTCCATTTTTTGCCTCCCTTACTTTATTCGCAAGAAAATTATATCATCTGCCACTATTTTAGTCAAATAACAATTTGTCGGGGTCTTGGAGAGCCATTGGAGACGGAGACGGAGGATTTTCGACCAATAGGGACGGAGGATTTTGGCAATTTTTCGACCAATAGGGACGGAGGATTTTGGCTGAATGCACAATGGGTGCACAATGGGGACGTCCATTAAATGTGCATTCAGCCAAAATCCTCCGTCCCTATTGGTCGAAAAAAAGCCAAAATCC
>JAFUGH010000013.1 GCA_017469465.1 Clostridia bacterium | reverse complement strand
CGGTTTTAACGATTCAAAACGTTTTTGCGTAGGGAGGCGATTTGCTTGCAAATCGCGAGCACGAAACGAACGGCTAAAAACATATATATCTTCTTCTCGACCACCAATTTTAAAAAGTTTTTAGTCAGACAAATTGTAATTTGAAGAATTAATTCTTGATAAATGTGTTGTTAACAATTTTATCATATGGAGCAGTTTGAACAAGTTCACCAGCTTCAGTCATAACGGTTTGTAATCTATTAAATGAGTCTTCTGTCATGAAAGGAGTAGTATTCCAAGCGTCAATTTGCTTATATCTATCAATTACTTTGATAAGTACCTGAATATCGGTATCTGGAAATGAAGATAATACCGCATTTGCAATTTCTTCTGAACTATGTGTTTGTACCCAAGTTTGACCTTTATAGATGGCATTGACAAATTTTTGAATGATATCTGGATGATTTTCAATATAACTCTTTTTAGCAAAGTATGCTGTGAATGGAATTTCTTCTGCTGCTTCACCTACAGATGCTACTATATATCCCTTTCCCTCGAGTTCTATATTGGTGGCGGTTGGTTCAAAAACTGTTACATAGTCTGCTGTACCACTTAAAAAAGCACCAGTCATAGCATCAAAGCTAATACTATTATCAAAATTTAAATCCGTGTCAATATTTAACCCATGTTTTTTTAAAACATATTGGAGTGTCATATATGGAACTCCGCCTTTTCTACCAGGCAATATATGTTTATTTTTTAGATTTTCCCATTGGAAGTTATTTTCTTTAACTCTTGATATAAGAAATGAACCATCTCTTTTGGTGACTTGTGCAAACACTTGAGTATAGTCACTACTTCCTTCATTGTATACATATATAGATGCTTCTGGTCCAGCAAATCCTATTTCAACATCATTGGATAAAACAGCAGTCATAACTTTGTCAGCACCGCCTCCATTAAGTAGCTCAATGTCTAATCCTTCTTCTTTGAAAAAACCTAAATTAATTGCAGCATATTGCGGAGCATAAAAAACAGAGTGAGTAACTTCACTTACAGTTATTTTTTGAATAGAGTCTTTCAAGTTACCTGATGAAGGATTAGGATTAGGTGCTATAGTGTTACTAATGATTAATGCAATCCCAACAATAAGAATGATTGCAATAATAATAAGTAATGTATAAACAATTCTTCTCATGGATACCTCCTATACTTAAAAATATATATTTTGTAACGAACTAAGTCGCTAATATACAATATGAATTTTTAGGTTGTTTTGTGCATGATAAACTTCATAATTACTTTTTCAAGTAGGACAATTGATTGATACATTGCAGTTGCGACTAATGCAAGAATAATTACACTTGTCATGACTAAATCCAGTTTGAAAACTTGACCTCCATATACAATTAAATATCCAAGCCCTGCTTTTGATACTAAAAATTCACCTGAAATAACACCAACAAGGGATAATCCAATATTGACTTTTAATGCATTAATTAGCGTAGAAATATTATATGGAAAAATGATTTTAGTAAAAATTTGAAGTTTATTTGCATTAAAAGTATTTGCCATTTTAATCATGTTGGTATTTGTATTTAAAAATCCATTTAACATTTCTAATATTGTCACAATAAGTGAAATAGCTAGTGCCATTGTAATAATTGCTTGAGTTCCTGCTCCGACCCAAACGATGATTATTGGACCAAGAGCCACTTTTGGCAAGCTATTTAGTACTACCAAAAATGGTTCGCTTACTTTGGCAATAAAATTAGACCACCATAAGATTGTTGCAATCATGATACCTAAAACGGTACCAAGCAAAAAGCCGACTAAAGTTTCAATACAGGTTACATATAGATGATGTAACAAATTATTAGAAGATAAATGAATAAGAGTATTCATAATTTTACTTGGACTACTTGTGATAAAATCATCTATTATATTTGCCCTTGCAAGAACTTCCCATAAAACTATGAAAGAAATAAGTATCACAATTTGTGTTAATAATATTAAAAATTTTTTCTTCTTTTTATTATACAAAAATTTTTTTCTCTCGGAAGATATTTCATTTGTCATTCGTATTTAACTCCCTCCAAATAGTATCAAAATACTTACGAAAATTTGGATGTTCTCTGCAGTTTAAAGGATTACGATTTTCTATCTCAAATTGGATATGATGAACATTTCTAATACAAGAAGGGCGTTCAGATAAGACAATGATCGTGTCTGATAGACTAATCGCTTCTGGAATATCATGTGTAACCATGATTGCAGTTTTTTTCTCACTTTTGATAATTCTATATACATCACTACTAACATCTAAACGTGTCTGATAATCTAGTGCTGAAAATGCCTCGTCTAGTAGTAGAATATCTGGCTTTGTTGCTAGTGTTCTAATTAATGCTGCACGTTGTCTCATTCCACCTGAAAGTTGAGAAGGATATTTATCTATAAACTCTGATAAACCATATGTTTTTAGAAGCTTTTTGGCGTAGTTAATGTTCTCTTGCGTTAAAATATGTTTTATTTCTAATCCGAAAAGTACATTTCCTAGTATAGTTCTCCATTCAAGTAGATAATCTTTCTGAAGCATATAACCAATGTTTGAAGAATGATTAGTGATATCTACTCCGTCTAAAAAAACATTTCCTGAGGATGGTGATTCAAGACCAGAAATAATAGAAAGTAGAGTGGATTTTCCACAACCACTTGGCCCTAATAATGTTGTAAATTCATGGTTGATGAAGTGATAAGAAAAATCTTTAATTGCTAGAGTCTCTCCATTATTATCTTGATATATTTTTGAAATGTTTTTTAGTTCTAATCCTTTATTCATGCAATACCTCCAAAATAAGTATTTGGTATATGGTATGAATAACTCAGTAATAATGTGATGAATAATAACATACAAATAAAAGGAGGTGAAATACTTGAAAAAGATAGTTTTAATAAGTTTAATATTTATGATTTTATCCAAGGGTACTTTGGCATTTGATGAGACATTAATTGAAGACGAGGAAGGACTATATGTTGAGACAATTGCTAATGTTGATGTACCAAATTTAAATGCCAGGGCTGCAATTCTTTATGATGTTACTTATGATAGAATTTTGTATGAAAAAAATGCAAAACAAAGAAGAGCCAATGCTTCTACCACTAAGATGATTACAGCACTTGTAGCTTATGAATATGGCGATTTAGATGATATGGTAGAAGTAAGTAGAAATGCAGCGACAACAGGTGGTTCGAGTATCAATCTTAAAACAGGTGATAAAATTTCTTTGGATAGTCTAATAAAAGGGTTACTTGTTCATTCTGGAAATGATGCAGCTGTAGCAATAGCGGAATATATCGCTGGTGATGTAGAAAGTTTTTCAAAATTAATGAATCAGAAGGCACAAGAAATTGGGGCAGTAGACACTCATTTTGTTTCACCGCATGGACTGGATGAAGATAATCATTATTCAACAGCATATGATTTAATGTTGATTAGCAAAGAAATGCTAAAAAATACATATTTAGCAAATATAATATCGCAAAAGACACTTGAAATAACAGTTAATGATAATAGCAAAGCACTAAATTCTACAAACGAAATGCTTTCTTATTATGAAGGCGCTAATGGAGTGAAAACTGGTTATACAGGAAATGCAGGAAGATGTTTGATATCCTCTGCTAAGAAGAATGAAAGACAGCTTATTAGTGTTGTTTTAGGTTGTGACAGTAAGAAAAATAGAACAGTGGATTCTATAAGACTTTTAGACTATGGCTTTAACAATTACGAAATAGTTAATTTAGCTGATTTTGTGAAAAAAGATTTATACATTGTTGTAGATAAGAGTGAAGGAGAGATATATAGATTAAGCAAAGACTTGAATTTGATGTATCCTTTAAAAGAAAATGAAAAAGAAAAAGTCGAAGTTGAGTATGATTTGAAGACAAATTTGACAGCTCCATTATTCAAAGGGGAAAATGTTGGCACTGTAAAAATTAAACTAGATGGGGGTATCATAAATCAAATTGAATACACTTTGCCTCAAAATATTAATAGAAAATCTTGGCAAAATTACTTTAATAAGGTATTTACGGATAGTTTGAAAAATATAATTAACTTTAAATTAAAACCAATTTAGTAATTTTCTTCTATATTTGTGAAATAATTGTTGAAAAAATCCTAAAAATATTGTATTATATTTATGGAAAATTATGCAATTTGCACAAGTAATCGGAGGTAATATATGAAAAAAATAATATTAGTGATATCGATGATAATGGTGCTCTTTACAAGCCCATTATCTTATGCTACAGCAAATGAAAATGAAGTTGATTCGGCAAGACCTGTAGAAACAACGGAAAAGAAACAAATTGAGACTATGTTTGAAGAGACACAAGAAAACTCATTAGAGCAAGAGACAACATCTCAGGAAAAGTCAGAGGATATAACACCAGCCGCTCAAAAAATAATAGAAAATAAGTCTAAAAAAGATGAAAAAATTGCTAACTATATGGAAAAATATGGAGATCAAACATTTGCGTATACAGCCTATTATCTAGACTTTATCCAGTTATACAGTATACCAGTTTGCATCATTGGAATTACAATAGGAGCCTTTAATTTTTATATTATTGGTGAAAAAAAGTTAGATAAAAGAGAAAAAGGGTTTTCTTTTATCATGGCTTTTCTATGTGGTTTAGTTTTCTTTCAGGTATTACCATTCATATTTGCTTTGGTAGTTGCAGGTAAATAAAAATATAAAAATGCTAGATTTAGCAGGAAGGTGATTTAAGTGAAGGTACTTTTTGCATTAGGAAGTGAACAAACTTCAAAAAGAGTTGCCGAAAAATATCTCGAAAAATATGGAGATGAATTAGAATATAAAAATGTCTTTTATTTTAAGGCACTTTTAGATGAAGTAAAGAAAAATAAGTCTTATGACAGAATTGTTATAAGTGAAGAATTAGAACAATTTGAATTAAAGAATATAGAATCATTGGACAAATTTATTTTTAATAATGTTGACAATGTTACAGATGAAGTAGAGGACTCAGAAATTATTTTTATTTGTTCAGATAGAAGGACTAAAGATCATGATAAATTTGTTGAAAGACTTTTTAACATTGGAGTTTATAATACTTTAATTGGCGATGAAAGAAACATTACCTCTTTATGCGAGTATATTAAAAACCCAATGAATAAAAAGCAGGCTAAACGTCATTTGAATATTAATCCGGTTGTTAGTGATGGAACTTTGTCAACAAGGGA
Source organism: Clostridia bacterium (assembly GCA_017469465.1). Lineage (GTDB taxonomy): Bacteria > Bacillota > Clostridia > TANB77 > UBA1234 > UBA1234. The sequence continues at coordinate 4,466 of JAFUGH010000013.1, read as the reverse complement.
TGATGAAGTTGAAGAAGCACAAATAATGAGTATTTTAAAATATTATGATGGCATTAAAGGAAAAACAGAGGAATATCTTCCAGCTTTTGATAGAATTTCAGAACAGTATAGTAAAAATCAATTAAAGGTAATCTTAAATTTTTTACCTGCTGATGTAAAAAATGAAATTCTTTCTTCCGAAAGGTATATTTTTTTAATTGATTCTAATGAGTATCAAAATTTGCAAAATTTTAATAATTCACAAAATAATTCAAATAAGCAGGCTAAAAGGGGCTTATTCGGAATTATGAAGGATAATAAAAATAAGGAAATGTATAGAAAAAATACTAATTCAAGCTTTCAAGGAGTGTTTCAAAACAGTAATGCACCAACCTCTCTAGAGAAGGAAAGGGCAAAATTAGAAGAGGAAGAGGAAGCATTAAAACGAGCAGAAGAAGAATTAAGAAAAAAAGAAGAGATGAGTAAAAAGATGGATGAAGAATTATTTAAAGCGCAACAAGAAGAGCTTAGAAAAAGAGCGGAAGAAGAAGCAAATAAAAGGAAGCAAATGATTGAACAAGAACAATCAGTACAAATAGAGCAAGATGACTTTGAAAAGCAACAAGCTCAATTAAGAAAACTTGCTGAACAACAAGCTTTACAAAGAGAACAAGAAGAATTAAAAAAGAAAGCACAACAAGAAGCATTTGAAAAAGCAAGAGAAGAACAAATGAGGAAAGTAGCACAAGAGGCAGTTGAAAATGTAGATAAATCTGAACAAGAAAAGCTAGAAGAAGAAAGAATGAAAATTGAAAAGGAAAAGATTGCTTTAGAAGAAGCTAGAAGAAAACTAAGAGAACAGTCAGAGCAGTATGCTAAAAATTCTGATATGGCTTCACAAAATCGATATTCTAGGGGATTTAATACTAATAGTGCTGAAAAAAAGATTATCACTTTAGTTGGCGCTCCTAAGAGTGGGGTTACTTTTTTAGCTAATGCTATTTCTCATCAATTATCTTCTGCCAATGTTCTTGTTGGCTTATTAGATATGACAAAAGACAATAGTTTGTACTATATATATAATCAAAATGATAAAGGATTAAGAAAAATTGCTTCAGAATGTATGCAAAAATTAGCAGAAGGTGTTGATTCTTATATTCCTGCTAATAAAAATTTGAAAATATATACTTCAATACCAGGATCTGCAGAATCAAAACGAGCTTATAGAAATAAAGCAATTATTGATACTGCAAAAGAGGCTAATTCAGTATTATTGATAGATGCAGATTTTTGGACACCATATGAATATTTTGAAAAAGCTCAAGAAATATATATAGTACAAGATATGGATATTATGAAAATGCAGGAAACCACGATGTTTATCAGAGATATTAAAAATAGAGGTATTGATACAAGAAAGATAAAAATAATTGTTAATAAGTATGTTAAATGTTTATTAACACCTAAAAAATTAGTTGAGGGGTTATCATATTATAATGATCCTCAAATGTCATTTATAGATGAACTTTTAGATAGTAAAGTTCAGTATTTTATGGTTCCGTTTAATGTTGAAAACTATGCAAAGTATGTAGATTGTGTATATAAAAATGTAATTGACTTCAGAAAGTTTACACCTGACTTTATTGAAGCAATAAAAGAAATATCCAATAGTGTGTATAGAGTAGATATGTCAAATATGCAAACTAAAAAGAGAGGCATATTTGGCTAGAAGGAGGAGATATAAGAATGGAAAATGAAAACACAATTTTCTTTAAAGTTGAAAAAGAAAAAAAATATGATTCCAAACAAGTATTAAGACAAGTTTATGAAGCACTTGCAGAAAAAGGATATAATCCAATTAATCAAATCGTTGGTTACATTTTGTCTGGAGATCCTACCTATATCACAAGTCATAAAGATTCAAGAAGTTTAATTAGACAATTTGAACGAGATGAACTACTTGAAGAAATGGTTAAAGAATATATTGGAGTAAATGATTAATGAAAATATTAGGATTAGATTATGGTGAAGTTCGTACTGGGGTTGCAATTTCAGATGAATTAGGAATGATTGCTCATGGTATGGAAACAATAGAGCATGGAAACAGTGATAAAAAATTAATCGAAAGAATAAAGGAAATAGTTTTAGCTAATCAGGTTTCAAAGATTGTAATTGGATATCCTCTTAACATGAATGCCACTAAAGGACCAAGAATAGAAAAAACCGATTTATTTGTAAAAAAATTAGAGCGCGAGTTAAAACTTGAAGTAATAAAAATTGACGAAAGACTTACAACAGTCGCAGCACACAAAACGATGACACAACTTAATCTTTCCAACAAGAAAAAGAAGAAAATAGTAGATACTATATCTGCAGAGTACATCTTGCAGATGTATCTAGATAAATTAAGTAAAAATTGAAAGGAGAATGAAAATGAACGATAATATGGATAAAGAACTAAATGAAGTTGAAGAATTTGATGATTTGGATAACATTATAGTATTAAATGATGAAGAGGGAAATGAAGTTGAATTCGAGTACTTAGATGCTGTTGAGATGGATGGCAAAGAATATATCATTTTGTTACCAGTTGAGGAACAAGAAAATGGCGAAGTAGTAATCTTTAGAGTTGAAGGCGAAGGCGAAAATGAAACATACGTAGGACTTGAGGATGAAGCTGAAGCAGAAAAAGTATTTAATTTATTTAAAGAAAAAGCAAAAGATGATTTTGATTTTGCTGATTAATTTTTAAAATGTTATGTGCCATTTTAAATGATACCATTTGAAATGGCACTTAATTTTATACAATGGGAAAGTTATAGAAATTTTTGCTTGTAGCTTGGGAGTAGCAAGCGTTGCAAGCAAAAATTATTACCTATATTGAGCATGGAGAGGAAAAAATGTTAGATGAGATTGTAAAAAAAGTAGAAGCACAAATTCAAGGTAGATTTCAATTTGAAGAATCAATTGAGTATGAAAATTCAAAAAAAGTTTTAGAAGTGTTTAAAAAACATAACGTAAGCGAAGCACATTTACAAGGTACAACTGGATATGGCTATGGAGATTTAGGAAGAGATACTATAGAAGAAATGTTTGCAGACATTTTCAAAGCAGAAGATGCATTAGTAAGAAGCCAATTTATATCTGGAACTCATACTATTTCTTGTGCACTATTTGGAATACTTAGACCAGGAGATACTGTTTTAAGTATTAATGGAAAGCCATATGACACATTAGATGAGACACTTGGGATCAGAGAAAATCCAAGCTCTTTAAAATCATTTGGCGTAAAGTATGAACAAATAGAGTTATTGAATAATCAATTTGATATAGAAAAAATTGTGAATCGCGTAGCGCAAAATAATATTAAACTCATTATGATTCAACGTTCAAGAGGATATTCATATAGAAATGCATTTCATATTTCTGAAATTGAAGAAGTAATAAAGAACATTAGAAGTGTTAATAGAGATGTTATTATTTTTGTTGATAACTGTTATGGGGAATTTACGGAAATAAAGGAACCAATTGAAGTAGGAGCCGATGTTGCGGTTGGCTCGCTTATTAAAAATATAGGTGGGGCAATTGCGCAAACAGGAGGATATGTCGTTGGAAGAAAAGATTTAATTGCATTAATTAGTGATAGATATAGTGCACCAGGTCTTGGAAAAGAAGGTGGTGCTTCATTTGAACATAATAGGAGAATCATGCAAGGGCTATTTATGGCACCACACATTGTATGTGAAGCCAAAAAAATAGGAATATTTACTTCAAAATTGTTAGAAGAATATGGTTTTGAGACAGAACCTAAGTTTGATGCAATTCGTTCTGATATTGTTCAAATGATTAAATTTAAGGATGAAAATAAACTAATAAAATTTTGCCAAGGAATACAAAGGTTTTCACCAATAGATTCACACGTTGTTCCAATGCCTTGGGACATGCCTGGCTATGATAGTCAAATCATTATGGCGGCAGGTGCATTCACATCAGGTTCTTCTATTGAACTTAGTTGTGATGGACCACTTCGAGAACCATATGTAGCGTATTTGCAAGGTGGTATTACGTACAGCTACGGCAAAATGGCGGTTATTGAGGCCTTAAAAAATATATTATAAATTACAATTTGTCGGAAAGATTCCTTATGGTGACGGAGGCATTGGGGGATGTCTTTCCCTCCATTCTTGTTGATTCCAATTTATTTTGATGATCCGTAGCGGCGAACAGCGTTCGCCATTGTCTATGGAAACGTCAATGAAAAGTACAAAAAAAATTCGTGGCAATCACTATTTATGAAATTTATTGCTAAGGAGAATAAGTGCCTAAAAGATAAACGATCTAGGCAGAAATATGTTGGAGAAGAAGATATATATTTTTTTAAAAGTGAGTGTAGTAGCAAAAACGTTTCATCTATCGGTTTTAACGATTCAAAACGTTTTTGCGTAGGGAGGCGATTTGCTTGCAAATCGCGAGCACGAAACGAACGG
>JAFUGH010000059.1 GCA_017469465.1 Clostridia bacterium | reverse complement strand
GTTTTTTAATTATAATAATAATTTCATCATTTGATATTTACCAGTACAGTAAAATTTTAAAGCAATAAAAAAGAGTGGAAATCCACTCTTTTTTATTTATTTATTATTCTTTTATTTCTGAAACGATACCAGAACCTACTGAACGAATTTTATCAATATATATCAAGTTGTTTCGGTTTATTTGTTTGTTTTTCGCCACTTTTTTGTTTGTTTCCGTTTGTTTCGATTTGAACTATACTGAACTAATTGGCTAAAAAGTGGCTAAATTGGTTTTTTATAGCCTCCAATTAAAGCCATCTTTTACACCCATTCTATAAATCTTGTACGAATACCTTTTGAATGTATGTAACAATATTCGATCTATTATGTTTAATTCCACTTTCAAACCTCCTTATATCCTATTGGAGATATCTCTTATTCTATTATACCATATTATGTAAAATAAATTAACTATGTTGTACGATAGGTATTGACAAATAAATCCCTTGATATATGTAGGTTTCAAAGTTCGACATTTTTCTACAAAATTCTACATTTTTCCTATAAATTCTCATATTTTCCTATTGTAAATTATCAACTAAATCATCTATATAGTCGGATGTATCTTTTTTTGTTTCAATTTCTGCTTTTGTTTTTCTTATGTAGTCTTTGGCCTGTTGGTATTTCTCTTCTTCAATAAGCTTACTTATATTATCTAATGAATCAATAAAATTTACAGACATATAACAACACCTCTTTCGTTAATTTCTGATGCTATTATACCATTTTATACCTACTTTGTAAATTAGTTATTATGTATTTGAGTGAAATGTGGCATAGTTAAAATAAATAATACTTTGTTTTACAATATCTATAATGAAAGTGAGGTGAGGAAATGATATATGTACGAGTTAATGAAATACTAAAAGAGAAAAAGAAAACGAAGTATTGGTTTATCAAAAATATGGAAGGTGGTTACCAATCATTATCTCATTTAATGGACAATACTACTACTGGAATTAAATTTGAAACATTAGAAAAAATGTGTAAGATTTTAGAATGTGAGCCAGGAGATATTATTGTTAGAAAAAAATCTATTAGAAAGAAGGTTAAAAAAGATGAGCAAACTTCTAAAGCAGTATGAAGAACTTAAGAAAAAAGATCCTGAAAAAATCTATATTTTCAAAGTCGGAATTTTTTATAATATATTAAACGAAGATGCAAGACTAGTTTCAAAAGAAATCGGCCTAAAGCTAACCGACTTAAGTCCTGAAATAATAAAATGTGGATTTCCTGTCGCCACACTAGAGAAATACACTAATTTATTAGCAGAACACAATATTAAATTTGAAGTTGTATCTAGTCAAACACCTTCTTATCAAAATACTTCATATGAGCAGATTGTCAAAAAAATATTAAATATTGATTTAGATAATACAACCTGCAAAGAAGCTTTTGATATATTATATATGATACAACAAAATCTAAAAAATATACAATAAAAAGGGGAGATTTATTCTCCCCAATTTTTAGCTTAATTTTCTATTAACTATTGCTTGTATAGCATTATAGTCATATCCTGCAGCTTGAAGTCTATTTTTTCTATCTTGGCCATTACCCCAGTCGCCTCTTATAACTTCATTTGCAATTGTCTCATTTGACTTTTTATTTGAATTAGAACTTGATCCTGCACCAAGTTTTTGATTAACAATAGATTGAATTGCACTGTAATCATATCCTGCTGCGGTCAATCTGTCTTTTCTTTCTTGTCCGTTTCCCCAAGCACCATTTATTACTTCTTGAGCAATTGTTTCATTTGATTTTGTTGATGCTTTTGGAGCAGATGATCCACCGCTTAATTTTTGATTAACTATGCTTTGTATTGCAGAATAATTATATCCTGCTGCAGTTAATCTATTTTTACGATCGTCACCATTTCCCCATTTACCTGCAATTACCTCATCTGCAAGTTCTTCGTTTGATTTACTTCCACTTGGTGTTGATGGTGTAGGCTCGACTTTTCCATCAAGTTGAGCGTTAACTGTATCAGCTAATTCTTTAAATCTTCCACCTAATGTTTTGCCTGGACAATTTGTATTTGCAAACATATCGTGTCTTGTTAAGCTTCCATTTGGTGTTCCATCATATGTAAGTCTGAATCCATATCTTCTACAAATATCAACACACAATTTTACTAAACTATTCCAAGCTGCATCACTTATTGGCCATGGTTCTCCATTAGCACTATTAGCAACTTCAATTGTAATAGCTTGACAATCATTTGCTCTATTAGAAGAAGTCCATGCTCTATTTTCTTCATCTACATAACAAGCAATTTCTCCATCATAACCTATTCCGTAATTTGAGCTTGCCTGTCTGCTTGGATTTGCGAATATATTTCCGCATTGTCTTGCTGTTAATTTACCTGCCATATGATGAGGTGTTATTTTACAAACTTTATAACCTCTTCTTCCTTGAGTATAGTTATTTGTACTTGCAGGAACATAAATACTTGCTAAACTTGATCTACTCATCTTCGTTTTCCTCCCTTCCATTTGATAATTCTTTTTCCATTTCTTCTGTTAATTCGATTTTTTCTTCATCCATATCGAATACCTCCTTATAAAAAATTAATACAGGAAGATTTTTAAATTTTCTTCCTGTATTTAATGGAAACCGTAATTTTTTTACGGCATTATAAAAAAACGGCTTGCGACAATCGATTTTAAGCCGTTTTTTATTCTTGGTTAGTATCATTTGTTGTCTCAATTTCCGTAGTATTTTCAACATTTACTTTTCTAGTAAAGAAATAAGTGAAAACTGCTGTTGCTATATTAGAAAACAATGTAAATACTATTTGAAAAATATCCCAGTTGCCTTTTATTGCAACAATTAAAACTAAAGCTATGATCGTAAGTGTAAATGCTATTGTTACAAAACTTTTTAAATCACTCCATGCTTGTTTCATAACGACTCCTTTCTAGGGCATACCTGCACCAGTTTTTACAAGTGAAATAGCAATTCCAATAATTCCTGCTATAACTGCACCTGCTATTGTCCTGGTGATCCATTTTATTTTTTCATTTATATCTGCAATGTCTTTTTCGTTTTCTTTGGATAAATTGTATGCGTCATCTGTTTTTTCTTTATTTTTGGAATAGTCATCAAGCTTTGTTTCAATTTTTGTAAGCCTTGTAAGTACTTCATTTTCAAAACTATGTTCCATAACTTTGGCCTCCTTTCTTGTATTTTAATACAAAAAAATAACGCCCTTAAGCGTTTATTCGTAATCTTCTCCAGTTATTTCTTTGTATTCTTCTTTTGTAATCCATTTGCCAACAGCGTTATGGACTCTTGCTTTATTCCATATTCCTTCATCATAATATCTTTTTACTTTTTCAAAGTTTTTGCTGTGTTCTGCCATATGATTACACCTCCTCTAGGTCAATGTCTGACATCATTGCCAAATATTCTATATCGCCCTGCATTTTTATTTCTTTCAATTCTTGTTGTGATAGTTCTCTTAAAACAAAATAGTAACCATCTTCGTAATGAACTATTTGGACTAATTCCATATGTTCATATTCATTTCTTACATCTTGGCCATCTTCTTGACCTTCAACTATAACTCTTGATAATTTGCCTGTAAACATATCTTCAGTAACTTCTGTTTCTGATATAAAATTGTTTCCGCTTAATCCAAGGTTTTTAAGTTGCGTTCCATCAGATAGCGTAATTTTCCATGATTTTTCCATGTAACTTTCCTCCCAAATAAATCATAATATAATTGATACATATTTGTTATTTGTTGCATTGACATATTTTTATAATTTCCTGACATCCAACTTTTAAATATGTTTTCAATTTCTTCATATTTTAGTTTATCATTATTAAGTAATCTTTTATAAGCCTTTAATTTTCTGCGTTCCCTTGTTATTGCTTTTGGACTTATCCTCCTGGCGATTCTTCCTGTTTCTGTTAATTGATAACTTATTTGCAAAATTCTAAATGGTTGAGATAACTTTGCAATTCTTGTTTTTTTATCATTTATTACTAATCCTAATTCATTTGATATAGCTTTGACTTCCTTTAGTAGTTGTTTCAAAAACTCTTTATCTTTATGAATGACATAACTATCATCTGTGTATCTTCCATAGTATTTGCATCCTTTTACTATTTTTATATAATTATCAAATTTTGAAGGATATGCAATGCCAATATTTTGACTTGGTTGTGATCCTATATCAACACCCTTTCCATTTTTATTGTCTATATCAAATATTTGAAATAAATTTTTTAATATCCACATTGCAACTTTCTTTTCATTTTCATCTATTTTATTTAAAAATGTTTCTATATTTTTTAAACACAAATTATGAGGGATGCTTGCATAATATCCACTAAAGTCTATTAATAAAATATATCCCTCATTTGTTTTGTGTTTCCTATAATATTGATGTAAATGAATTTCTAGTCTTTTTCTATGAAAGTGTACACCTTTATTTTTTTGACTTGCACCATTATCATAAATAAGATAAGGAGAAATAGCAGGACTCAAAACATTATCACAGAGCAAATGATTAATAGTTTTATCAATCATATTGTCTGTTGTAATATGTCTTATTTTTCCTCTTTCATTTATTGTAAATTTTCTTCCTTTTGATGGTTTATATTTCCATTCTTTTAATTCTTTTTGAAGCAATGCTGTATTTAATAATTGGTTCATTTCATACAATTGTGATGCATATTTAAAAGGTGCACCTTGTATTGCTTTTGTTCCTGCTTCATAAATAGCATTTGCATCATAAAAAATATTCATAAAAATCACTTTTATAGTATTACTGGTCGTGACCAAATACATAATGATTAGCATTTATCAGTTTTTACAAACAGAAGGGATAACCTTTCCTTTCCTTTCCCAATACTATACGATGGAATCTAGTCCATAAAAAAGTGTATAGGATGTGAAATCAGGACGCACGCCATTAGAGTTCGAAGCGTTGTTGTTGTTCGCATTACCGTTGTTGTTCACATTAGCGAAGTTCGTAGAAGAAACCACATACAAAGATTACCCACTAATTATTTTTTTATATTTTTCAAAAACCTATTGTCAGTTTGTCGGAGTGATTTTATCATGTTAAATTCTTTTTGAATATCTAACACAATACTCATATATTTGTTAAGGTCTGCATATAAGCACTCACCTGCATATTGTAATTCATCTTGCAAAGCATTACAACAGGCCATAGCTCTGTCCATTTCCAACCTTCGCTCTTCAAATTCTGACATATATGTTGGAAATATTGTGTTTGCTATCCTTAAATGCTCACTAATACCGCACGCAAAATCAAGAGTTCTATTTGTTACTCTATTTAATTGATGTCTAAAATATTGTCTTGTTCTTTCTTTTACTCTCTCTTGATCATCTTCAGGAAACATTTTTATTTTTTCTGTAATCATTTTTTCAATCTTGCTTTCACTTATATAAAAATTGTTTTCTGCTATTTTTGTTACTGCTTTTCTTATGGCATATGCATTATGTATTACCTCTAATTTTGACTCTTTTCTTTCACTCTTTTTTATATCCGACATAACCTAATAATACTATTTCTCCTTTGCTTAATTATTCGCAAAAGATTATATCACTTTTTTTATATCAATTTAACTCTACCAAACAATCACTATGTTATAAGACAGGGCATAAAGCCCTGTCAGATGCCTGATTATTTGATTAGGAAAGCAGGACGCACGCCATAAGAGTTCGAAGCGCCGCTGCCGTTCGCATGACCGCCGTTGAGCACAAGAGCGAAGTGCGTAGAAGAAACCACATCTCTCAACCAGTACCAATATCTCTCATTATTATCATTTCTTGCTACTATTTTGCTTTGATCTAATTTGAATAATGATAATTGTCTTTTATCAATTCCAGTTTCATATCCGTGATGACTTCCCCAAGCATTGTGCCCATAAACCATACACTCATTCATAAGTTCTATTGTTGATGTAAGCCATTCCCAACCACTAGATGCATTATTTGAGACGGCATTTGTTAGCAAGTTTTTATGACTTAAAATATGTCCTGCTCCAAAGTCATTATTTATTACAGTCTTAAATGGTGTTAAATAATCTGTGTACATTTTGCTTCCTTTATAGCCCCCAGTTGTTATATTTGAATCATTCATTTTTGCTGTACCCATTATTTTTTCAGGTATCATTAAAACATGAGGCGTTGTGCATTCAGTATCTCCACAATTTAATCTATAATTTAAGTCAGCAACTAAATATTTTCTATTACTATTCTGGCCTATAATATAATCACCAGGGAATATATTATCGAAAGATCCATCAGCAACAGCTTCACTAAATGTTTTACCATTATATGTTTCGTTTCCATAATAGTAATCAGTAATGTCTTTTCCTCTATATATTGCGTTATGTCCTCCTGCATTTGATGCGACAACTATTGATTTTAAGTCTGCAAATTTTGCATCATAATCATCTTGTAATTCGTCTGCTTTTTCAAGCAAATCTTCTTCAGTAACATATACTGTACTTGGATCTACAGTTATTGTTACATTGTTTGCATTATCTACAGTAATTATCATATCGTAGTAATGCTCTTTTTTCTCTGATATTGAATTGTTTATATATTCCGCTTCAGAGTCATAGTTTATATATGCAAATAAAATCTCGTCTTCAGTATCAGGATCTATTGCATATAAACCTAATTCTCTTAACCAGAATCCATTTTCAGCATCAGTATTTCTAAATAAACCTCTAACAGTAACTTGTGTTGCAGACTCTCTTGAAATTTTAGTAATAGCAAATTCCATTTCCTCATCTACCAAGTCAGTCAAGGCTTTTATTTCAGCTACACTTCCTTCTTGTAATGAACCACTTCCTATTTTAAATCTTGAAAACTCTAATGTTTTAGATTGTAAGGTTTTGGCTGCCAAGATAGCTCCTTGTGTAGTTATATAAGTAACTCCATATGCCATTTTTTATTCCTCCTCTACTAAATGAATATATTTTCTGTGAACAGGTAAAATCCCTATGTTATAATTCATAGGGACTTCATTTTCATCTATTATTACATCTGTGTTCACAGGTAATTTTATATATGAATCACGAATCAGCATCATCCCAAAATTATATGGTAGATCCAACATTATTGAAATTTCTTCTATATAATGATCTATATCATATAAAATCTTTTCTAATACATTGGCCTGTTCATAATTCATTGTATTATCATAAATTATTGTTTCAGTAGTTAATGCGTAACAGAAATCTTTTAATGTATCTATATTGCTTCTTATTCTATCTATATGTGTTCTTGTTGGATAATCCCTCATATTCCAATCAGTTTTTATCACTAAAGTTTCAGAGAAGCCATATTTTTTCAAAATATTTTCCAAGTATTCACACCAGGACTCTACTCTATTTAAATCAGTATAATTATAGCTTCCTTTTAAATGTATGTTACTTCCTGGATTATTTAACGCTGTTTCCACATCACTTGCTGTTCTATCATATATTAAATCATCCATTGCTTACCTCCTCTTTAATATAGACATTTCTTACCAACATAGATGCATAATTTTCATTCAAATCTACTTGCCTTAATACTGTCAACAATCTTACTCTTGCATTTATTTCTGCATTTGCTGTAAATCCGCCAGTCAAATTAATGTCTAGCTTTTTAATATGCCCTACTAATTGCCTACTAAAGCTATTACTTTCAATAGCAACATCTTGTGTTAGACTTTCCTCTTCAACAATAAATTCAAATTCTGTTTTATATGTTTTTTGGTAATAGTCTAATACTTTTTGAGCAATTGTTTGAGCATTGCTTTTGTTTATAAAATATGCTGATTCTATTTTTAAAGTATTCAATTTGCTTGTAGAACTTAAATCTTCAACTTCAACTGATATTTCCTGTGTATTATCTACATATTTATATCCTGTAACAATAACTTCTCTTTCTGTAGTACAATTTATTATTGCGTAATTACAGTTAGATTCAATTATTGTTCCACCTGTGCATGATAGATTATAAACAGGTTCATCAAATAGAACTCTATTTCTGCCAACACTTAATATTCCCTTAAACACTTCTTCAGACTCTCCACCTTGTACATAATTGTGTGCTGTTGCTGCAACTTCTGTTACAATTTCATTTTGTTCTACTTTTCTTGTATTTTGGAATATATTAGTTTGTTCTATTGTGTTGTTATCCTCTTCATCCACAATTGTATAAATTTTTATTTTTGCACTTCTACTATCGTCAGCAATTGCACCAATTGCAAATACAACTTGTTGCAATGCTTCTCTATGTGTGCAAATAGGAATATATCCTGTTAATTGGATGTTTTTTAAATCTTCTTGTATTTCATATTCATCACTTTCTAATCCTGCAGATGTAAATATTTCTTCGCATAAATCTTCAACAGTTATATTGTTATACATACCGCCATAAAAGGTTGTTTTATCTATTAATCCTATTAGATCAATTGCTTCAAATTCCATAATCTTATTATCGGCATTTTTCCAAGTATCAAGATAAAATTTACCCATATAAATTTCTTTATTTAATTTTGGTAATGTTTCTATTACTTCAAAAGCCTGCCTTTGTTGTAATAAACTATAAAAGCCTGTTGGATTTATGATATTGAACTCATCTTCCTCTGAATATACTTTAAATCCTAAAGTATTTATACTTACCTCTGAACTTAATAAATCCAATTCTTCGAGTAAGTCCGCACCCATTAAATCTTTATTTTCAAAGATTTTATTTGCACCATATAATATCTGATATAATTTCAAATACCTATAAGGATTATTTGTACCATAGAAAATTATTACTATTTTTTGATAATTTTCTACTATATTATTGCAAACATACTGATAATTGTCAGGATAAAAATCCGCTTCATTTATCAGTTCATTACTTGAATTATAATAAGTTATATTTAAGTGATTGCAATAGTCTCCTGCTTTACTAAATAAAAATGTTAAACCTAAACTACTATGTGGTTCAGTAAAATTTATTGTTAATACAGGAGGCCTTTCAAATAAGCCTGATGAATTACTCATACTGCTTGACCATAAGCACATATCATCTAATACATCAGGCATTAATTCAAAACTACCATCTAATGCAAATTGATTTTTTTCTAGTGTTGCATATTTTATTTCTTCTATGTCATCTTGTTTTAAATCTTCCAAATCAACAAATGATTGTTTATCTGAAATACTTAATTGACTGTCTGATTTTGCAGTAACATCAACAAATCCAAATTTTATTTGTGTTTTTGCTCTCATAATCATCAGCTCCTTGCTGGCTTTTTAGCCGTAAAGTTTACAGTCATGTCTTTTTTATATGCTTTTCCACCTCTAAAATCGTTTATTACTCTTGATACATTATTGAAATAGGCTCTAAATTGAAAATTAGCAATTTGGACTGTGTGAAATTCCTCTGGTTCAGTTAACTTATTCCATAGTCTTTCAAACTCATCATAATTGCTTTCTGTTTGAGGTTCAAATTTAATGTCAGTAAAATTAAAGTAAACACCAATTAAATCCCTTTTTAGATCTCCATCTTCAGTTCTATTTGCATAGTTATCTAAAAAGTCAGCTGTTTCCTTTATTCCTGCATAAACACCAATATTATATTGGTTTCCATCAATTATTATAAAATCGTATCTTTCTGCCATTATGTTGCACCTCCTAATATCAATTTACTTCCTTTTCTCTTGCTTTCTTTGTCTAGTTCAGGTTTCAATACTCTAATCAATTGTGCCATGCTTCCATCAAATTTAAGTGTAATATTTTGTGCTTGAGAATTATTATTTTGGCCAACATTTTGTTCATTGAACATTCTTAAAGCTGTCAAAATCATATCTAGCATTTTGTCTTCAGGTGCAACAACCTCGCCTTGATTTTTATTATCACCAATTACTGCTAATTGAGGTGTGTTTGCTTTTACATAACCACCTTCTGCAAGTCTTGGAAGGTTTAATTGACTCAATTTTCCTATGTTTACACCAGGAATATTATTAATTAAATCAATAGCACCATTGATCATATTTACAAACTTATTAACAACACCCTCTATCATTCCAAGGACACCGTTAATACCACTCTTTACTGCTCCACTAATTGATTCTCCAATTCTAGTTCCTAAATTAGAGAATGTATTTTTTACTCTGTCCCATATTCCTGTAAAGAAACTTGCTATATTGCTAAATATATTTTTTATTCCATTGTAAGCATTTTGGAAAGTATTTACTATTCCGTTTTTGATATTATTAACTGCATTGCTAATACTATTTTTAATATTATTCCATATATTAGAAGCGGTATTTTTTATGTTGTTAAATACATTTGTAATATTAGTTTTTATGCTATTAAATACATTTGATATAGTATTTTTTATTCCATTTATTACATTTGAAATTATTGTTTTAATTCCATTCCAAATATTTGTAATAAATGTTTTTATACCATTAAAAATATTAGTTATAATAGTTTTTATTGCGTTAAATACAGTTGTTATAATTCCTTTTATAACATTTATAACACTTTCTATTATTCCCTTAATAGCACTCCAAACTGCTTGAACTATACCTTTTATTGCTTCCCATATTCCATTGAAGAATGTTTTTATACCTTCCCAGGCCTTGTTCCAATCTCCTGTAAATATACCAGTAATAAAATCTATTAGTCCTCTAAATACATCTATAATTCCGCCAATTGCATCTGCTATATATCCAAACACAGTTGATAATGTATTCCATATTCCTTCAAATATTGGAACTAAAACAGGAAGAACATTTTGAACGATCCAATCAATAACTGGTTTTAAAATGTTATCCCATAATGCTTTTAATAAATCAAATATGCTTCCACAAAATTCTGCCACTTTATCAACTAATGGCCTTAAATGTTGCTCCCATAATTCTCTTATTTTATTTGCAATTCTTTGTAATGCAGGTGCAACATATTGATTATATACATCTAAAAACTTGCTAAATGTATCACTTAAACCTGTTTTTATGCTTTCCATTAAAGGATGTATATGAGTATCATATACTTCGTTCCATTTATCACCTATATATGTAAATGCATCCCCTATTGTATGTAATACTGTTTCTATTGGCTTTAATGTATTTTCTATTGCTTCTTTTATTTTATCAACATTATCAATTATTGGTTGCATAAATATTGATTTTAGATCTACAACAAATTTTGCAATTAATTGATATGCACTCATTAAAGGATTAGCAAATATAGCGATTAAATTTGCACCAATTTGTTTAGCTGTATCACTTTTAAATATATCTGATATTTCTCCTAATGCTTGATAAAAATTTCCCATTAATGAAAACTCTTTGCTTGAAATATTAAACATAGATATAATAAAGTTTTTAATTCTTTCTTTATTTTGTGACAAATACTTATCTATACTACCAACAAAGCCTTCAATTAGATTTGTGCCTATTCTTGCAACTGCACCAACTGCTTGGCCTAATGCATAGCAAACTGTTTTTACCCAATTACTTGCTGAATTAACAACTTTAGGATCTGTCCAAATATCAATTATAGTATCTTTTATATTTTCAAGATGTTTCTTTATTCCGTCAAAATTTGTATTTCCAAAACTTATTTCAAATCCTTTTTTAAATATTCCTGCAAGTTGTTTTACTCTATCTATTAAACCATCAAACATTGATGTATCTTCTTTAATAGTGCTTGTTACATCCAAAGAGTCAGTTAAACCTGCACTAGCACCACCGCCAGAGCTTCCGCCTCCTGATCCACTTGAACTATCTGTATCTTTTGGTAATACATTTAAATTATCAAATGATGCTAAATTATTTGATGCTTTCTTCGCTTCTTTTCCTGCTTTTTTCGCACTGTCTCCAACACCTGATACGGCATCTGAGGCTGTGCCTGCTTGGTTTGCTAAATCTCCTAATCCGCTTGATACAGTTTCTACACTATCAGCTTTCAATCCAAATAAAGACAACAAACCTGAAAGTGCAGTAAATAATCTTGTTACTGCATTTACTGCTGTTGTTATTATTGGTATAAATAGTTTTGCAATAGGCTGTATTACATTTCCAACTGCAGTTTTTAAATTTGTGAATGCTGTATTTAATTGTGCAAGTTTTCCTGAATAAGTACTTGCATAAATCGCAGCATCATTACTTTGGAATTTTGTTTCTTCTAATATTCCATTTACTTCTGCTTGGATTTTTTCTGCTTGTGTTAATTGATTTGTTGTTTTTCCAATTGATTTTGCATAGTCTTCCCACATTTTTGCCACATTCTTGGTAACACCTGCATTATCAACAACAACTGAATTTTCGTTTTTCAAACCTTCTGTCGCTGTCTGAACTGCATCACCTAAAGAATATGTGCTTTGTCTAGCAAAGGTTGCACTGTTTTTCAATGCGGTCATCGTTTTTTCAATTTGATCTGAACTATAACCTCTTAATGCAAGATTTTTATATGCTGCTACGGCATTATTCAAAGGAACTAAACCATCAGAAACATATTCTTGAATAAATTTCTTTGCGTTATCAAAGCTCCTTCCTTGTCCAGTTAATATTGAATTTAAACCTATCCATGCATTTGATGTTTCTGTTGCTACTCTTAAACATTCTTTTCCAAATTTAACAACTGCTGCAACCGAAAAGGCAGCAAGGGCAGCTTTACCGATTTTAGATAATGATGATGAGATTTTAGAAGAGGCTTTTGATGCTTGAGAATCAATATTTTTTAGTTGTGAATCAAACTTTCCACTATTTAAAATTAAACTCAAGTCGATTTCTCCAACATTTGTGCTCATATATCTCACCTACCTTTTTCTGCCATATTTTTAAACATAGCTTTGAAATTCTCCATTGCTTGTTCATAATCTTCTTCAGTAATTTTGGAAGCGGATTTTTTAAGCCATTCATTTCTAATTCTTTTTTCTTCAGGACTAAATTTCTTTAATGCTTCAGGATCTTTTTCGCTTCTAATTCTAACTATGTTTCCTAAAGGTGTCTCACTATTAACCCCTGACAAAAGGCTTGAAAATTCTCCCCATTCCATTTCACTGATATTTTTTCTTAATCGAATCCCATATTGTTGAGCGAATGAACTTTCAATTAAGTCCCAATCGTCAAATAAATCATAATAAGGATCATAACTTGATTGATTATTGAAATCGTTTCTCCATTTCCTCGTATGAAACTTCACTTACTATTGCAGATAAAGCTGTTATAATTGCTTTTAAATCTGATATTGTTGGTTTCATATCCTTTATATCTTTTAATGCTTCTTTTCCAACTAACATTTCAATCATTTGATACATTGTATCTATTGAAAAATCTTCATTTTTCAATTTTTCTTGTACTAATAAATAATTATCAGCACTTGTATCTACTTCATAAACTTTGTCTTTTGACAATCTTAATTTAGGTTGTTCTTTCCCTAATTTTGAACTAATATCAATTTCTGCCATTTCTAATTACCTCCAATTATTTTTAATATAAAAAAAGAACCTCAGTAGTTATCTACTGAGGCCAAATTTTAGGCTGCTGGTGTTATAGTTGGTGCTCCATCTGACATAACCTCAAATTCTAGTGGTGCAACATTTGTACTATCACCTGTACCTGCATTTGATACAGATATAATACAATTGAAACTTACTTTTGTTCCGTCTGCAAATTCCCACTCGAATACAGTTTCAACATCTTGGCCAGTTGCGAACAACTTACTTGCAACATAATCATTTCCGTCATCTCCAACATTTCTTTTTCCTGAAATGCTTATTGAGAATCCTTTACCAGTTTGCATTCTTCTGATCCATCCTTCTGTTGTCATTGGTGTCCATTCTTCAACATTGTTGTCCATTGACAAAGAAAATGTTTCGCAGTCTGCAATAGTTTTCATATCTGCTGCTGCAGATGATCTTCCTGCTGTACCAATTTTAAATACATTATTAAATACTGGATAAACTCCACTTGTTACAGTTGCCATTGCTTATTCCTCCTCTTCAATTTTTTCATAATAAAAAACTGCCTGTATAACTCTCTCGTAAATGTTGTTATTATCAGTTCCAACATCTACAGGTTCGTTTGTAAGCAGTTCTATATAATTTATTTTTATATCATTTACAACAAATTCTGTTGATTCCATAAGTTTGTTATAAATTTCATATGCTTTTTGCTCTGTTTCTTTAGCATTTTTATTCCAATGAATTAAAATACTAACAGACTTTTCCAAGGTTTTTGTGTTATCAATTCCACCTATTGCAACATTAGGTCTATTAATAGAATTTAATTGATATACACCAATAGACTTTTCTTTCTTATTATCTAATTTTCCTATATAACAATTCTGTGAAGCAGTATAATTTAAAGATTTAATCCAATCTCTTATATCTGCTAATCCTAACAGTTTATTCATTATAAACCTGCCTCCTTTTTATAAAATTGTGAAAATGCGTTCTTGCAAAAGTTTTTATTCTTTCCATTTATCCAAGGCTCATACCAATTACCTTGTGCATTTGGATTTTCAGTTGTTTGGAAATTATATTCAGGATGAAAGTACATTCTTCTAGCATAAGGTGTAGAAGTATTTAAACTTACTTTACCCTTTTTGCTATTTGAATAATCTTCATATGTGCTATCATTCTGCATATTTCCTGTATCAAACGGCATTACTTGAGCATTTACAACTTCAGTATGTAAAGCACTAACTGTCTTTTCCAATGCTGTTGTTGCTGCTCGACTTAATTGATTTATTTTAGGAACATTTAATTTTATCTTGGATGTTACTGTTTTCATTACATTATCTCCAACTCTGTAAAATTAACTGTTCCGTCAGGATTTCTTGCTTTAGATCCTTGATATATTGATCTTGTTTCTCCAAATACAGTAACTTGCCCACCAGAAATAACAGCTAAATCAGGAGCAATATCACCAATAAAGTATGCTTTTGCAGTTAATTGAATTACAACTTTTTCTGCACTTAATACCCTTTTAGCTTTGTCCTGGTAATTACATTTGAAATCATCTTCTAATGCAATTACTGGTTCGCCATCCTCTGTTGTTCCTTCGCCATATAAAACAACATGAATATCTGTTTTACATTGTTCTTTTCTTACTAATTTTGGATAATTCATATTAACACCTCAAATTTCTACAAGTTAATCCTGTTTGTCCTAATAGACTATAATCATCTTTTTTTATAGCAATACCATTTTGAACTTCTATGTTCCAATTAGATCCAAAGTTTACTGATACGCCATTTATTGAATAACTAGATAATATTGATTGTATCAAGTCTTCATTTTCATATTCAAAATCAGCAAGTCTGCATATAACTTCTTTTACAATGTTTTGTTGGAACTCTGTTAAATTATCAAAACCTCTTCCAACTATACGATTGTATGTCAAAGTATCAATATGCATACTTGCCTCTTTTAATCTTTTTTCAATTTCATCACCTGGAATTGTCCCTTTATAGGTATTTTGATAATAAGTAACATCAACATAATTACTCATATCGTACCTCCAAATTAAGCATTTTGTTCAATATAGAATTGAATACCTGCGTGTTTCTTATTAAAGATGAATACATCTTCAAAAGACTCTTCAAAGTATGTCCATTTTCCTTGTGATAATGAACTTGGAGCACCTAATTGTGCAAAGTCATATGAAATTACTGGAACAACTACTGATGGATGAATTAACATCATTTTCACATCTTTTGCAGCTTCAGCAGTTTTTTCATAATAAGTTGATATACTTGCTGTTGATGGTTCAGCAACTACTGTATATGTATCTCCATTCTTTGTATAATAAGTTTTTCCAGTAACAACTGCTTCGTCAGTTGTTTTTTCATATTCGTCACCTTGAACTTCAAATCCATCGTCAGTAAATTTGAAAGCAGATTTCATTGCTGTTGTTGGAACACCAATTATTTCTACTTCACCAATTCTGTCTAATGATCTAGCAACAGCTGTATCAGTAGCACTTAAATTTCTAGCTGCTTCTTTTGCGGTATCGATTAATGTTTTTGTGTATGTATCACAATATAATAATCTTCCTGAAGCAGGAACTCTTGCTTCGTCCATTTTATCCATTAAAGCATCGAATTTTGTTAAAACATTTTGTAATGTTAAAACATCTCCTTCTGTTATTGCTTCAATAGCATTTTTTAATGAATATAATGCTGTTATTATTTCAGCATCCATTTCAGGGAATTTTTGTTCCTCATTCATAACTTTTGTTATGTTTTGGATTGTTGCAACATGGTTTGTCTCGTCAATATCTCTAGGATGGATAAGTGTATCCCATGTTCTATGAGTTTTCAATTTCTTTGGTTCTTCATCATTATTGAAGTTTCTTCCAAAAGTACCAATTGAATCTCTATCTCCATTTTTTCTACCTTTTACAGATAAACTTGGTAGTATAACTGTATCATTTCTTAAAAATTTAACATCTGGTTTTACTGCATTCCATAAAGCACCAAAATATAATACATATGGATATGCTTGAGCTAAAGCTTGTGAATATTCTTTAGCATAATTTAATCCTGTTTTTTCAAATGCCATTTTAATTACCTCCTAATATTTTATTTTTATTTTTATTGTTTTCTAGGTCTTACCCCAGTAAATCCGAAATCAAATGCTCCATTATTAGAGTTTGTTCCGTTATTTGTGTCTGCACCAACAGTTATTCCAACAGAACCTTGAACTTGTTTTTTTAGTCCAGGAACATCATCTATAACTTTTTGAAGTGCATTTTTTAAAGTATCTTCTAATACATTGCCATCTTTATCTACACAATTATTTAAATCTGCCATTTTTAATAAATATGGCATCGTTTTATTATCAATATTAAGATCATCAACGAAATCGTACGCTTTCTTTTCAACCTTTAATCTTTGATTTTCTAATTGTATTTTTTGTAAAGATGCTTGTGCATCAGAAAGTTCTTTATTTTGTGCATTAGCTTGATTAGCTTTTTGAGTTTTGAAAGCATTTATTGCACTTTCCATCTCGTCTTCGCTTAAGCCTTGTTTTTGAAAATAGCTTTTTAATACACTATCTTCTGTTTTTGCATTTCTTCCATCTATCATTTCTTGGATCTTGTTATAATCAATTCCATTAGAGTTGTTATTTGGTTGATTTGCATTATTATTGTTTTGCCCCGTAATGTTTTGGGCGTTTTGGTTAGAATTTGCACTATTATTTGTGTTTCCTGCATTATTTGCATTGTTGTTTGCATTATTTCCATCCATATTTCATTACCTCCTACTTTTTAAAGTCTTGAAATGACTATATATGCACATGCTTTTAAGGACTTCAGTGTTTGGTCACATATAAAAAAGAGCCTTTCGGCTCTTTAATAATCTTATTAATCTACAAAGCCTTTGGCCTTGAAATCTTCTGCTCTTTTTGCTGAAATTTGATATTTTTTGTCAGCAATTTTTGTTGTTTTAACATCTTCTTTTGTAACAACAAATTCTGTACCTTCAACATAAGTTGTACCAGTATATTTATCATTAAAAGAAGTGTTTGCAACTAATGTTTTTTTGCTTTCTTTTTTAGGTTCTTCTTTAGGTTCTTCAACCTTTTCTGTTGTTTCTTCAACAACTTCTTCAACAACCTCTTCTTTTACTTCTTCAGCTTTTTTCTTTGCCATATCGATTACCTCCTTCTTATTTTTTATATTAAAAAAGAGCCTTTCGGCTCTTAACTAATAACTATTTAATTAATATATTTTTTTACCTTCTTTAAATGCTTGTTTTGCTTCATTTAAACTCATCTTATTTGCTCCACCTTTATAATCAGGTTTATCTCTTTGGAT
This sequence comes from Clostridia bacterium, assembly GCA_017469465.1. GTDB lineage: Bacteria > Bacillota > Clostridia > TANB77 > UBA1234 > UBA1234. The sequence goes on along the minus strand of JAFUGH010000059.1, from coordinate 22,108 downwards.
TTCGTCGTTTTCCCATCCACATTTACTACAAATATAATATAATCCTTCCTCTCCTGGTGGAACTTCAGGACTGCCACAACAAGCACATTTAATCTTTTCTTCATTCATATTTTCCAATTACCTCTCTTTCCCAGTATTTTACATTATCTGTAGGTTTAAAGTATGTTTGTGTAATTCCGTTTGGCCTTGCACAAGCAAATTCATTATTTTCTACATCATATTTAAATCTAGTTCCTGTTTCTGTGATAAATTCTAGTATATTGTCATTGCTTTCTTTATTTAACAATGTTTTTGCTTTTTTCTCATATTCTTTCCATGAAATATTATTAAATTCCTCTAAATGCTTCTTATGTCTTTCAATATACTGTGGATTAAATCCAACTGCTGTCCAATTAACATTATTTAGATTATTTTTATATATTGAATATGTCATATCTTTTGGAAATTTATTTGCTCTTGCTTCGCTTGAAAATTCTTTCATAAGTTCATATTCTCTTCTATTATTATACTTCATTTCGTAGAATTTATCAAATGTATCAAGGTTTTTGTCTTTTATTACTTTTGAAAAGATATCATAATCACTCACATCATAGAATGAAACTTGACTATTTCCCTTAAATCTTTCTTTATATTCTTGCCATTGTAACCTTTTATTGTGATATTTTTCTGCGTTTTCTGTGTCAATGCTTCCTAATTCTAATCTGCTATATTTATCAATATTTCTATCAATATAATTTAATTTTTGTTCATTTTTATAGTTTTCTTCTTTTTGTTTCAATTGCTGTCTAGTTGGTGGTGTTACCTCTGAATTTATGCCAGGAAAATATGTAACTGCCGTATCTTTGCAATTTGGATGAAACAACCTGGCTTTTACTGCTTCACTAAGAAGCGGATAACCAGTTTCATTACTTTCTGCTGCAGTTCCACCACTCCAAACATCATCAATAAATACTTTTCCTTGAAACTTTATACAATAAGGACATCCTCCACCACGATTTGGAACTAAAACTGTATGAATGCCCCATTCTGCCCTTTTTGTTCCTTCTCCTTGTAAATATGCCCTTTTATTTGCTGTTCTAATGGCCATTTCTGCATATGATGCAATATTAACCATTTTTCCATCAGAATATTCAATACTATTTATACCTTTTGAAAGAAAATCCTTTGTTGCCATATCAACTGCTTGTTGTATTGTTCCTGAACCTGTATTTGCATACACTTGAGCATCATATATTATTTTTCTATATTGATCATTAGTGTATCGCAATATTGAAAGTTCTGCCTTTTGAAAATTTCCTGTTGTTTCTTTTATCAATGCGTTTAATTTTCTTTCATTTATTCTAAAAAAGTTTGATTCTGCTTGTTCTGTTTTTTCAAATATTCTAGTAAGTTGTTTTTTCTTTATTCTTTTATTCTTACTAGTTCTATATATGTGCCACATTTTATTTATTTGTTTGTCATTGCTATTGAAATTACCTTCTTTTATGGCTTCTAATATTACTCTTTCTTGATCTAGTTTTCCATTTTCAAAACTTTGTTTTATCAATTCTTCTACATCACTGTTTATAGTAGAAAAGTCATTTTTAAATATTTTTTTATTATCTTTTTTGAAATGCTCTAATGATTTTAATTGTTCTGTTTGCCAAGCACTCCAATTCATACCAAGGTCTCTTTCTTCATTTAAATGTCTTGTAAGATTTCTTTTCATTGATTTTATAAGAGTTTCTTCTATTCTTTGAAATGCTCTAGCAATATCATACTCATTATTCATTTACTTTATTCTCCTGGCCTTCTTTGTTTTCTTCTTGACCATCTACTTTTGGCTCTGTAGGTTCTGTTGGTTCTGTTTCCTCTCCCATTTCTAAATCAAAGTTTACTGCAGGTTCATCTATATCAACAATTCCTTGTTCTGCTTTTAGTCTTGCGATTTCTTCTATTTTCCAATCTTCATCTTTAGAATCTCCATATAATTCTTCTACACAAGCCTCTATACTCATTATTCCTTGTTGTTTTCCTTTTCCAACTGTTTCAACTTGTGCCTCAAAAGATGGATTGCTGTATTCTCCAAATTTTAAACTAACTTCTATATCTTCAGGCATTGGTTTCTTTTCCATCAATGCTCTTGATTTTAAAACTGTGTTTATTACTTTTGGAATAAACTCTGATAATGTATCTATAATTAAGCCTCTAGTATATAATGTTGTTTTTTCTTTTTCTCTTTGTGCTTCTGCATTGTCTAATTTTTTATTATCTATTCCAAGTGTTGATGGACTTATAATTCCTTGTAAGCATAGATCCAAGAAAGTAATATATGATTGCAAATAGTTCTCTGTTGGTATTTCTGCTTGTTTTATTTCCATTTGATTTTTTCCATTTTCACTCATATCACTTTCAGATTTAATATACTTATTATCAAATGGATTACTATATAATAAAAGCTCTCCTGTTTCAGGATCTCTTGGAATCATACTTTCAGGAATATATTTTATTGCTCTACCTGCTCTAACCGCTTCTAGCCATTGAGATATAATTTCATCTAAACTATCAAAAGAGTCATATTTTCCTTCAAAAATAGACTCTCCTCTTCCTTTATATTTTGCTGATTCATTTAACATTGTTGGAACAGCCCACATAATGGACTTATCAAATGTTATATCTTTTAGTTTTGACAATGACTCAACTTCTTTTAGTAAAACCTCTTGTTTATCTTTATATAACTTATAAGTTATATATCCATATCCATAATGCTCTTCTAATAAATAAGTATTGTTATTTTGTTCGTGGAATGACTTAAATACAATTTCTGTTAATCTACCTCTTTTATAAACTAAATCAACTTTTGAACCATCAACCCATTCTAATATTGCTTTATCAGAAATATCAGCATCATAATTTATTTTTATTGCACCATCACCAATATGTAATAAATCTGCTAATAATGTTTTTAGCATTTTTGTATCAAATTCATTTTCTTTGTTGACTTCTTTCCAATACTCGTCTTCAACATCGTCTCCTGAATAATCAGTCATAACTGTATTAATAATAGTTTTAATTATTAACTTTGGAAGTCCTGAATGTGATTTTTTCATTCTGATATCTGCAGTTTGTGCTGAACCCCAAAAAGTATCTTCAGCAAACATTAATTGGCCATAAAATTCTGATAATTCTCTGCTGTCGCCTCTATACCATATTTTATTTCTTATACAATTTGATTGATAATCCATATTTTCATTTATTACAAATGTTTGACCTGGTGCAGGTCTAATATCTAACCATGATTTAATCATATTCTTCACTCTTTCTCCAATTTTCATTATTTTTTCACTCCTATTTTACTTACATATGGAATCCAACTATACTGACAACTATTAACCATATGGTCATTTCCATCTTCAGGTTCGTTGTCCTTGTCTTCTTTCCAACTATACACATCAAGTTCATCACAATAATTTGTACAAGTATCTACTATGTAATAACAATCATCTTTGAACCATCCTAATTGTGTATTTATTCTGTCTATTATTAACATTTTAGCTTTCCAAGCAGGATTAAACATATAAACGCATCCTGTTTGGCGTTTATATTTTGCAAATTCTTTTATTGTTGCCTGGTCTGCTGAATCTATAAATGTGTTCTTTGCTAATCCCCACTCTTTTCTGTTCCTTTCTAGGAAATCAACAAAATTCTTAACTGTATCACTTGGTGCAAGTGGCTGATCTAAATTAGCATTGTTATAAACTCTTTCATCTAATAGGATGTATTTGCCTTTGTTTGTTATTCCTGCAAATGACATCGCAATTGTATCAGGACTCAACGAACTATATGCTGTATCTAGTGCTGCAGTAAATATTATAAAATGTTCGTCTGTTTGTCTTGTTGCTATTGGCTTTGTTGTTAATTGTATTGTTTCATTATCTGTTTTTTGTAAATATTGTTTTGCCTCTTCTTTACTAATACAATGTTTTCTTCTATCAAAATTAAGAAAAACAAGCCCTGTGGACTTGCCTCGTAATCCTTTTATTTTATTTTTCCATAACTTTGTACCTACTGGTACAGAATTTATAATACTTTCCTTTTTATCTTCTGTTAAACTTTTATTATGATCAAAAGAAAAGTACCACCAAGTCCAATCATCCATTTGAGGTTCATTAAGCATATTTAATAATTCTGTTGGTGCATCATCTTTGTATTTATCAATTGGCCTTGCTTTGTTTACATATTGTTTGTAGCATTCTTTGTTTGGATCATCAGGATTCATTGTACATACTCTATAATCGCAACGCATAAAAATTTCTCTTACAAAGTCCATATCTGCTATATTGAACTCATCTATAAGAATACATCCATATTGACCGCCAAGTACTTTTTTCCATCTTGTTTTATTATCATATCCAACTATGTATATTACTTTTACACCATTTGGCGTATGATATAAAATATGTGGTAATGAATGCACACCTTTACCATTTGCGTTATATTCTATCAATCCACCCTGTACATATTCTCCAAATATTTCAATTAAGCCTTTATCTTTGTTTATTATATTCTTTTCAATTGTTCCAAGGTCTAGTCCTGCAATTATATGTAACTTTTTAGGACTTTGAGCAACTTTAAACATAAATTTAGGAACTGCAACTGTTGTCTTTCCTGCATATGTAGTTCCTTCCAAAAACTCTGTACTACATTCGTGTTTCAAAAAATCAATATACTTTTCAGATAGTGGAAATTCCTCATTCATTGTTATTACCACCTAACTGCCTATTTATACTTTCTAACAACGGATTGCTTCCACCTAATAAATTAACATTAAGCGTTTTGTCATCTTCATTGTTATTCAGCTTGGCCAGACTTTCCAATGTTTTTCTTTTTGCTTCCTGAACTCTTGTCAAACCATCTTCTATTCTTTGTATCATATTTATTGTTGGTTCTGCTTCTGTTATTGTTTCAGTTTCTTCAGTTATTTTTCCAGTTCTAGTATTTTTCTTTCTGATAAAATCTATTGTCATGTCCTTGCCTTGCTGTTTTAATCTTTGTATTCTCATAAGCATTCTTTTTTCACGAATAGTTAATATTTTATAGTCATTTATAAGTAATTGTTCTTTGTCATCTACGGCCAATGATTTATAAAGATTTATTTCGTCCTCTTCTAAAACATCTTGATAGATGCTTTCATACTCTCCTGTTATTACAGCGTTTTTGTTGTTTTCTGTTCCGTGTCCGCCTTTGTTTCCAACGGCATTTTTGTTTCCTATTTGTGCTTTACTCTTTGTCCTTGTTAATTTGTTTTTACGAATTATACTTCGCAACTCTGAATGAGTGATATTATATTTTTCAATAATATCTTTGTATTTCATACCTCGTTTATAATCTTTTTTTATTTTCTTAACATCTGCCTCTGTCAATACATATCACCCACCTCCGTTACTTTTTTAGGACTGCCTTTTCACCTGTTAGTAGTTCCCATCGTTTTACTATTACATCACAATACTTTGGATCTAGTTCCATTGTATAGCATCTTCTTTTTACTTGTTCTGCTGCAATCAATGTCGAACCGCTTCCACCAAATAAATCAAGTATTAAGTCATTTTCCTTACTTGAGTTCTTTATAAGATATACTAATAAATCAATAGGCTTCATTGTTGGATGTTCTGCATTTCTCGTTGGCTTGTCAAATTCTAATACTGTACTTTGTTTTCTATCATTTATAAAATAATGTCCTGCACCTTCCTTCCATCCGTATAAAATAGGTTCATGTCTCCATTGGTAGTCTTGTCTTCCCATAACAAAAGTATTTTTTACCCATACTAAACATTGAGCTAATTTAAAACCTACTGCATTAAAAGCATTTCTAAAGTTTAACCCTTCTGTGTCTGCGTGGAATACATAAACACTACTTCCACATTTTGTTACTTCAAACATATTTCTAAACGAGTCTAATAAAAAATTATAAAATTCTGTTGATGTCATATTGTCGTTTTCTATTTTTAAAGCATCAACTGTCTTTCCTTCATAATCAACATTATATGGTGGATCTGTAAGAAGCATATCCGCTTCTTGTTTATCCATAAGACGCATAACTTGTTCTTTTTGCGTGCTATCTCCACACATTAATCTATTTTTACCTAATATCCAAATATCTCCTGGCCTTGTTGTTGGTTCTTCTATTTCATTTAATGCTTGATCCAGGTCAAAGTCATCTTCTTTTGAACCTTCAATATCTTTTAGAATATTATCTACTTCATCAAAAGTAAATCCTGTCATATCCATATCAATGTCTGTTTCTTTTAATTCTGCAAGTAATTCTTCTAACTTTGAATTGTCCCACTCACCAGTTATCTTATTCAATGCAATATTTAAGGCCTTTTCTTTTGTTTTGTCCAGGTCAACAATATTGCATTCAACTTCTTCATATCCTAATTCTTTCAATACCTTTAGTCTTTGATGTCCGCCTATAACAGTCATATCTGCATTAACTATTATCGGAGCAACATATCCAAACTCTAATATACTTCTTTTAATTTTCTGATATTCTTCGTCCTCTGGTTTTAGGTCTTTTCTTGGATTGTATTCTGCTGCTTTTAATTTTTCTATGTTTATTTTTTGAATATTCATAATTGCACTCCTTAAAACAACTTGTTTCATATCTGCAAGTTTTACATTCTCTTAACATACATCTACTTAAATTCATAGGCGTACCTCTTATCGTTGGTTGCGGAGGATGGAATCGAACCATCTTATACCAGGTTATGAACCTGGCCTGTTGCCTTAACTCTCCGCCAAATAAAAAAATAGACACCGCTTCTAGTGTCTATTTCTATATATATTTCACAAAGGAGAAAAAAGGTATTACATTATTTTCTCGATTATAATTATAACATAGTAGTTTTTTCAAAAATACGGACAAAATATATAAATTTTATGGACAAAATTAAGACATTTTGTTTTTATTGTACTCTCTTTGCATTATTTTTATTGATCTATCAATAGTTTTTTGTATTGATCCATACATTCTATCCTTTTTTGTTGCGATTTCTTCTATACTCATCATCTGATAATATTTCATTTCAATAATATCCTGGTTATATTTTTTCAATGTTTTTACTAAATCTTCAACTATTTTTATTTTAGTTTTTGTTCTTTCTATGTATCTTTTCTTTTTATCTATTTTCTCTTGCTTTTCTGCAATATAACTTTCTATATTTGAACCTACGAACCCTTTAGGCTTTGGCATACCATCTAAATTAGCACTTTTGGCATCTAATACTTCATTTTCTAACTCTTGTATCTCTCCTTCTACAATAGTTATACTTGCTTTCAATGAATTGTAATTCTCCAACACTTCCTGAACCTTCATCTTTTGCACCTCCTAAATTTTATATATAACAAATGTTAGTATTGTACTAACAACTATTTCTATCAAATTTATTATTTTATCTTTATTATTTATGTATTTATTATTCATTCCATCAATCAATTTTGCTAATGCATACAAACCTGTAAAAAACATAAATATTGCTTTAATTATTGCCACTTTTAAATCCCTCCTTTCCTGGATATTCGTGTTCGTTTCCATAATTTCTTATTTATTTTTTCCTTCTTCATACATTTGCTTTACTTTTTCATAATCAATCATTGTAAGTACTTCACACATAGTTTCATATCCCATTTTATTTATTTCTTTTTGTGATTTTTTTAAATCTATTCCTTTTTTTAATACTACAGAGTTTCTTATGACTAAATATAATGCCAACTTATATCTTTCTTTCATTTTATCTAACCCTCTAATAACTTCATTACCATCTTTTGCAATATTTTGCAATTGAATGAATTTTTTTCTTAATTCTTCAACACTCATTTTTTCTATTTGTTCTGTTGTATATACTTCCATTTTTTCAATCATTTTTATTACCTCCAATTTTTACTCTTGCTTGAACTAATTTCATATTGTACTTTTTAGCAATCAAATATGATGTATATCCATCAACAAGCATATAGTTTTTATCAATTACAATTGGAACTTCAAAACACTTGTTTATCTCATAATATTTAAATCTATGATCCAACTTTTCTTTTTTTGGTTTTGTGAACTTTTTAGGTATTTTTATATTTTTTAAATCTATTACAACAGTTGGCTTTGCAAGTTCTTCAAATAGTTTTGTTATTAACTTATCTTGCCTTTTTATACAATCGTTTTGTTCTTTTATTACATCATCTCTCCATTTTAGAGCTTTTTCAAATACAAATATAGATAATGCAATAATTAAAAACATAAGGCCAAGCATAAATTGATAGAAATTACTTTCTACTATTCCACCTGTAATATTCATTGATCCTCCAAGAATATTTGCTAATATCACAAAAATTGTTTTTTTATTCATTGTTTTTCTCCTCTCTTGGTAGATATACCCTACCACCATGCTTTTCTATAATGTCAATAAATTCTTCAATGGTTGTCCCTGCTAATATGTTATATTTATCTGTATGTATCCACGCAACTGCTTGTTTATTTATTGCCTCTACTGAATATGGACTATTTGAAAAATTATCACATGGCAATACTTCATCCCAATCTGCAGTTTCAAAATATAATACTTTATGTTTTATTTCATGTTCCTTCCATTTCCTTTTAAATATATCTTCATTATCTTCTATTAATTCACTCCAATGATCATATGGTAATCCTGCATTATGTTCATAAGGAGCATCGTTCCAATCATCTCCGCCATTGCTTTTCAAAATTATTTGTAAACCAAGCTTTGTGTCCATCAACATAGCATAATTTATATTCATCATAATAACATCCAGTACATCCCATTTTTTCTACTCTACAATGATCCCATTCTTTTCCTGTACACTTCATCTTTTTGTACCTCCATATAATTTCTTTTTACCCACTTTTCACAGTCAGTTGGCTTTCCTGGTTCTTTTATATCTTTGCAGAAAGGAAACTTTCCACAATTTTTACACCTTTTGTTCATTCTCGTCCCCTCCGTAAATTCGTAATATAGTATTATTTCTTAACCAGTCTACATATCTAATTATTTTCATGTCTTTATCTCTAAATTGCGGAACAAGATTTGGATTGCTTATTTCTTTTAGTGCTGCAACTCTTAATTTTACTAATAAATTTTGTAATTCAATATAATCTTTCTCATCCATTTGTTTTACCTCCTAAAATTCTAATTAAATCCCAATCAGGATTTCCTTCTGCTCGAATTGTTTTTCTTCCTCTTTTTAAAGTTGCTATTGCTGTGTCAACATCTATCATTCTTACATCGTAACCTTCAAAACAAATAAGAAAATATGCTTTTAATCCTGCGTTTTTACATTTTTTCATTTCATCACATTGTCGAATATCTTTTTCAACCATATGCCATTCTCTAGTTTTACATTCTTTTGCATCAAACACAGCTTTATAATTTGGAAGAAATATCTCATAATCAAAAGGCTCTCCTTTTATGTAAGTTCCATCCTGTAATCTTTCTGCGTGATTCTTGTGTGCATGTCCACCTATTGCTTCTACATATTCACATACTTTTTTTATTTGATTTTCAAATTGATATCCTCTTCTTGGCATACAATCACCTACCTAATATTGCATTTTTTTGATATTCCATTTCTTCTTCACTCAATTCTTTATGTCTTACCATATATCTTTGCATTTCACTTTCTTTATATTCTTTTATACAATTATCTTCTCTAACATAAACTTCATGTGTTATAAATTTTGGATCGTAATGAACCCAACTTTTTACAACTACTCCTATTAAATATCCCTCTACAACAACTATATCTCCAAATGTAAAATTCATATAATCACCTACCTATAAAATAATCTATTTAATATTTGTGTGGCTTGCATTTTATTTAAATTCTCTGTGTCAAAATCTTTCATAAATCTTTTTATACTTTCAATTTGCTTTTCACTTGCAGGATATTTACCCCACTTTTTCATATTTTCAACATTCCAAATATACTCATATTGAGGATATTCTTCTTGTAAATATAGAAATACCTTGTCTAATGCTCTTTGCATACTCATTTTTTGACCACCTATTGTTGTTTTACCTAATTCGTCTTGTGCAGGTATTCTTATTCTTTTCTTTGGAATACTAACAACCATATCACCATTTGGCATTTTGAAATAATTAACTCCGTGTGTGTTATACTCTTGTTCTTTTGCCCATAAATTAACTATTTCGACATTTCTTATCCAACTAGCAGGACAATCTGACTTTTTAGTAATTAGATCAGGTAATTCAAATAAGTCTCCTATTATTTCGTCTTGCTTGCTTGCAGGAACAGTATTCAAATCTATTCCAAGTAAGGATGGTGCTGTACACAAATTTGCTCTTCCTGTTGTTCCAACTAAATCTATCAATGTCAACTTTTCTTTTCCTGGATAAAGTCTTAATCCTCTTCCTACCATTTGCGTATATAAAGAACTATTGCTTGTTGGCCTTGCTATCATAACAGTTTCAACAAGTGGCATGTCCGTTCCTTCTGTGAATATCATACAATTTACAAGTACAGGTATTTCTCTATTTGTAAACTTCTTAATAAGTTCATCCCTATTTTTTGTTTTTGCTGTTACTGCAACCGCTCCTGGTATTTTCTCTGCAATAGCTTCTGCATGATCTACACTACACGCAAATATTAAAGTTTGACCTTTTGCATATTTCTTGTAAGCCTCTGCTATTGCATTATTTAATACATCTTGGTTCATTGCTTCTTCAAGTTCTCCTGGTGCAAAGTCTCCCATTCTTCTTGCAACTTTTGAAATGTCATAACCTATATTTACTCTCATACAATAAATATCAGTTAAATATTTATTTTGAATTGCCCACTTAATATCTCTTTCAAATATAATGTCCTGGTATATATCGTCAAGCCTTACATTGTCACCCCTGTTTGGTGTTGCTGTAAATCCTAAATGTAATCTTGGCCTAAAATATTCATATATTTTTCTGTATGATTTTGCTGCAGCATGATGTGCTTCATCTGTAATTATCATATCGAAGTCATCAGGCTTGAATTTATCTAATCTATGTATTATACTTTGTACAGATGCTATGACAACATCTTCTCCGTTGGATTTGTGATTCGCCATTTCAATTCCAACAGGGCAGTCATAGTATTTGATTGGCTGTGTAACTAGTTCTTCTCTATGTGCTAGGACTAATACACGGCCTTTTCTTTTTAGAGTTGTGAAGGTTGCTGTTTTTCCTAATCCTGTGGCCATTTGTATTAAGTATGCTCCTGGATCTAAAGTTTCAATTAGATCGTGACATTCTTGTTGATAATCTCTTAATACTAAACTCATACTAAACCACCTACTCCAAGCAAAGCATCTTTTAAGTAATAATCATTTTCTATTGGATAAAGGTCTCTTAATAAAGTTTTCGCTGCAGTATCTCCTGAATGGAAATATACAAAAGCATAATCTCCATCTATCCTTTTTATTTTTCCTACTTCTACCTTATAAAACATATCATTTGCACCTAAAGGTATATAAGCTACTATTTGACCATCTTTAAAATGTTTCATTTCTCTGCTCCTTTCTCTTTTTGTATTTTTCTATTCTTGCTTGTGAAAGTTCAATTGTTTTTACACATTCTTCTTTTTCAAACATACCAATATGTGTATATTCTTTTGAAATTCCTAATTGTTTTGATAACCAGTCATAAGCTTTATATCTCGTTGTAATTCTTAATGGTTGCATCCATATCTGATCAAAATAGAAATGTGCTGTTTTTCTGTATCTTCGTAGTTCTTCGTTTGCTAATGTTCCAAGCGGTATGTCTGTTCCAGGATGCACTCCTACAAACGCTCTACAATTCCTACACAAATAACATTTTCCTTCTCCATATTCTCGACCATATATTTCTGCATTTGATGTATATACAACTGGACTTCCACAATATCTACATATTGTTGGTTTTTCCATTTTTCTTTCACTCCTTATCAATACAGTTTGGACACATATCTGTCCATTCTCCTAATACATTTTTACTTTTCCATCCATTTTCTTTTTTATAATTCACGGCTTCCATAAAACTTGAAAATCTTGGGATTTCTTTTTCACAATAATCACAAATCAAAGTATAGCTTTCTTCCTGATAATCCATTGCATTTCCATTTACAAATTTTCCATATCTCCTACTACAATTTTGTATCATATAAATTCCCCCTTAAATATTGTTGATATAATTTCCATGCAAGTATTTATAGTTTCACAAAGAGTTTCTTCAGTTATTGGCCTGTTGTACTCATCTTTTCCATTTAACATTTTGTGTAGCTTAACTCTTGCATTTTCAGTATCTTTTATATGTTGGATATGCTCCTGATAAATAGAGTTCCAAAATTCCTGCTGCTTTTTATCTTTCTCATAAGCAACTAATGCTTTTTGTTTTAGTTTTGTTGCTTTTTCAGGACTTATCTGCTTATTGTGATACATTACAAGTAAGTGTTTTAATGATAAAAAACAGTTAGTTTCTAATATATTGTAATCATCAGGAGGTGTTTCACACTTTATAGAATCATTTATTATTTCTTCTTGACTTTTCATTTGGTCTAACCTCCAATTTTAATTTTTTACATATCTCAAATATGCAATTTATATAATGGTCTAACCTGTCTAACCTTTTTCAGCGGATATATTTATATTTTTTAAGAAATTTTATTTTTTAGGTTTTTATTAAAAAATCGCCATATGATAATATTATTTTGTTAGAGGTTAGACTTTTAATTTTTTATTTTACATAAGTCGCTTGTTTTCTAACTTTGCGGTGGTCTAACCTTGGTCTAACCTGTTGCTTTTTAGGTTAGACCTAAAAAGGTAGATCCTCCATACTTTGTTGATAATTTTCTTCATAAGCAATGTCTGATTTGTCAGGTTCTAATCTAAATTTAATGTAATTTGCTTTTATTCCGTATGCTTTCGTTGAGTGTGTGAATTTTCCTTGTGTATTTCTTTCAATTTGATTTCTATCTGCAAAGTTTCTTATTACTGCTGTAAAATCAAAACCTGCTTTATTTAATGCTTCAGCATATACTGTTTTATTTACAAGACAAGTATCTTCATCTTCATTATATTTGCCCCAAACTTCTCCAATATTGCCGTCTGTATCTTTAAATTTCTTAATATTTTGTGAAATCCAGTCCATTGTCCATTCATATGCTCTAGTAGAAACATCAACTTCTTTGCTACTTGTAAGCCATTTGCTTACATCTTCTATTGTCAATTTTTCATCTTTGAATATATTTTCTGTAGATATTTCATCTGCTAATAAGATCGTGGCCATTGCCATTGCTTGTTTATCAGTTGTATCAGTTTTCTCCAATATTTCTTGAAATATCTCTCTATATCTTTTCTGTAATTCCTCTTGTTTAGGAATATTGTTTATAAATTCTTTACCAGCGTGACCATAATTTTTTCTAACAAAGTTACTAACAAAATTACCATCTGCAATTACTTTTTCTGTGGCTTCTACTTCTATAACTCTGTTCTTTACTCCACCGCCTGATGTTGCTTTTGTGATTGGTTCTTCTCCTGTAAATAGGAAGCAACAATTCCATTCTTTCAAAAGTTCTATTCCGCCATAAGCTTTTCCTCTACCTCTATCGACACCTTCAGTTAAATACATAACTAGATTGTCAAAGCTGTCCCATCTATTTTTTATCGTTTGTAATTCATCTCCTGCAAATGGAATATCATGTACGAATGCTGCATATCTTGCTAATGCTACTTGTGTTGCATTTAATGTTCTTACTAATTTTCCTACTTCAGGATTACCCCATACGGACATTGCAAGCATTAATCCAACTGTTTTTCCTGTTCCTGTTCCGCCCCATATATGTACGACAAATGGCAGTACTCCCAACATTTGATTAAGTGTACTAGCAAACGAAGATGCTAAAAGTAAATGTGCAATTTTACTATCTTTTCTTACTTTTCTGCATACTTCTTTCCATTCTTCGTATTCTCCAACCTCCTTTATACTTGCATAAACATCTTTAAATGCTATGTCTCCATCGTATTTAAGATCATCAACATATGGTGCAAATTCATTTTCTATCCATCCTAATCTATCAGTGCTACGACTAACTGGTATTTCTTTTGCATTTAATGAAACTACATCTGCAATATATGAAACCAGGTCTTTTGCATTCTCTGAATTAACTTCGATTCCTCTGTCAGAAAGTTGTATAATATTTGATTTATTTGCTACTACGCTTCTTTCAATTGTTATGTACTGCCATTTATTGTCTTTGAAAAATGCTAGTTTTATTTTTTCTGTCTCTGAATCAACATTTATCAATCTTTCTACTGGTAATATAGGATGTGAACAAGCTACTATTGTTTGAGGGATCATACCTGCTCCAAGAGTGCTTTTTGTTACTCCTGTGTCCTCGCATTCCCATTTTCCACACTTTAAGTCTTTTATAGGTGGTTGTGTGAATTGGATTGTATTACTGCCCCTTTGTTTGAACTTCTGTGCAAATTCGGTTTGGTATGCTTTTAATAACTTGTCAAAACTTCTTATATTTCCAAGTTCTCTTGCTTTGTCTTGTAATTTTATGATTAATGTTGTTCTTGCTACTTGATTGTCCATTGAAAATATATGTTCAAATACTTCTTTGTCTAATATAGACTCTTTGGTTAATTCACTAATTTCCCCAAAAGGTGTAAATCCTTCATCCATTAGTTGATCTGAAAGTTCTAACTCTTGATTCAATCCTCTTCACCACCTTTTTTTCGTATTTCCAAAACCATATTTTATCTTCATTAGATCCATTTATAAATATTTCATCTATTAAAGAATCAATATAGTCTTTATTGTGCATTGCTTCTACATATAAATCGCTGATATCTTCTTCAGGATTTTTTGGTGCATATTCTTCTTCCCATCTCCAAAGTAGATGCAAATAATCACATAGTAATTGAAATGTTTTATTTTCCCATTGCTTAAACATTTCTTCTGTTTTTCTTTTTTGTTTATATTTATTAATTTCTAAATAACTTGCTGGCCTTTCTGCATCCAAGCCTAAACCTAAAGTGTAATTTATGTTTTTCGCTGCTTCTAAAGCATTTATATTTAATAATTCTGATACAAGAGAAATTGAATCGCCACCTTTGCCACATCCAAAGCAATGCCATATTTGTTTTCGTGGCGAAATAGAAAAGCTTGCTGTTTTCTCTTTATGAAACGGACATACACATTTGTATGATCTATCAAGTTTTATTCCATAGTGTTCCGCTACTTTTACTATATCTGCTCTTCCTTTAACCTCTCTTATAAAATCCATTTGCTACCTCCTAAAATGGTAAGTCGTCGCCATTATCTGCTGCAGCATCAAATGCTTGATCATATTGATTATCACTTAACTCTTTTTTATTTGGTATTTTTGCATCTTCAGCTTTATCGTAAGAAACTGCGAAGAATGGTTTTACTGCTGTATGTACTTGGCCGTCTTGTCCTAAAAAGTCCTCTTCTCTGAATACTAAGCCTACTTTTTTGCCTTCAAGTGTTTTTTCATCAAAATTAAATTTGAATTTGTCGTTTGAAGCTTCTACTGATGTTATTAATCCTTTGAATTTTGGATTTGTTGTTCCTGGATCATATCCTTCAGTAAATACTGTCCAAACACCGCTCCATTTCTTTTCTTCTCTTGTATCGTTGTCAAATCTTCTTTGATAAAAGTCTTTAAATTCTCCCTCTAAAATGTCTATTGCTAATTTTAAATATTCTTTTCCTGCTTGTGTTTTCTCGCAAGCCACTCTTTTAATTATGCATTTATATCCTCCTGCAGGTAATGTTTCAAATTCTCCAAAGGCTTGTGCCTCATCATATCCTTGTGGTTTTTCCATAATTATTTTTCCTCCAATTCTTTTATAAATTTGTTGTATTTAACAGCTATTTCATGTTCTATTTTGCAACCCCTTGCTTTTTCCCAACCTGGCATAAATATTATTGCATCTACTTTACTCATTGCCTCAATTGATTTTGCTAAATAATATAATCTTGCATCTCCTTCAGGTGCTTTTTCAGCAAATATTGTATCTATAACTTCATATCCTTTTTCTTCTAATTCTTTTACTAAACTTGCTCTTTCATTTCTAATTTGTTCTTCTGTTTTGCCATTCATTGGCTGACTAATCATTATTTTCATGTTTTTATCAATCCTTTCTTTATATAAGGTTTGTATTCTTATTAGTTCGTCATATTTATCTTGATCTACATTTATTGTTGGTGTAGAAAATACCCTATCAAGTCCCATAATTATTTATCCTCCTTGTTAGTTTTTATTTGATGATATTCAAATACTTTTAAATATTCTTCATCGTACCATTCCATTTTTACATGTCTAATATTGTCAACTTTCATATTGTTTAATATATCGAATAATACTTCTTTATCCATTTAATTTACCTCCTTTCTTCTCTTTGTACCAATGCCAAAATCCTTTGAAGTCTGCCCTATACTTTTTTGCAACTCCTTCATTATGTTTCTTCCAGGCTTTCTTTAGGTTATTTCTTTCAATTTTTCTTTGAAGACTCATTTGGTTTTACCTCCTTCTTGTTTAGTTCGTAATATTCTCTAATCTTGTCATCTACCATTTTTAAGTCATTATCTATTTTCAAATCAAACATTCCCATTGGTGATTTACAAGTGCTATATCCATCACTTTGTGTTTCAAAATAATGCTCTTGGCCGTCGGTTTTACAAAGCAATACTATTGAGAATAATCCTTCTAATGTAAGTTGGTTATCAAGCATTTTTCCGCTTGTTTTTGCCTTGATTTTTCCTGTGTCTGTTGTTTCTGTATGATGTAAGAAATAAACAATTACATCTGCAGGTGTATTTCTTATAACAAAATCTACTAACCCTCTAAAGTTAAGTGCTACATCAGTAAATTTGTTGTAACCTAACTCTTTGGCTCTGTCGAACATTTCAAAGGCCATTAAATATTGACTATCATCTATTACATAAGTTTTGAAATTTCCTTTTTGCATATTGCTTTTTATTTGTGTGTAATTTACATTGTCAGCTTTGTTTAGTTGTTTTTTAAATGGTAATGGTTTTCCTGCAATGTTATAAATTACAACATCTTCTTTATTGAAATTACGAAGTGAACAACTTTTACCTGATCCACTTTCTCCTAAAACTAATACTGGTATTCCCATTATTCTTCACTCTCCTTCTTTTTTTGTTTATTTGCATAATCTTGCATTCTTCTAGGAACTACTACTGATGTGTTACATTTATCACAACATCTTCCACTATTTACTGGATAAGCATTATTGCCATATCCTTCAAATTCTTTTCCACAAATACTACAATATTGTTCCATTATTTAATCCTCAAACTTTCTCCTCTTGGCTCTAGGTGAGCAAAAGGTAATTCTTTTCCTGCTTCCAAGTCTGCCCTAATTTTGTCATTATCATTTTCAATAATAGTTTTTGTATATTCTTCAGGAACTTCTCCATCAATAGTAAGTGTTTGTTTTCCGCCATTTTTTGCTATATTAAATGTAAATAAATCTGTTGCAAATTTTGTTTTTCCTGTTTGTTTCATTGCATTAAATAAGTTTTGTTTTAATGTATTCACTCTATTTTCAAATACTTTTGCACTTTCCGTTAATCTTTTTGCTTCTTCTTTTCTAGCATTTTTCTTTGCTTCTAATTCTTTTATAATTTTTGCATATCCATCTGCTTTGTCTTCAATTTCTCCTTCAATAGATTCTAATGTATCAAGGATCATTTGCTCATCTACATCCTCGTCATATAACATATTTAAAACTGTTTCATAATTGTTTGTTAATTCGTATAAATTACTCATTTTAATTTTTCCTCCAATCTTCATAAGCTTCTTCAAAGCTTTCATAATAATTTCCTTGCCACCAAGAATTTTCTTCTAATATGGCACAGATTACATATTGAGCACATCCATTGTCGTTTATTTTACATAGAAAAGAGCGTTTGCCTTTTCCACCAAATAGAATGTAATAAGAATTTCCATTCATATTGTAAAAAATTCTGTCCATCCTCTTGTCCTTTCTAACTTTCTATGTTAAAATACAAATAGAAAGTATTTATATAAATATTTTTATAGAACTATTTACTTACTTTGCGGTTGGTTGGTAGTTCTATTATTTTTGCTATATCTGTACTATCAGATATTACCAGGTCTTCAATTATTGCTGAAAAGTTGTCTGCTGCAATTTCATAGATTTTTCTTAATTTTGCACTTTTGTCATTTTTTCCGCCATATTCGTTTGCAAAACATAAATCTCTAATCTTTTTGAATTGATCTGCACATTCCCTTTTAATGTCTGTGATTTCTTTGTCCTTTAAATCAATTGTTTCTTGGAGTCTTTTAATAGTTTGACCTTCTTCAGAGTGCTTACCTAACATACTTTTTACCTCCTTTCAATTTTCTTAATTTATATTTCATTGTTGCCAATGTTATAATGTGCCATATGTAGCATTTATCTAATTTGTCCATGTCTTTTTCTTCTCCTTTCTGCTTTCGCTTCTTGGATTTCCATTCTAATTAAAATAATAATTAGTACTGGTATTGAGATATAGACAACTGTCATAATCATATCCATAGTTATTATTTCTGATAATTTTTCTGCAATTATAGTGGCCAATATTGGAAGCCATATAATTGATGTTCCTAACATAAATTCAATAATATTTTTAATAAATTTCATTTGTATTCACTCCTTCATTTAATATTTTCTTTAGCATTTCAAGCTTTGTTTCTGCTTGGATTCTTCTTTCTTTTTCTTTTTCGTACGCTTCTTTGCTGATAGTGTCTCCGCCAAGTTTTATTTTGTAATGTCCGCCTTCAGTTTTTTCATATTCATATTTGCCAGTTGCTAATAACTGAAAAGCTACTTCTTTGCCTACCTTTTTTCTTCGCATAAATTCTTGTAAAGAAACCCATTCTTCCATTTTGATTTCCTCCTTATAATAGTGTGTCGTGTCGCATTTTTATTTTTAATACCTTTCATTTTTTCTCCTTTCGTGTCTTTTTAGGACACTTTTTCATCAAAAAAAATTTCATCTACTTCCTTGCTGTTTAAGTTGTATCTTTCCTTTATCTTCTGTATTTCTCCTTGTGTGAACTCTGCTCCGTTTGTTTCATTCATTTTGCTAGATAATGTTGTTCTTGATATTTTTAAATATTTGGCCAAGTCTCCTCCATTGTCTCCGTATAAAGCCATTTTTGACCTTAAAGCATTGATGTTCATATGTTTTTCCTCCTTTCTTTTTTGGTGTCTGATTAAGACACTTAAATATTATAACAATAAAAATATATTGTCAAGGTTTTTTTAAAAAATTTTTAAATTTTTAAGACACTTTTTTAAAAATACTTGTAAAAATGTTTAAAATATGATAATATTAAGACACTAATTTTAGGAGGTGTACACATATGAATATGGGTGAAAGAATTAAACAGCTTCGTCTCGCCAATGGATTAACACAAGAAGAACTTGGAAAGCATATTGGTGTACAGAAGTCTGCTATTAGGAAATATGAAAAAAATGAAGTGAAAAATATGAAGAGAAGCACTATTGAAACTCTTTCTAAACTTTTTAAAGTTTCTCCTTCTTATTTAATGTGCATGGAAGACACAGAAAGCGAATCAAAAAATTATTCCATTACAATTCCTTTATTATCAGATTTTGAAAATAGCTTTGATAATTCATTAAAAAAATACTTTTTAAAAACAATTACATTAAATGAAAACATACCTGATTCATCTTTTGCTTTGCAAATACATGATAATTCTATGTCCCCTTTGTTAGGAATAGATGATATTGCAATCGTGGCCACTAATTTTAATTTTCAATCTGGTCAAACTTGTTTGATTTTAAATAATGATATTGTTATGATCAGAAAAGTAATTAAATTAGAAGATTATTATGAATTACAAGCAATGAATCCATATTACCCAGTTGAAAAAACAAACGAAGTAAAATTTTATGGAAAAATTATAAGAGCAGAAAATAAAAGTGCTTTTAAATAGAAAGGAGTTATTATGAAGGATTATTTTTCAAAACAAATTCAAGATATAAAATCAAATCCAAAATGTATTATTAAAAAATGGTATTTTTGGTTAATAGTTATTGCAATCATTTATGGATTAATAACAGATGTATTTGCACCAAAAGAAGAACAAGTTTCTTCTATTAATAATATAGAAGAAAATATTGTTATTGAAAACAATGTCCAGGAAGAAGAGCCTAACAATGAACAAAAGGAAGCTGAAAAAGCTGAAAAGGAAAAACAAAAGAATATTGAAGATACAAAATGGACTTTATATGCTACCACAGAACAAGTTGTAAAAAACAGATTAAAAGTACCACAAACTGCAAAATTTTCAAATCAACAAGCAGTTTATGATGAAGAAAATCAAATATATAAAGTTCAAGGAAATGTTGCTGCAGAAAATAGTTTTGGTGGAACTGTAAATTCAACTTTTTATGCAGAATATAATAATCAATTACAAATTATTTATATGACTTTTGATGGAGAAGTAATTGTAAATGAAAGATAAAAAAAGGATAATGTGTTTCAAGTTTGCGACACGACACACATTATCCAAAGCGTACACACTCGAAAGTGAATACATTTGTATTATATACAAAATGTCTTCATTTTTCAAGTGTTATTCAAAGAAAAATGGAGGTTTTTTTATGGCAGTAAAAACAAATAGTGAAATCAACGGAAATAAATATTATAGAGTTAGAAGAGTAATTGGCCACGCTGCAGATGGCTCTCCTATACTTAAGAATTTTTATGGAAAAGGTATGAATGAAGCAAATGAAAAAGCGGATAAATACATCCAGGATCTAAAACTTGGATTGCAAACAAGCAAAGGTGTAATAACTATATCTTCATTATTTTCAAAGTGGTTATTTAACAATAAAAAGAATAGTATTAAGCGATCTACTTTTGAAAGTTATGAAGGCTTGTATAGAAATTATATAGAAACAGACATTATATCTAATAGGCCAATAAATGAATTAAAATCAGTTCATATACAGCAATATTATGAAAGACTAAAAAAGAAAAATGCAGTTCATTCAAAAAAGAAAGTGTCGTCAAAAAGAATAAAAGCAATCCATAAATTATTACACTTATTCTTTGTTTATGCAGAAAAAGAAGGATATATTTTAAGAAATCCTTGTAATAATGTAACAATACCAAAAGAAGAAATTTCGGCAGATGAAGTTTTGAAAAATAAAATGAAATTTGATTATTTTACCAAAGAAGAAATACAAATTATACTAAAAGAATTTGAAGGTAGTTCTTATAAGGATATTGTTGTTTTTGCTTTGGCCACAGGAATGAGACAAGGCGAGATTTTAGGATTACAATGGAGCGATTTAGATTTTAAGAATAGAACAATAAGTGTATTGCACAATTTAACTAATTCGGCAGACTTTGATGAGAAACATAAAAGAACATATAGTTTAAGAATATCAACTCCAAAGAGTCATAATTCAATAAGAACCATACCAATGAATGATACAGTTTACAATATGCTTATAAATAAAGAACGAACAAACACAATGGTATTTCCAAGTAAACAAAACACATATATATGTAATAAAAACCTGTTAAAAGTATGGCAAAGAAAATTAAAAAATGCTAATATTCGTTATAGGAAATTCCATGATCTTCGACATACATTTGCAACCTTAATGTTAGCAAATGGCTGTGATCTAATTACATTAAAAGAACTAATGGGACACAGCAGTATAAAAATAACAGAAATATATCTTGAAGCTATCCCTGAAAATAAATCGGATAGTATTAAAAAAATGGATTTTATAATAAACTGATTGGCTAAATAGTGGCTAATAACAAAAATAGCAAGGTGTTACAATTCTCTGTAACCCTTGCTATTACTATGTTTATTATTCTAATATATCAGCAACAACACCTGAACCTACTGTTCTTCCACCTTCACGAATAGCGAATCTTAATCCTTTTTCAATAGCAATTGGAGTAATTAATTCGATATCCATTGTTACGTTATCTCCTGGCATAACCATTTCTGTTCCAGCAGGTAATTCAATAACACCT
>JAFUGH010000058.1 GCA_017469465.1 Clostridia bacterium | reverse complement strand
TTTTTTAAAAGTGAGTGTAGTAGCAAAAACGTTTCATCTATCGGTTTTAACGATTCAAAACGTTTTTGCGTAGGGAGGCGATTTGCTTGCAAATCGCGAGCACGAAACGAACGGCTAAAAACATATATATCTTCTTCTCGAGCACTATCTTTCGGAATCATTTAGACTTTCATTGACGTTTCCATAGACAATGGCGAACGCTGTTCGCCGCTACGGATCATCAAAACAAATTGGAGTCGACAATGATGGAGGGAAAGACATCCCCCAATGCCTCCGTCGCCATAAGGAATCTTTCCGACAAATTGTAATTTAACTCTCTAATTTTAGTGGTACAAAATTCAAATAATCACATGATGTTAAAAGTGTCTTTATGTTTGGAATATTAACAATACTCTCCTCATAGTTACTATGTATATGCCCATAAATCCAATATTTAATGTTATAACTTTCTACACAATTAATAATACGCTCATCTGGTGGATAATGTGTCATGAAAATTATCGGCTTTTCACTATTTAGGGTTTGAGCCATATTTAAAGAAATCTTTGCCCTTTCACACTCTCTATGAAAAATTTTTTCATTATCTGCGTCTTCCTCTAGTCCCCAGTATCTTGTACCGGCCACTACATAGTTATCTAATTCTATAGCATTATTATACAAAAACTTAATTGATTTTATCTCATTTTTCTCTAAGAACTCATTCATCTTCTTTAATGTTGTCCACCAATAATCATGATTTCCTTTAAGAATTATTTTTTCTCCTGGCAAACTCTCTAAAAATTGAAAATCTGCTAAACTTTCCTCTAGATAAGTTGCCCACGAAAAGTCTCCTGCCATAAGAACAACATCTTCCTTTTTAATTATTCTATTCCAATTCTCTTTTATCTTTTCTACATGATTTTCCCAATGTTTTCCAAAAATGTCCATGGGTTTTGCTTCAATTCCTAATGAAAGATGCAAATCTGATAGTGTATACACCGACATGTTAAAACCCCTTTTTATTATAATATTTGTAACTACGTGCCACGTACTCCATGACGCGCACTGTGCGCGCTAAGATTTACCAATCATTCACCAATCTTCAAATTTGGAACTGCGTTTAAATTCCAATCTGATCTTTTTCCATCCATAAAATTATAATACCCTGCAGCTGCAATCATTGCAGCATTATCTGTACATAGAACTAAGTCCGGATAATATACTTGGAAATTATTCTTTTTCCCTGCTTCTTCCATTTTATTTCTTAAATAAGAATTAGCCGACACTCCTCCTGCGATTGCCACTTTGTCTATTTTTAGTTCATATAAAGCCTTCACCGTGTTTTCAATTAATATACTCGTCACAGCTTCTTCAAAACTAGCGCACAAATCATTAATATTAATGTTTTCCCCTTCCTTATGTACAAAGTTAATGACAGCAGTTTTAATGCCACTAAAACTAAAATCTAAATTTTCAAAATGTGTTTTTGGTAAGTTATATTTTGGTGTACCTTCTTTTGCCAATTTATCTATAATTGGTCCACCAGGATATCCTAAGCCAATTGTTCTTGCCACTTTATCAAACGCTTCTCCTACTGCATCATCTCTTGTTTTTCCAAGAACTTCAAATTTAGTGTAATCTTTTACATGTACTAAATGAGAATGACCACCTGATACAACCAAACATAAATACGGTGGTTTTAATTCTTTATGTGTAATATAGTTTGCTGCTATATGTCCTTCAATATGGTGAACACCTACTAATGGTTTTCTAGAAGCATACGCCATGGCTTTTGCAGTAGAAAGGCCAACCAAAAGAGCTCCAACAAGACCTGGTCCATATGTTGGGCAAATTGCATCTACATCTTCCAAAGTAACATTCGCTTTTTTTAATGCTTCCTTCACCACATAAGAAATACTTTCTACATGATTTCTAGATGCAATTTCTGGTACAACACCACCATATTTTTTATGAATATCTATTTGAGTAGCAATTATGTTAGATAAAACTTCCCTTCCATTTTTTACGATAGCAACTGATGTTTCATCACAACTACTTTCTATTCCAAGTGTTAATATATCTTTTTCCATGATTTTTTCCTTTCAATCGGACGAAAAAGGCTGACCCTTTTTGTCACTAAAATAAACTAAAAACTAATTGTACAAGCCACAACATTCCTGTTGTTATCCAATTGATAATTGGTGATATAATGAAACCTGTTAAATCCGTCATAAAAAGCACTAAAAGAATGATTGTTGAATAGTTTTCTAAGAAATCTAGAATTCTTCCTCCCTTGCCATGTACAAAATAACGCAATATTTTTGAGCCGTCAAGTGGTGGTAGAGGTAATAAGTTGAATACCCCTAAAGATACATTAATTAGCGCTGCATACAATACCATTGCTGTTAACATTTGCAAAGGATAGGAAGACTCAAGTGGTACAAATGTTATTAAGGCGCCATATATAAAGAACCACACAATCGATTGTATGAAATTACTTACCGGTCCAGCAAGTGACACAAGCATCATATCTCTTGCGGGATTTCTATAATATCTGCTATCTATCTGAACAGGTTTTCCCCAGCCAAATCCAGCAAAAATCAAAAATATAGTTCCAACAGGATCCAAATGTGCTAATGGATTTAGTGTTAATCTACCTTGCTCTGAAGGAGTTGGATCCCCTAACCTATCAGAAACTCTTGCATGAGCATATTCGTGTAAAGTTAATGCGAGTATAAGCCCAGGTAATGTAAGTAAAGTCGTTTGCAAATCAAAACTTGCTTGAGAAATTGCAAACATAATTAAAATGATAATAAAAATAATATTCGCTTGACTGCTTCTTCCAAACATTGAAAACCTCCTATTTTTTAATATGAATTATTATATCACACCCATTGTGAATTTAACATAGTATTTTCGTAAAATATTCATTACAAAAAACGGCGCACATTGTGCGCCGATATTCATTATTCTTATCCATTAAGTTGGAAAAGAATTGAGACAATTTCTAGGCAGACGAGCAAGAAAACTGGAGTCGTATCGAGATACGTCGAGGATTTTCAAAGTGAAGTCTAACAACGAAATTGTCCAATTATTTTTCAACGAATTAATCAATCGGTTTCATAGTTGGGAATAACAATACATCTCTAATCGAATACGAATTAGTAAGCAACATGATTAATCTATCTACTCCTACTCCTAAACCACCTGTAGGAGGCATTCCATACTCTAAAGCTTGTACAAAATCTTCATCAATCATATTAGCTTCATCGTTTCCTGCTTCTCTTTCAGCCATCTGCATCATGAATCTCTCTCTTTGATCTATTGGGTCATTTAACTCTGAATATGCATTCGCATACTCCCTTCCTCCTATAAATAATTCAAATCTTTCAACTAATCTTGGGTCAGAAGGTTTTCTCTTTGTAAGAGGAGAAACTTCAACAGGATAATCTTTAATAAATGTAGGTTGAATTAAAGTTTCTTCAACTTTTGCTTCAAATACTTCATTAATAATATGTCCTCTATCCTTGAATCCTTCAATCTCAACTCCAATTGATTTTGCAAGTTCTAATGCTTCTTCATCTGAATTAGCATTATTAAAATCAACTCCAGTAACTTCTTTAATAGCATCAATCATAGAAATTCTCTTCCAACCTGGATTTAAATCAATTTGTGTTCCTTGATAATCTATTAAAGCATCACCACATACATCTTTTGCAAGCGTTGAAAATAGGCTTTCAGTAATATCCATCATATCATTATAATCTTCATATGCAGAATATAATTCAAAAGTAGTAAACTCTGGATTGTGTTTTATATCCATACCTTCGTTTCTAAATAATCTACCCATTTCATAAACTTTATCAAAGCCACCAACGATTAATCTCTTTAAATATAACTCTGGTGCAATTCTCAAATACATATCAATATCTAGTGTATTATGATGTGTAACGAAAGGACGTGCTGACGCTCCACCAGCAATTGTGTTTAAAATTGGTGTATCAACTTCTATATATCCTCTGCTATTTAAAAAGTTTCTGATGCCTGTAATAATCTTACTTCTAGCAATAAAAGTATCTTTCACTTCCGAATTCATAATCAAGTCTACATATCTTTGTCTATATCTTAAATCCATATCTTTTAATCCATGGAATTTTTCCGGCAATGGTCTTAAAGATTTAGAAAGTAATTCTATTGTTTTAACTTTAATTGAAATTTCACCCATATGTGTTCTAAACACAGTACCAGTTATGCCAAGAATATCCCCAATGTCATATTTTTTGAATTCTTCATATGACTCAGCTCCAACTTCATCAAGTTTTACATATATTTGAATTCTTCCATACATGTCTTGTAAATCACAAAAAGTTGCTTTTCCATGTCCTCTCTTAGACATTAACCTTCCTGCGATTGATACACACATTGGTACAGTTTCTTCTCCCTCTACCGGGTCAACGAATTTTTCTTTAATATCTTTACTATTATCTTTATTGTCGAATTTGACAATTTGAAATGGATCTTTTCCTTTCTCTTGTAGTTCAGCAAGTTTTTCTCTTCTTACCTTCATTAATTGATTTAAATCTTGTTCTTCAATTTGTGAGTTATTTAAATTTTCTTCACTCATATATAATTCTCCTTTCATAGTAAAGATCTACGTGGTTTAGTATACCATAAATAGTTTTTATGTACAAGTGCAATTTACCTTTTAAAACAAATCAAAAAGAAAAGTATCAAAGAAGTCATTCACTATTTTGATTTTAATATCACATCTTTTGATTTCATAAAATAATCAATTCCAGACCATATTGTAGCTACTACACACACTATCATTGCAAGAGACATTAAAGCATTTAAACATAATAAAAAGATTGATTTTCCGCCACTCATAAAACTCATAAATGGATTAATGTCTAAAAATGCTAATGATATAGCAACCATTTGTGTAACTGTTTTAACTTTTCCAAGCATGCTTGCCGCAATAACCGTTCCTTCACTTGCAACTACCATTCTAATTGCAGACACCATAAATTCTCTTGCAGCAATAATAATTGGTATCCAACCCGGAATGATGTTGGTTTCAACTAACATAATTAATGCAGTAAAAACAAGTAACTTATCTGCAATTGGATCTAGAAATTTTCCAAAATTAGTTACCATATTCCTTTTTCTAGCAATATGCCCATCAAGGAAATCGGTGATTGAAGCAATTAAAAATAAAATTAATAAAACAATATTAGAAATCGGTAAGCCATATAGTATTTGATTATCTAAACCTATGTATGGTGCTAAAAACGGTACTAGAACCATAATTGGTACAAAAATAATTCTTGCAATTGTAATTTTATTTGGCAGATTCATAATCATCCTCCTATTATCTATATTAAAAACATATTTTTAAATCTCATTTGCTATTATATCATACTCTTGTGCTTTATGTACTCTTACTAAAATTATATCACCAATTTTATGATTTTTATTTGATTCTACAAATATAACACCATCTTCTTCTGGCACATCTCTATAACTTCTTGCAATATATGCTCCATCTATAGTGTCTTCTATTTTACATTCCAATTCTTTTCCTACTAATTCTTCATTTCTATTTTTCGAAACATCTTGTTGGATTTCCATAATCATATTCCTACGTTTTTCCTTTATGGTATCATCCATATGTCCATCTAACTTTTCAGCTGGAGTTCCATCTTCCAATGAATATTTAAAAACTCCAAGTCTATCAAATTTCACTTCTTTTACAAATGCTTTAAGTTCTTCAAAATCTTCTTTCGTTTCTCCAGGGAAGCCTACAATTAAAGAAGTTCTTAATACAACATTTGGAATTTGACTTCTAATTTTTCTCACAACATTCCATATCGTTTCACTCGTGCTTTTTCTACCCATTCTTTTTAACACTTTATCTGATATATGCTGAATTGGAATATCAAAGTAATTGCAAATGTTATCATTTGCTTTCACAACTTGGATTAATTCATCTGTAATTGTTTCAGGATAAGAATATAAAAATCTTATCCAAATAAAATTAATTTTTGCAAGCTCTGCAAGTAACTCTGCAAATCTGCTTTTCCCATATAAATCAATACCATACTTAGTTGTATCTTGTGCAATGACGATGATTTCTCTATATCCTTCTTCATAAAGTTTCTTTGCCTCTTCAATTATTTCTTCAAAAGGACGACTGACATATTTTCCACGTATATATGGAATAGCACAATATGTACAGTTATTGCTACATCCCTCTGCGATTTTTAAATAAGCATAATTTTGTGTTGTAATCTCACGTTTCATGTAATCAAGCTTTTCGAAAACTTTATCATAATCACGAATAGGAATAAACAAATCAACTTCTGGTAGTTCTTCTTTCAATTCATCTAGATAACGTTCTACTAAGCAACCAGTAACAATTAAAGTTTCACATACTCCAATCTTTTTATATTCCGCCATTTCAAGAATAGTATTAATTGCTTCTTGCTTAGCAGACTCAATAAAGCCACAAGTATTAATAACAATTATTTCAGCTTCTATAGGATTTTGAACAACTTCCATTCCTTTTTCTTTATAATATTTTATCATCATTTCTGTATCCACTAAATTCTTACTACACCCAAGAGATACAAATCCAATCTTCATATTTATTCCCCTTTTATTTAATTAATACAACTATTTCTATGGTGCACGATATGCCTTCGTACTGGCGCACAATGTGCGCCGCTACGAGTTATGTTGCAGTCTTTGATGTAAAGCTTCAAACAAAACAATACCACCACTTACACTAGCATTAAGTGAAGTAATCTTTCCCATCATTGGAATTTTAACCAAGAAATCACAATTCTTCATTGTAAGCTTATTCATTCCTCTTCCTTCACTACCTACTATTATTGCAATTGGTCCGGTCATATCTTGCTCATAATAAAGAGTATTTGCACTGCCATCCGTTCCAACAATCCACACACCTTTGTCCTTTAATTCTTGTATTGTTTCATTTAAATTATTAACCCTAGCAATAGGTACATATTCCGTTGCTCCAACAGAAACTTTCGCAACTACTTCTGTTACTCCCGTTGCTCTTCTTTTTGGAATAATCACGCCATGACACCCTGCAATTTCCGCAGAACGAATTAAAGCTCCTAAATTATGTGGATCTTCAATTTCATCTGCAATTAAGATAAAAGGATCTTCGCCTTTCTCTTTGGCAATTTCTAAAATATCATCCACATCTTTATATTCCACTGGAGAAACAAAAGCAATTACTCCTTGATGATGTTTCGTTTCTGAATATGTATCTAGCTTATTTCTATCCACTTCTGTTACAATCACTCTTCTTTGTTTTGCTAATTTGATAATTTCATTAATAGAACCTTGCCTTTCCCCTTTAGCTACAAATATTTTGTTAATTTCCCTATCTGACTTTAGTAACTCTATCACAGCATTTCTACCTTCAACTTTAAATTCATTTACTGATTGCTCTTGAGAAATATTCTTTATAGAGTTCTTCTTCCAATTTTTATTTTGACTTTCTTGCTTTTTTGAATTCATTTTTGTACCCTTTCTTTACAACGTTTTTTCAAATTATATCATAAGAATCCTTCTAATTCAATTAATTTTATGTAAAATCAATAACAAGAGTCTATGCATTTACCGTGCATAGACTCTTATATTAGTTAAATTGTCATATCTACAACTATGTATAACACTTTATCTTCAAATCTGCAGCCACTTCATCTAGTCTTGCCAGTCTTCTTTCTATTGTATGAGGACTGTGAGATTTCGCATCTGCATACTGTAATTTTAATCGTTTAATATTCAACTCTCTATTAAATTCAATATCAATAGGTTCAATAATTGTATCATGATACTTAACTAAATAACATACATTTGTCACAAAATCTTCATCATATCCCAATCGATTCAAAATTTTTTTACTCATGTCTGCAGAATAATCAGCGTGTCCATGATAATGTCTAACCCATATGTCCAAATATTTATCTAAACCATTTTGAAAACAAAATGGTTTTCCAATATCATGAAGCAAAGCCGCCATTTTCAATTCAAGGTCTTCTTTAGTCAAAAATGAAAGAACCATTAAAGTATGATTCCAAACATCAAGATGATGATGGGGATGCTTTTGGTCGAAACCAATCATGCTTTTAATTTCTGGTATCCATTCTATCAAAAAATCCACATTTTGCTCCACTGTATTAGAGCAAAGTATTTCATTAATCCGTTCCTTTACATCTCCAATAACCATATACCATACCTCCTTTTAATAAAAAGTCAGTCTTTTATTCAAATACCTCGACTTTTAAATATTATCACAATTCAACATAATATTCAAGTATATCTAATGCAAAACGTGCTGACGATAGCCAGCACGTTACTATTTATTCTTCATCCAATTTTAATATCGATAGGAATGCTTCTTGTGGTACATCTACACTACCAAATTGACGCATTTTCTTTTTACCCTCTTTTTGCTTTTCTAATAATTTCTTTTTACGAGTAATATCTCCGCCATAACATTTTGCCAAAACATCTTTTCTCATGGCTGAAATCGTTTCTCTTGCAATAATTTTACCACCAATTGCTGCCTGAATTGGAATTTCAAACATTTGTCTTGGAATTGTTGTCTTAAGTTTTTCTGCCATCTTTCTGCCTCTCGCATATGCCTTGTCCTTATGCACAATAATCGAAAAAGCATCAATTAAATCTCCATTTAACATAATATCTAATTTTACCAAATCAGATTTTTGATAGCCAATAATTTCATAATCCAATGATGCATATCCTTTAGAACGAGACTTTAGTGCATCAAAGAAATCATAAATAATTTCATTTAGAGGCATCTCATAAGAAAGTGTTACACGATTTTCATCTAAATACTTCATATCTTTATAGACACCACGTCTATCTTGACATAGCTCCATAATATTTCCAACATATTCTTTAGGAAGCATAATATTAGCACTAACAATTGGCTCTTCCATACTCGCAATTTCTTGCATTGGAGGTAAATCTGTTGGATTATATAAATCAAATGTTGTTCCGTCTGTTTTGTTAACTTTATAGATAACATTTGGTGCAGTAGTAATAATATTTATGTTATATTCTCGATCTATTCTTTCTTCAATTATTTCCATGTGAAGAAGACCAAGAAAGCCACAACGAAAACCAAAACCTAAAGCAATAGAAGTTTCTGGCTCCCAAAAAAGTGATGCATCATTTAAAGAAAGCTTTTCTAACGCAGCTTTTAAATTTTCATAGTCACTACCATCTGCTGGATATATTCCACAATACACCATTGGAGTTATCTTTTTGTATCCTGGTAATGGCTCAGGCGCAGCATTATCCTTCAAAGTAATTGTATCACCAACGTGAATATCTGAAACATTTTTAATACTTGCTGCCACATAACCAACTTCACCTGTTTTTAATTCCTTTGTTGGGTTATAGGTACCAGCACCAAAATATCCAACCTCTGATACAACATACTCTTTTCCTGTTGCCATGAATTTTATTGTATCTCCTGTTTTAATTTTACCATCTTTTATTCTAATAAATGCAACCGCACCTTTATAATTGTCATAGTAGGAATCAAAAATTAATGCTTTTGTTGGGGCATTCTCATCTCCATGAGGAGCTGGTATTTTATTGACAATTGCTTCTAAAACTTGGTCTACATTAAGCCCTGTTTTAGCTGAAACCTTAGGTGCGTCTTGCGCCTCAACTCCAATAATATTTTCAATCTCTTCAATGACCATTTCAGGATTGCTACTAGGCAAATCAATTTTATTAATTACAGGAACTATTTCCAGATCATTATCTAAAGCTAAATACACATTTGCAAGTGTCTGAGCTTCTACACCTTGTGTAGCATCTACCACAAGTATAGCACCTTCACAAGCTGCTAAACTTCGTGAAACTTCATATGTAAAGTCAACATGACCTGGAGTATCTATTAAATTTAATATATATTCGTTTCCATCTTTTGCTTGATACGTAGTTCTAACGGATTGAAGTTTGATTGTAATTCCTCTTTCACGTTCTAAGTCCATATTGTCTAATACTTGCTCTTGCATCTCTCTTTTTGAAAGAACGCCTGTCAACTCTATTAGTCTATCTGCCAAGGTGGATTTTCCATGATCGATATGAGCAATAATGCAAAAATTCCTAATTTTATCTTGATTATTCAAAAAATTTCCTCCTTATCAAAAGCTACTTTGTATTTTATACTAAAAAAAAAGATTATTCAAGTAGTGGAAAGAACAAAAGAGAGTGTTCTGCAGTGCGAATTTCAGAACACCCTCTTTTTATTAACCACTTCGTTATATTTTATATAAAGCCAAGTTCATGCAGTTTCTCTTTTTGGTCATTTGTTAGATTGCGTTTACCTTTCCGAATTAAATACAACATTCTTCCGAGCCAAACGCCATTATTTGTTACATAACGAATTGGAATATGACAAATTCCGTATTCTTCTTTGTACTTTTTCAGCATTTGGTATACGTCATCAAAACAATATCTCTTTTTCCATATAAATCCTATCTTATCTAAACTTTCACGTTGATCTTTAGATAGTTTCCTATCACCAGAGCGAATATAAGAAACCATTCTTCCAAGGCATCTCCCATCAGGCGATACATAACTTTGCTTAATATTCAGATTTCCGTATGTTTCTCTATACTCCAAAAGCAATTGAT
Organism: Clostridia bacterium; assembly: GCA_017469465.1. Lineage (GTDB taxonomy): Bacteria > Bacillota > Clostridia > TANB77 > UBA1234 > UBA1234. The sequence continues at coordinate 4,707 of JAFUGH010000058.1, read as the reverse complement.
ATGTTTTCTCAAAACTTTTACATTTTTCGCCTCTCCATATAAATCCAATATCATTTAATTGCTTCATTTCTTCCTCTGAAATTTTTCTATTTTTTGTTCTTATGCTATTTACCATCGCACCTAATCTAATTCCATTCTCAGTAACGAAATTAGAAGGGATATCTAAATTACCATATTGTTCTTTATATTGTTGAAGCAATTGTAATACTTCTTGAAAATTATGACGATAATGCTTCTTTTGATGTATTCTCCATACAAAACCGATTTCATTTAATTTAACTTTTTGTTCTTCTTTCAAAGAATCATATTTATCTCTTACAACACTTACTCTTCGTCCTAATGGATATCCATCAATAACATACTCCTGCGGTACAATAACATTTCCAAAAATTTTCCGATATTCTACAAGTGCATTGTACAGTTCATCAAATTTATTTTCCCGCATACTTCTTCTCCTTTCCAATACCTAGAGCTAACTAATGATATAAAATTCTTCCATATTATATCTTGTTTTTTGTCAAAGGTCAACATAATATTTAAAATAATTTATTTTTTACTAATTCTACTTTTTCTAAGATTTCATTTTCGTCAACATTCATTACGTTTCTATGTTCCATAACCACATTGCCATCAATAATTGTGGTATCAACATCTGCACCATTTACAGAGTATGCTAATAGTGAATAAATATCATGATGTGGTTTTAAATGTGGTTTATTTATATCAATAATAATAATATCTGCCTTCTTGCCAACCTCAAGTGACCCCACTTCACTATCTAATCCTAATACTTTTGCGCCTTCAATTGTTGCCATTTGAAGTGCATCTTTAGCTGACATTGCCGTAGCGCTACCAAGTAACCCTTTTTGCAGATAGGTGGCAAGTTTGATTTCTTCAAACATATCCATTGTATTAGTTCCACCTTGTCCATCTGTTCCAAGTGCTACATTAATTCCTCTCTCTCTCATCTTCTTAACAGGTGCAAAGCCACTTCCAAGTTTCATATTACTAATTGGATTATGAACAATACCTCCACTAATGTTTTTTAGTATTTCCATATCTCTATCATTCACGTGGACTCCATGAGCTAAAATAACATGGTAATTGAACAACCCTAACTCCTTCAAATAGTCTGTAACTGATTTATGATAAACATTAAATATTTTTTCTACTTCATCTTTTGTTTCTAAATAATGAATATGTACTGGTGTTCCAAGTCTATCAGCAAGTTCTAAAGATTTTTTTATGGTGTCTGGTGGACAAGTATATGGTGCATGAATTCCAACGCAAACCTTAATTCTTCCATCACATTTATTATGCCACGAATGATAAAGTTCCTCTGATTCTCTGACTCTTATTAAACAATCATCTCCCTCACCAATAACAGCTCTAGATAAAATAGCACGCAAGCCAAGTTGTTCTGCCATTTTGGCTGTCTCTTCTTCAAAGAAATATAAATCATTAAAAGTAGTTGTTCCACTTTTAATCATCTCAATACCAGAAATCATCGATGCATAATATATATCCTCTTTTTTCATTCTATCTTCAATCTTCCACATTTCCTGAAGCCAATTCATTAGCTCCAACTCATCATTGTATCCTCTAAAAATTGACATAGCAACATGTGTATGTGCATTTACTAAACCAGGCATAACCACCATATTGCTTGCATCAATTACTTTATCAAAAGTTTCATTTTCTTCACTTACTGTGCCAATTCTTACAATTTTATCATCTTCAATTAAAATATCCGTTTTTCTAATATCAGATACCATTGAAACTACATAACCATTTTTAATTAACGTTCTCATTTGTGCCTCCCAAAATTAATCTATGATGTCTTTTAATGCTTCTCCAATGATTTTATAAATATCAGAAAGCAATACATCAAACTGTACTTCTTTATCAAAAAATTCTTTCACTTTTACATTAGAAGCAAGAATTTGATATAGGGCTTGAAGCTTTTCCATTTTTTCTGGTTCAGCCTCTTTTCCTTGCATTAAAAGTGATTGAACTTCTACTTGCTTTTCTCTAAAGTCTTTAATCATTTCCTTACTTTTTTCATTTTTATATAATTCCTCTTTAAGAGCTAAGTACTCCTTAACTTGGTCACTTTCCTTGATTGCTCTTACTAATTCATGTACTTTATCATATGGATTCATATGAGTAAACCTCCTTTTAAATATCAATAATACTACATTCCAATTTTATATAATATTAAAATATAATTCAAGTGTTTTTACACTAAAAACGACCTTTTCATTATATTTGACAATAATACACGAATTATGCTATAATTGGCTTTGTAGATTAATATATTGTAAGGAGGTAACATTTATGGATACCGCCACTATTAGGTTTCTTGCCAATTCGTATGCACCTGATGCAATTGTTAAAGGTTTTCGGAGAATGATTGGTGGAACCGGTTTTTGCTTTAAAAAAGCTGAGATAATTCAAAATAATGAAGATTTGTATACTCCTGATTTTGTAGCACTTACTTTATACACAAATAATGGATACATTATCAAAGTTGTTGGATTGCATTGTGGAAGAGAAGGAGAAGCTATTGTAGATTTGCTGAAAGTTTGCGAGTTTGACATTGATGATGAAACTGTTTATACCATTTTGAATTACATAAAATTAAACATCACCATATGGAATGAAAAATATTTAGAGGAAATACCATAACATTTTACTATGAGAAGTGGACACTTAAATTTTTTTAGTGTCCACTTCTTTACATCTTATACTACTGCTGCTAAAAGTAGTACTCCTAAATTATCAGTATATATTTTTTCAAATTGTGAAATTGGTAAAGGATTCGTTCCACTTCCAGTTTCTATCGTGAAACCAGGTCTATTATAATAGCTAATAAACCAATCACGATATCCAGCATAACTATTGGTTTCTACTTCATTAATAAGTTCGTAACCACTTACTCGTGCAAATTGCCTTGCAATATCTTCTGCACCTGGTGGATTGAAATTTAAATATTTCCAAAAAATAATTTCTCCTTGCGTATGATATGCAAGTATTAATTTAAAATTACGTTCTAAGGTAAAATTATAGATTCCAACTGATTCCGGCTCAGTTAGAGGTCTAAAGCCAACAAAATCTCTAGGAGCTGGACTAGTGTAGCCCTGTGCAAATTTCACTTCACGCGCTTTCTCCCAGTCAGCTGGAAATTGTTGATTTAAATCTATTCCCCTAATATTTGCCTTCCAACCATTTGGAAAAGGAATATTTGGATATCGACTTGCTATTTCTTGTGCTTCTCTATAGAATCTTGAATTTCTTGGAATGTTATTTAGTACTAAGTCCACACCATCTGGATTCACCATTGGCATGATGTAAATGGTTCGTGAATTAAAAATGTTACGAATGTTATATCCTAAAATTTCCGTATTATTTGTATAAGCCTCTACATATTCTTCAATAAACTTCATCATCACTACTGAGTTAATCCATTCATTTGCATGCATCGATGCGCTATAGAATACCTCTTCTTCTCCCTCTCCGAAGTTTAATAACTGGCACTTTCTTTCCCATCACACTTTCAAAATAATATTCTACTTTTACAATCGGATATTTTACACGAAGAGCATCTATATTCATCATCATAATCTCATAAGGATAACTCATATCCGTTGGGACAATGCTTCCAACCGTTCCATTGATATATGGCATTAACTTTCGCCAAGTTGCTCTTCCTACCACTCCATCTACTGTGATGCCAAATTGGTCTTGAAAATAATACACACTATCTAAAGTCTGCTGACCAAAAATGCCATCAATATTACCAAAATAAAATCCTATCTTTTTTAATGTACTTTGTAATAGCTCCACGTAAATTCCACGCGAGCCAAACGCTAAAACTGGCATATACTATCACCTCAAAATAGTATATGCCAGCTACTCTCATTATGTTATCAATCCGCACGGAAATGGTGGTTCCTTTGTACATCATTTCTTGCTATAAACGATTTCTTATTAGCTCATAAGCTTTCTTTACATCAAGCTCGTCAGTTATTTTAATATTTGTTGCTAAAATTTCTTGATACATTTTTTCTTTTGTAGAATTTATTTCTTCAATTGATTTTTCCGAGAAATCTTCTTCATTCTCATACTCAATCAAAGTTCCAAGATTATCTACTTGCTGAAAAGCAAATTCTTTATTATCTTTTTTATATACAATAACATGATATTTTACTTCTACTAATTCTTTAAATTTTAAACATTCGAATAGTCTTTTCGCCTTTTCTAAATCATCACAGCCCACATTAACTTTTTGCTCAGAAATAACATCACCTTCACTATTAAATTCTTTATTTTTATAAGTCAACTTTTTAATAACCTCATTCTCTAATTCTAATTTTCTAAGAAGCACTGCGTTTTTTAGAAACTCTTGAATTTTTTCTTCGCATATTTCTTCATCTAAATTCGTCATATAAATATCATCAATATTACTTTCTCTTATTTTTTTGAAGCCTTGTTTTTCTAGTTTTTCAATTGCGCTTTTTATATCTTCATCTAATCTAACCGTAATTTCAATTTGTTTCATTTTTCTCACGTATAATCCAATTATCAAAATATTATATAGATGATTGGGTTATTTCTCCTTTCTTCTAAATTTTATATAATATATTTGCACTGTGGATTTGTTCATTTTTACTACAGCTTTGACTGGTTTGAGGTGACACCTACCAC
>JAFUGH010000057.1 GCA_017469465.1 Clostridia bacterium | reverse complement strand
GAACATATTGCTCTTGTAATTGTTGATATTCCATTGACTTAACTTTTAGTTGACTTTGTAAATTTTCTTTTTCTGCTTGTAATCTTTCGATTTCTTCCTTATTAAACATTCCTTTTTCCTCCTTTCAAAATTGATAAATTGTATTTCATTTTTGCAAGTGTTAACATATGCCATACAAGTGATTTACCTAGCTTTTCTTCCATCTCCTTTTCTCCTTTCTGCTTTCATTTCATCAATATCCATTTTTATTAATATTGCTATTAAAACAGGTATTGAAATATAAACCACTGTCATTATGTGATTCATTGTTATGATTTCGCATAATTTTTCAACTATAATTGATGCTACAATTGGTAGCCATATAATTGATGTTCCTACTAAAAATTCAATAATACTTTTAAATATTTTCATTTGTTTTCACTCCTTTGTTTATTATTGTTTTGAGCATTTCCAATGTTGTTTCTGCTTGTATTCTTCGTTCTTTTTCCTTTTCGTAGATTTCCCTGCTTACTGCATTTCCACCTACTTTAATTCTGTATCTGCCTCCGGATGTTTTTCGGTATTCAACCTCATTTTTTTCAATCATATCCATTGCGGTGTCATAACCTATTTTTCGCAGTTTCATGAATGCATTTAAGCTGATCCACTTTTCATCTTCCATTTTTGATTCCTCCTTCTTTGTGTGTCCTGTCGCATTTTTAATTTTTTCATAACTTATTCTTCCTTTCTTGTTCATTTTTTTGAACAAATAATTGTAAAAAAAATATTTTCTTTAATAAATTATGTACTTTTTAGGATTTAGTCCATTCTTTTCACAATATACTTTTATACCTTTACAAATCTTTGGACTGTGGGAAATTGCTTTTTTATTAAGAACAGAATTCAGATAAGATGGATCTACTCCTATCGTTTCGGCAAAATATGTTTTATTGTTGCGAAATCTCTCTTTTATTAATTGCAATACTGCCTCAATATTAATTTCCATTTGGTTTACCTCCTTTGTTTATTTTTTTGAACAATCACATTATATATTTAGTTTTTATAAAAGTCAATACTTTTTGTTCATTTTTTTGAATATTTTTCATTGACTTTTTGAACAACCTGTTGTATACTATATTTGACCAAATTTAAGAGGAGGTTTTTTATGTTTTACAAAGAAAAATTTGCAAATATTCTAATACAAATAAAAGAAACATATCCTAGTCAAGAAGAATTTTCAAAATATTCTGGCGTTGGTAGAACTTATATTTCACAATACATGAATAGTAAAATTGATAAGCCTCCAAAACCAAAAATATTAGAAAAAATTGCGAATTCATCAAAAGGAATAACATCTTATGATGAATTAATGAAAATTTGCGGTTATGTTGATGAAGAATTAATACAAATTAAACAATCATTATTAAATACTGATGATGAATTTCTTACTGTCCCAATATTCATTAATAATGGTGGGAAATTAGAAATAACAAAAGATGATGTTGTTTTACCTTTCAAATGGGATCATATTCATCAATATTTTGGATACAGGGCAACAGATGATTCCATGTTACCATTGCTTGGTGATGGAGATTTAGCAATAGTTGAAAAAACAAATACTTATATTGATTCAAGAACTTATTTAATATCTATTAATAATAAGGATATTATAATAAGAAAAATAGTAGACTATAAAAGTTATATTGAATTACACAACGCTTTTTCTTATGGGAAACCAATGAAATTAACAAAAGAAGATATGAAATTAAAAAAATTCACTATTTTAGGAGAAGTAATAAAAGCACAAATTAATTTTAGATAAAAAAATGGATAATGTGTTTCTAGTTTGCGACAGGACACACATTATCCGGATCATAACCACTTTGAAAAGTGATTACTTTTTGTATTATATATTAAAAGCCTTCATTTTTCAAGTGATTTATAAAAATAATTTGAAATAATGGAGGTCTTCTTTATGGCAAAAGAATACAACTGCGAAATTAACGGAATCAAATATTATAAAACAACTAGAACCATCGGTCACAAAGCAAATGGCAAACCTATCAAAAAACAATTTTATGGGGATGGAAAGAAAGATGCTTATAAACAAGCTGATGATTATTTAGAAAAATTAAAAAATGGTATAATTGCAGATAAAAACAAATGCTATACTATAAACATTTTGTTGCCGGAATGGTTATTTAATGTAAAAGTAAATGAATTAAAAAACACATCTTTTGAATCATATGAGGGAACATATCGAAATCATGTAGAGCCATACCAAATTGCAAATATAGATATTTGTGACATTAAAAGTATTATGATACAAAGTTATTATAATAAACTTTCCGATGAAGGCGAAACAGAATCTAATATAAGAAAAGTACACAAATTATTAAATCCTTTTTTCAAATATTGTGAAAAGGAAGGTTATATAAAAGGCAATCCATGTTCCAACACTACAATTCCTAAAGATAAGGATGTGGATGTAGATGCAATTATAGAAAAACAAAAAGTTCCTTTTAAATACTTTACTACTGATGAAATAAAATTATTAAGGGATGCATTTGAACCAACAAAATATAAAGATGTTGTTGATTTTGCTCTTGCAACAGGAATGAGAAGCGGAGAAATCATCGGTCTAAAATGGGTACATTTAAACTTTGAAAAACGAGAAATATATATTAAAAATAATACAACTCGTGCTGCAGTTTATAATAAAACTACTAGAAAAAAGGTCGGATATAAAACAAAAGATGGAACTCCAAAAACAGAAAGTAGCATTGATATTATACCTATGTCAGACTTTGTTTATAACTTATTAATTAATCTTCCTAGAACATCGGAATATGTATTTACTGCTAATGGGCATCAAATAGATAAAAAAGATTTAGAAAAAATATGGAGAAAAACATTATTAAAATTATGTGAAGAAAACGAAGGATTTACTTACAGGGTATTTCACGATTTAAGGCATACATTTGCGGTATTATTATTATTAAAAGGAACGGATTTATTTACAATTATGAAACTAATGAGACATAAGAAATTATCATCAACAGAAATATATCTTGCAGTGCTACCTGAATCAAAACAAAACTCTGTAAATACATTAAATTCTGTCTTTGATTAAATACCAAGTCGTTAAATAGTATTTAAATATAAAAAATAGACTTTCGAGAAAAACCCCGAAAGTCTTTATTTTACTGCGTTTATTACTCTAATATATCAGCAACAACACCTGAACCTACTGTACTTTTTTTTCGTTTTTGCTTATTTCTGCATTATCTTGAAAGTATTTATTTTTCGACTTTTTTCGACTTTTCGTTTCCGCATTATTCTGTATTATCTTAAACTAAGTCGTTAAATAGTCGTTAATTTTTGTTTTTGTATTTAAAACTAAATCCATCATTAAAACCTATTCTGTATATATTGTATGTATATCTTTTCATTATCCATAAGATTATTTTGTCCTTTGGTTTAATTTCGTTACTTAATTTTACTAATATTTCATTTTCAATTTTCTTCATCAAAATCCCTCCTTTGACAGAGAGCTCCCTAATATCATTATAACATATTATGTAAAATTTTGTAACTACACCACATTATACCTATTTTAGATTGTCCTCTAATTCTTTCAAATACTTTAGTTCATTATCTGTATTTGCTTTTCTAAAACGAGTTAATGCTCCTTTTAAATACTTTTTGCATTCTGCGTTTTTTTCTTCTTCTAGCATTTCAATAGCAATTTTTAATACATCCTCAATACTTTCCATTTACTTTGCACCTCTATTAACATTATAACAGACTTACCTTAACCCTGCAACCCCTAAACCCTGTTGCAGTTAAATTATATTTGCCTAAACCTTATAATAGTTAAGTAGACTTACGGCAAAGGAGGTGATAGTATGATTTATTTGAAAATACAGGAAATACTTGAAGAAAAAGGCAAATCTAAATATTGGTTAACTAATCAGATGGGCAAAAGTCATCATTCTGTTTCTAACTTAATGAAAAAGGATCTGTCCGGAATACATTTTGATACACTTGAAAAACTCTGTATTATTCTCGGTGTTACACCACGGAGAATTGATAGTATTAAAAAATGAAATGGAGATTGATGAAAATGAGCAAGTTAATAAACAAATTGAACGAATTAAAAAAGCATGATGCATCCTCAATTTATATATTTAGAGTGGGAATTTTCTATAATATATTAAATGAAGATGCAAAGATTTTGAATGAAAAATTAGGATTAAAACTCACATCTTTAAGCCCTGAAATTATAAAGTGTGGTTTTCCTATTTCTTCATTAGACAAATATACTAAAAAACTTGATGAATTGCAACTAAAATACAAAGTCATTGATGATCTTCCAAACAATACAAATATGGAGGACTTTTCAAACAATATTGAAATTAAAAAAATACTTAATAAAATAAAAAATTTAGACATGAACAACACAACATTCCAACAGGCTTTCAATATTTTGTTAGATATTCAAAACAAATTAAAAAAAATATAATAGGAGGATTTTATCCCCCTATTATTTAGTATTTAAGAACTTGATTAGGATAAATTGTATATGGTGCTTTTATTCCATTTTTATCCGCTATCGTTTTCCAATTCACTCCTAATTTTGCTCCAATGCCTGATAATGTATCTCCTGATTTTACAACATATGTTTTACTTGAAGAATTATTAGATGCTTTACCATTAATCTTATCCTGAACTTCTTTAAATCTAGATCCAAGTACATCAGATCTAATTGGCACATTTCCATATTTACCAGCTTTAGTTTCTGCTACAAGAGTATCAATAGAAGCAGTATAAATATGATTAATAAAGTCTTGTACTTCATTATATCTATTACCTAAATTATTTTTTCTAACTCCTAAATCACCATATTCTCCTCTCATAACTGCAGCTGCTAAATCTAATGTACTCCCTGTTGGTTCATTAGTTGTTGGTGCTGATGGTTGTGCAGGTGTTGGATTTCCACCACCAATTATTGATGGATAATCTTTGAATGATTCATTCATATCAACATTTCCTGAAATTCCATTCACTTTTCCACTAGAAGTATATTGCCATAATCCATAAGTATTATGATCAAATTTTGATGATGCTTGTGAATACCACCAAGCCATCCATTTGTCGAACCTATTTAATCTTGAAGAATTTAATTTTGTATCAAACCATGATTTGCTTGCATATATTGCAGCATAATATCCTGCCTCTTCAAACATTAAACATTCCTTTTCACAAATAGAAACTAATGTGTCATTTGATGGCATTCCATGTTTTGCTTTGTATCCATCGGCATCTTCCATATCAATTATTACAGGAAATTTCACTTTATTTTTATAAGGTGCTAATGTTTTAATTACAAGATTAGCCTCATTTATAGCATTGTTTACATTTAATGCATAAGAATATACATAAACACCAAATGGCATTCCTACCCTGATACATTCCTCAATATTTCTTATTGCCTTTGAATCTACGGCACTTTGACCATAACTAATTCTAATAATAGCGAATTCAATTCCTGATGCTTTTACTGCATCCCAATTAATATTACCCTGATGGGCTGATACATCTATACCTTTCATTATTCATTACCTCCGAATTCATTTTCATTTCTTTGGATTTCTCCATTTCCTAATTCTTCGTTTTCTTCCATGATGAACACCTCCTATAAAATTTAATACAGGAAGATTTTTTGCTTTTCTTCCTGTATCTTAAAAATGCCGGAATTTTTTCCGGAAACCTGAAAAAAATGGCTTGCGACGTTGCGTTTTAAGCCGTTTTTATTTTTAATTCGAGTAGTTTGTTTACTCATTTTTCGTTGAATTTTCGGTATTTTCGTTATTATCTTTTTTAGTAAAATAATATGTAAATACAGAAACAACAACATTTGAAAATAAAGTGAATACTATTTGAAAAATATCCCAATTTGATTTTAATGCAACAATTACAATTAAAACGATCAATGTCAAAGTGAATGCAACTGTTACAAAACTTTTTAAATCACTCCATGCTTGTTTCATTGGTTTTCCTCCTTTCTATTTTAGTATTAATCCTACGATTGCCCCTGCAATTGCTCCGACTACTGTTCCTAAAATAGTTGATGTTACTTTGTCCCAATTTTTAGCAGGTTTTTCTTCTACTACCTTTAATCTACCATTCATGTCGTTCACATCTTCTCTAGTAGCTTTTGTTTCCATTGCTATTTCTTTCACTGCAATGGTTAATTCTTTTATTTCTCCAACATCAGCCTCAATTTTATCTATTCTATGATGGGCAGATTTTACACTTTGATTTGTTTCTATAAGCATCTGCATATGTTTTTCATCCATCGGCATAACGCATTACTCCTTTCCTTCATATTAAAAAAAGAGCCTTATTAAGACTCTTCTTCTAATTTTGCTTTTACTTTTGCTCTCCATAATTTAGGGACATCATCAATTGTCATCGTTTTTAAATCTCTTATTTGAATAACATAAAAATTAACCATTTCCAATTACCTCCCCAATATCAATTATTGCCTGTTCTAATACGGCAATTCTTTCACTATCCGGAATTTCAACAATTTGTTCTGCATATTGTTTTTTAGCAAAATTCAACCATATTTTGAAACCTTTTGTTGTTGATAATTCTTCATCTAAATTATCCCTATAAATATTATGCAACCTATATGAATCAAATTTATATATCGTTTTTATTTCTTCTTTTCCGGTTTCACTATTGTATTCAGTTTTTTCTGTTTTGGTAATATTATCATTTAATATGATATCACATTCATTATTTAGTATATTTTCAATCATATACTTATTTGGTTTTTGATCTGATTCCACTTGAAAGTTTACTTGCATTTTTTATAACCTCCTTACATTTTTTGATTGTTATATATGGTTTAATGTATTTATTTCTATAATTAAAACTATCACAATATTTCAACCAACCATTATAACTAATCATAGCTTGTGCATCTGTTAGTCGTATTTTTTTCCTTTTATAGATTTTTTTTGCTCTTCGTTTTATTCTTAAAAAATTACTCCTTCTTAATGTTGTGTGTCCTCTGTAAAACCTATAACCGCAAAAAGTCAATCGGTCTTGAATCTGTTTTGAATAACTGCCAGTTTTCTTTTAACCTTAATCCTTCTTTATGCAGAAATTCATCGACTAATAATCTACATTTGTGTAATTCCTTTTTATTTCTTCCAAACAATACCATGTCATCCATATAACGCAAGTAGTATTTTACTTTCAATTGTTCTTTTATGTAATGATCTAAATCTTGAAGATAAAAATTTGCAAACCATTGAGATGTATAATTGCCGAATAGGAAGTCCTGATTCTGAACTATCTATTATCTGGTCAAGTAAATCTAGCATATCATAATCTTTAATAATTGATCTAAATTTTTTCTTCATACAGAATTTATCAATGCTAGGATAAAATTTTTTTACATCTAGTTTTAAGCAATATTTTGTATTTTTTTTATCATCTTTTAATATTCTTTTTATATGTCTAGCACCATAATGAATGCCTCGCTCTGGTATAGATGCACAACAATATTCATACATTCCACGCTCTAGTAGTGGTTGCATTTGTATCATTACACACCAATGAATACATTGATCAGGATAAAAGGCAGGTTTATAAATAACTCTTTCCTTTTTACTAGCACCATCATGTATAGTCATTTTTTTATAAGGACTTAATTTTACATTTTTTGAAACTAGCATATTATAAATTTCATTCACATAAAAATCAATATTGTCTACTACTTTTGTCACATTTTTTCGACATTTCTTTCTAACTGCAGCTTTTAATATAGCCTTTTTTATGTTATCTTTTTCACATAATTTTGTATAAATGTTTCCTACCCTTTTCATTGTATCCCCTGATTTCTTATTTTTGTCTATCGGTCTTTCGATTCATAATGGAACTACTAAACCAATCCAGTTGCGACTTTATTTTTGCCAAGTGGCAAGGAAGATGATGTGTACTTGAATTTTAATCTTTACAAAAATAATAACACGACAACCGATGTTGACGTTCGAATTCGAAAAGTCATTGTTCAAATTCCAATACCACAAGCCATCGTTAGCACCATTGTTGAAATTACCGCCCACATGAGCAAGAAAACTCCAATCGAAGATCAAGCTCCGGTCGTACACACATCAAATCCCTATTCTATTTATTGTGTTTGAAACATTATATACTTTTATTACAAAAAAAATAACTACAACAGGATGTAGGTATTTTATGGGGGTTGACCACCCCCAATCCCCCGTTTTACTGGTTATCAATAAGAACACGACAACCGATGCTGACGCTCGAATACGAAAAGTCATTGCCCAAATTCCAATACCACAAGCCAGCGATAGCACCATCGCTGAAATAACCGCCCACATGAGCAAGACGTGTTCCGGTGTTTTGGTAGTAATAGTCACTTGTACCACTTGATGAACTTCCACCAACTTCAACAGGGAATCTACACAATGGTTCATCAGGATCAAATCCTAGATTTTTGACATAGCCGTTTGTATCTCCATTTGTATATCCCAATTTTTTATATGGACTTGTTATCTTGCCGTTTTCATAAGCTGAATGGTCTTTACATATATATGCGATTCTGTCTTGTATTGTAATACCATCAACAAACTGCCACATATTAGAGAATAAATTTTCAATTCCTCTATAAACAACTGAATGATAACCATCATTAATTAAACAACCGGATTTCATTCCTAAATTATCGCATTGTCCTGAATGTTGACCGCAACCCCATATAACATTACCTACTGCAATATTTACAGGATCGCCATCAAAGTAAACTGATTTTCCGGTTACTCCTCCGTTTGAATAATCTTCTATTTTTGTAACTTTTCTGTCAGTTGCTATTGAGAAACTTGCCCATGCACTACCAATGCCGATGGTTCTTCCAACATAAAGTGTGGTTGAACTTACCACAACCCTATTTGTATTTGATTCTGCAATTAATGCAGTAGCTTGTTGTTGTGTCATTACACCATTACCTAATGCACTTTGAGAATTATAAGTCGCATATTCTACTAAATATAGCATTTGTAAAACAAAATATCTATAATCTAGTAATGAGAACTTATCTCCTAGTGCTTTTGCTAATGTTCTAAATTGTGCAATAGTTTTATTATGTGCAGGTGCTAATCCACTATAAGAATGTAGTACATCATCGACAACACTTCCTGCATATCTAGCAATAAAGAAACTATCATATTTTGTAAATCCGCTTCTTTCAATGTCAGAAATTAAAATATAATCGTAATCATCCTCTTGATAGATTTTTAAATACACATCAGGAATATAAGTATATACATCGCCATTTGAACCATCAAAACTGAATGTTGCATCACCGAACCATGCTTTTACTTTACCGGTTGCAATATCATAATTGCAAGATTTTATTTCGCTCCATGGTGCTAAATTATCAAAGTTATTTACAACGCTACCACCATTTTTAGTAGCATTAGCAACCAAACCTACGCTATCCTTTATTCTTTCCCATGCAGTGCTTGTGTTATTTGTAATTTTTCTTCTAACACCATAAATGTGTCCCCTAACTGTCTCTATACTATCGACATTTTCTTCTAATTCTTCAATTCTAGCAGTAACAGAACTAAATGTTTTATTTTTGATTGTTGACTTTCTTGCATTGGTTACCTCTGCATCCTTTATTTCTGCTTTTTTGCTAGAAACGCTGATTGCTTTGCCATCCAATGTAAGACCTTCTAAAACATTCGCTTGTGCACCTGTTGCCACACCATCTAGTTTAGTTTTATAAGCATTAGTAAAATCGTTTGTTGACAAAGATTTTCCGCTTACTTGACTAACTTTTTCATCGTTTAATTTTTTTATACCTGCATCAATTTTGTCCCAATTTTCATTTAATGCAGTATCAATATCAAAATTACTATTTAAATCTGCATCATTACTTGTGTCATGCTTAAATAATCCTAAAAAACTTGTAACTAATGACATTTGTTATTCCTCCTAACTTAAATTTAATTTTTTACCATTTATATAAACATCGCCATTCCATATTTGCAATGCTCCTTTTAGACTTGCATCATACATTCCATTTATTGCAACACCATTTTTAGTAATTGCAATTGATGGAATTCCTGTTCCTAAAACCATTGTGTATATTGATGTTGAAAGTCTATCTTTTATTACTACTCTAATGTCAAAACTTCGTTGAATATTAAATCCATCCGCACCGGAATCACCTTTGATTGTTCCTGTAAATGAAAAATCATTTCCATTTAGAACAGGGGTTAAATCTCCACCTTTTATCCAAGTATTAGATGTTGTTGTTTTATATTCATAGTAGCAAGATGTTATTGCATTATTCAAAGCACCGAAACCATATCCCCAATAACTACCTGAAAAAGCAAGTGTTGTTTCCGATCCTACTCCACCGGTTCTAACTACACTCGCTTTTTTTATGATTATATCTGAATAATCTAAATATGTACTTGGAGATATTTGTTTCACTGTTGAATTTCCCCTGCTATCAATGGCATACATATTAAAAATATTACTTAATACTTTATCAATTGTAGCACTAACACTCGCATTACTTGAATAGGTTATGTCTTTTTGTTGACTTCCTATTACTAATCTATATTTGCTCATAGTTGCATAGTTTTGTGCAGTAGCCTTATTTGCAGTTGAAACTATTGCTTTCACATTCGAATATCCTTTTACAATTCTTTGATTTCCACCTGTCAATGTTATTGTTGTTGCATTTGTATCTTCATAAGTAAAATTGCTAAATATAGGATTTGAATTTACTACATTTAATGTTCCTACTTTTTCACTATAATACTCTGCATTTCCATAAGTAATTACACCAACTTTAATAGAACTTGAATTGCTTGTTGTGATATATTGCAACATTGACAATATTTGTGCTGCTGACCATGTATAAGATGTATTTGTTGTTTTTCCTGATGTTAATCTTCTTGTACCGCTCGGACAATCAAGAAAATATGCAATTTGATTTCCACTAGGATTATTGCAATTAACTGTTAGCGAGCCATTACTATTAACACTAAAATTATCATTCGGACTTGTTATCGTTGCTTTGTTTTTAGTAGTAATTGTTATTGTTCCACTTTCTGACCATAATCCACTATCTGCCCTACGCAACCTAACTTTTACTTTATACGATGTATTTGGTGCTAATCCACCAATGTTAAATGTTCCACTTTTGCCATCTCCTGCAACTGAATCGCCTGCATCTGTCCATCCACCGCCATTAAGTGAATATTGTGTCCAATCTCTTCTTGGATCACAAGTCCATTTAACAGAAATAGAATTTAATGCACTACCATTGTTATAAATATTTATGCTATTCAGGTATCTAGGAATTGAATCCAATGTCCAACTTCCACTACCTGTTTTGTCAACTGCATAAGTATAAATACTTGCCGAAACACTAGCACTAAATGATCTTGAACCATCATTGTTATGATAGATTCTTTTTGTTCCAGATGCAACTGTTGTTCCATTATACAATTGTATTCTTGTAGCATTTGAATAAACATTGTCGCCATCTATCCAAACATTGAAATCCCCTGCCATGTGCCAGCCACTGCCACCGGCTCCTTTTAATGTCCAAGTAATATCAGAATAGTTATCAGCACCATTTGGACTATTTGATCTGTACCAACTAAATGTTAAATGTTTTCCATTATAGCCACCTGTATCAAAACTTCCACTTGTTGCCATTCGACATTCTCCTTTCTACAATAAGCTAGAAATCCATGTTTGAGAACCAACTTTTTGAATAAGCATTCCGGCTATTTCCGCCTTACCATTTACAGCCATATCTTGTGTTTCCATACCTTTATCCGTAAATTCTGATATAACTTCTCCGGTTGCTCTATTGAAAACCCTATTACCATCTGCATCAATTCTTGTATAAGTGTTTGTTGTACTACTATTAACTTGAACACCTTTTCCAATTTGTACTGTGTCGGTAATAGTTTCATTTGCGTTTTGTTCCCATGTTTGCTTTTCTGTTCCTAGATTTCCCATTAAATCAGAAATATAAACGGCATTGTTTGTGTCTGTATAGAAACTAATTGAAATTGCATTTGAAGTAACATCTATTGTTTTTTCAAATTCAACCCAGTTATTACCGGTATATTCAAGATTTATTGTTTCTTCATTTATAACAACTCTTGCATTATCTAACCTATTTGTGTTTTTGTATAAGAAACTTATTGTATAAGTTCCATTTTTTAATTGAACAACTTGTTTTGTTGTTCCTATTACTAAACTATATCCTAATCCTGAAATTGTATTTTGCTTTGTATCTGTGTCCGTATATTCTGTTATGTTTTCATCCCAATTTTCTCTTGAATATAGAAAAATATTGCCTCCACCTTTTGAATTAACAGAAACTTTCAATCCTTCAATTGTTAGTTTTAATTGTGCTATTTGCTCTTGATAATCTTCGATTACCTTTGCTATTGTATCGGTTGTTTCCTCTGCGTTCATTTCAAGAGAATTTATTTTGCTACCATCTTCCGTTTGTCTATCCACTATTGCATCAATTGTTCCCTGTTGCTTATCAACTATAATTTCTGTTCTTCTTAATCTATCAAGTTCACTTGGGATATTTTGATAATTAACAGTTGATTTAATAATTGAAGGAGCGGACATTTCACTTTCCAAACCTTTTGGACTTTTATATGTAAATCTAAATAGAAATGATGATGTAATTGCACCATCTGCATCTAATACCCATACAGGATCACCACTTTCTAAATATGGTTTACATTGTCCTTTTATTTCATAAGATGTATATGAAAAGCCTTTTACTTTTTCGAATAATGCAGTAATTAATTCTTCCCTTTTATCTTGTGTATAAGCAAACGGATTGTCATTAATTGTTAGATAATTTTCTCCATCTTCTGCAATGCTATCCTCATCCCTTAATGTGATATTTTCTCCTTCAACATTGCTCATACCAAGAACAACAACATTTATAGGATGTGTGTTTCTTTTTAATATCAAATCAGTATAATCGCTTTGTCTTTCAAGACTAGGTTCGTTTACATTTGTTGTTAGTCTCTTTACTGTAATAGCATCCATTGATTTTACTAACATTTCATGGACTTGTTTCGTTGATTCTTTCTTTATTCCCAATACTTTTAAATCATTTGTTATTGTTCTAACTTTTAACCTGTTCAAGTCTACAACTAACATCTTATGTATTTCTTTAACAGTGTATTTTTTGCTATCATAAAGTTTTGGTGTAATAAAATACAACTTATTGTCTGCTTTTATTTTTGCAAATGTTCCGGATATTCCTGCAACTGCCTGAAATACTTGTCTAATAATAGCATCTACTTCAAATTGGTTGCTATCAACAATAAAATCCTTATTTGCGAAATCTTCGGTTGCAAGTTCAATTCCTGCATTTTCGCAAGCCTCTTTTAATACATCCAATATTGTTACTGACTTGCTTGCATAATCTAATTTTGATTCATACAAAATATTTGATTTTAGCATATAGTCCATAGCAGTAACTTTCGTTATTTTCGTTGTGTCTCCGTGGTTCTACATCTGTTGTTATAAAATTTCCAAGAGAAATATAATGAACCGCATCATTGATTCTAATTCCTGTTAAATATTCAAATTCTTTCTTTTCTAGATCAACAGAATTGTCAATTTCAAAATCAAGAGTTCTAGCAACCGCAGTACCGAAAATATTACCATCCACATAACAATCATCACAATATTGAACATTGGTTATTGGATATTCATTATTTCCTATTTTGATTTTATCGTATTGTACTGTACTCACATCGTATGCTTTTCTTATTTCATCACTTAAATCAATCATCCGCTGTTCCCTCCCCTATTTGTGAGAGTGTTATTTCAAATTCATCGTATCTGCCACCATGTAAAGTGGATATAATAGGAACATCAGGTCGTGAAACAAAAAATTTCTTTGTAAGCATACTATTATTTCGTTGTGAAAAATAAGTGTAATAATCTTCATGTTTTTTGAAATGTTGCATATACTCTTTGAATGTTTCAAAGTTCATTTGACCGAATCTGACTTTAATTTCTGTTTTATCCATTTGACCATAATTTCTTCTTACACTACCATCGCCCATTGTTTGTTTTGATTTTACATCTTCAACATCTTCTTTTATTTTATAGCCACCTGACAGAATATTCTTAAATTCAAATCCTTCATGTGTTAATAATGCCATTTGTCCCACCTCCTTTAATATCCATATTGTAATTTTCTATTTAAATTTACTTTGTTAACTGCTGATGTTAATACCTTACTATCAAGATTTGTAACGGCAGTAACATTAATTTCTTTGTTGTCATCCAAACTTTGTAATACTGCTTGTCTATTGTCCTCTGTCTGAACTTGAATTTGATGTGTACTTGTTAAATTAGATGTTAGTTTTGCATTTTCATGTTCTACTGCTTTTTGCATATCTTTATAAACACTACTTAAACTATCATCAAATCCCTCTCCTAATCCAAGTCCTAAATTTTGTCCTATTTCTTTGTTAAATACTTTTGATGGAGAATGAATACCAAAGAACCCTTTTATATTGTCTAAAATTCCACTGCAAAAGCCTTTGATTTTTCCCCATATCCAATCCTTAACATTTTTTATACCTTCCCACAATCCTTTGATTAGATTTCCACCTACTTCTTTCACTTGTGAGAAACCTGCCTTTATTCCCTCAATAATTGCTTTTATAATCTGTGGCATACTTTTTACTAGTTCTATAACAATTGTAGGTATGGCTTGTATTATACCCATAAGTAATTGAATTGCTCCTTTTATAATTGTTGGTATATTTTCTATTAATACCTGAACAATTGTAATTATTATTTTCGGTAGGTTCTCAATTATTGCTTGTATGATAGTAGGAATAGCATGAATTATACCCATAAGTAATTGGATAGCTCCATCTATTAATTGAGGTAGAGCCTCAACTATACCTGTAATTATTGTATTTATTATTCTAGGAAGATTGTTTATAATTGCATCTATTATTGTTGGAATAGCAAGTATTATTCCCATAAACAATTGAATTGCACCATCTATTAGCAAAGGCAAAGCCTCTATTATTCCATTTATAATTGTTGAAATTATTGTGTCTAAATTTTCAAGTAAACTTGTTATTATTTCCGGAATTGCTTGTACTATTGCCATAAAGAATTCAATTGCAGTTTTTATCAATGTTGGAATATTTTTTACTAAAACTTGAATAATTTGTGTTATAACATTTCCTATACTTATTATAATTTGAGGTAATGCCTGTCCTATTCCCTGAATCAAACTTACAATGATTTGAACTCCAACATCTATTAGTAATGGCAACATTGCTAATATTGCATTTACTAATTGAGGAATTGCATCAACTAAAACTTGTACTATTGATGGCAAAGCCTCCAATATACTTTGAACTAACGATTCTAATGCACTTATTATTATCGGCAATGATTCTTCCAATAATGGTGGTATCATTTGAATGATCTGTGGCAAAAACTCTGTTACTAAACCACTCACTAATTTTGCAATTCCGCTTATTGTTGTTTGAATTCTAGGAATAATATTTTTTCCAAATGTAATTACACTTTCAACAAAGTTTTCTATCAATTTATTAAAGTCTTGCGTATCATCTGCCATTCCTGTTAATAAATTTTGCCATGCAGCCTTCATAGAATTCATTGAACCTGATATAGTTGAATTTGCCTCTAATGCAGTTGTCCCTGTAATTCCCATTTCTGTTTGAATTATGTGTATAGCCTCAACCATATCTGCAAAACTATCAATAGACAAATTAGCCATTTCGCCATTTGCCTGTTTTACTTTGTTAGCATCTGCAATAAGTCGTTCCATCTCCGTTTTTGTACCACCATAACCTAATTTAAGGTTATCAAGCATTGTAAAGTTTTGTTTTGCAAAACCCTGATATGCATTTTGGATTGCATCCATTGATGTACCCATTTTATTTGCATTGTCTGCCATATCAACCATAGCAGTATTTCCATATTCTGCTGCTTTTTTAGTATCTCCACCTAGTGATTGTAATAAACTAGCACTAAATGAAGTAACCTGTTCCATGTATTGATTAGCAGAAACGCCGGCAGTTTTATATGCTTGATTTGCATAATTTTCTACTATTCCGGCACTATCTTTGAATAAGGTTTCAACACCACCGATTAATTGTTCATAATCGGCATAACTTTCAATTGCTTTTTTTCCTATAACTGCAAGACTTGTTCCAACTGCTGCAGCACCAACTGCAATACCTTTTAGGGCTGTTCCGGCAACACTTTTTATCTTACTAAAACCATTCTCGAGTTTACTGACACCTTTATTAAAACCATCATTGTTTAACTCGGTATCGACTACAACTGATCCATCCTTTGCCATGTTCTCACCCCATTTCTATTATTTAATTTTGATTACCACAATTCATTTGCAAAATCGGATTCTTTTTCTTCTTCCGTACGCATATCAGGTAATTTGTATAGTTCTTGCATTTTTTTATAATGTGATTTCATTTCTTTGTCCTTTATTTTTGCAATGTTCATGTTTCTATAACTCATTATTTTTACGAATTGCGTATTTTCATTTAAACTATTAAATAAGGCTTTGAATTTCCACCAATGCATATACTCTATTTCATTTAAGTCGATTCCATATTGTTCTAAAAAAGCACTAAAAATGTACTCATCATCAAATTCATAGCTATAAATTTGTTTTATTCTTTCTTGTGTTGTTTCTCCCTCTTCTTTACTATTACTGCTCTGCATTTCTTTTCCACATTTATAAAACCATAGAATATCATCTATGGCTTTTCTTATATCTGTTATTTTGTCAGGATCATAATAGTATAATTGTAATGCCTGCATTATCTTAACTTCATCGCTTAAATTCCTATCCTGCATTAATAATTCAAATTTTATACTTTCCCTGAAATCCGTTCTTATTTGCAAACCACTTTTTGTATATTGTGGCAATTCATCTAAAAGGATGTTTTTATCCATTTTTATTTCCTCTTATTCCTTCTTGTTTCTCTATTTGGTTGGTATCTTTCCAAAGATGAAACAATTGATTTTTGTTGATTTTCTTTTTCTTTGACTATTTCTTCAAATGCACTAATATGTTCTTTTAAATTGTCTTTATTTCCAAATAATTTTTGAGACATTCCATCACCAAATACATTATTAAAGAAATCATTTATTATTTTGCATTGTTCTCTAATCATTTGAGAATAAGACATTTGTTGTTTTTCTTTAATTTTACATTGCTCTACTACTTTTTTTGCCTCATTTTCAAATTTTTCCATATCATCTGCATCTAAAAAGTCGAATTCTACTTCAATGTTTCTTATTTTCATAAAATTTTACCTTCTTTCAAAAAAAATAAGCAGTAGGGTATTAACCTACTGCTACTATTTTACTCTGTTACTATTGTAGCAGTTTTTCCATCATCACTTATTGTTGCAGTTACTTTTTCAAAAGTACCTTTTGCTTTTAAAGAACCACTATAAGTATAAGCATCTGTGCTATCTCCATCGCTATCAGGAACTACTGCATATTTTCTTAATCTTGCCTCGTATCCACCTTCTACCTCTTTTGTTTTGTCAACAACAAGAGTTTCAACAGTTGCATCATCTCCGGTTAATTCATCATCTGTTATTTTAGCGATTTTTTCATGAACCGGATTGTTTGTGTATTGATCGAAGGCATATGATTTTTCTTCGCCATAACCTGTTATATCTGTTGTGTCTCCATCTTCATCTACATATCTTCTACTATATTCAGTAGGATTTTTTGATGTTGAAATTTCCGTGAATTTACGCATTCTTTGGAAATTCTTATTTTCTGATGTTCCAACATTTAAGAAAGCAACTTTGTCACTTCTTTTTACTATTTTTTCTGTATCAGGCATTTTATTTCCCTCCTTCTTAATATTCCTCTACATAAATTAAATATATAGGTATAACATATATTGCGGTCGTTTCGGTTGTTTGTAGGATTGTTCCTCTATTGCATCCTAATTCTTCCGCACCTTCTATGTCCGGCAGATTTCCCTTTTTGTTTTCTTCTTCAATCCATTGTGTAAAATCATCACAAAACTTTGAATTATTAATATTTTCAAGTGCATTAAATGGTGCTTGAATACTAAAATCAAAATTGATTCGTTTCCTGCAACCACCATCAGCAAATTTCTGTATAATGGTTGTTGTTGGTGTTTCATCAATTGAATAACTATACAACTTGTCTTTTAAATAATCGACATTTACTTTTCCACCTTTTAACAAAGTGCATTTTTCCATAAATACTTTTATTTTTTCGATTTTTCCTTTTTCTTCACTCATTGTTTTCATCCTCTCTTGATATAATTTTCCACATCACGAATCAAATCGTTTTTTCTTCTTTGTAGCATAAGTTGTTCCCATCTTGCACCTGTTCCGGATGTGTGATATTTTAAATCCTTATTTGTTACACTCTTTTTCTCGCCTTTTCTAGCCCAAGAACTGCCTGTTTTTGTTAGCATTAATTTTCCATAATATTGAAATTTAGCATACGGACTAGTATATTTAATTTCATGGTTAGATGGTTTTGTTTTTAGTTTTCTTAATAAACCACTATCAAATGGAATATATGGATCACTCAACCTTTCCACTGTATCACGCAAAAAAGCCGTAACTTTACCATCTTTGTCTAATCCATGATCTTTTATTATTTTACTAGTACTATTCATTTTTACTTTTATATTAAAACCACTAGACATTATTCGCTAACTCCTAATTTATAATGTTGCAGGTTGCCCTTTCTGTTATCATCAACACTTACTACCCTATATCTTTGAATAGTTGGATCTCTAAATAATTTATAAAATTCATCGTTCGGATCATCTTCATTAACTGTCAATTTTCTAACTTCAATTTTATTAATGTAATTTACAGACTTTTTCCCCATTGATTTAACAGACAATTTCGGTGTACCTTCAACAACTATATCGGTATTGCTAATATTTAAATCTTGCTTGGTTGGAATATAAATCGTTCCTGTACTGCCTTTTTCAAATCCTTTGTCTATTACATTGGATTTTTTATTATGTCTAAAATAAACACCATCAAAAACCATTCTTGTAACCGTACCATCATCATTATCATGATAAATTGTAATAGAGTGTATAAAAAATCTTTGATTCATCACAACACCCCACAATATAGAAGAGGTTGTCCATCTGAACCGATTACATTCCATAAATATTGTTTTAGGATGCTCCATTTATCCTCTTCTAGCTTCTTTTCAATTTCTTCCGGTGTGCTATATGTTTCACTCCATCCCTCAATGTTTTGTGATTTTAGATTTCCGATTTCTTCTTTTTGGTTTTCTGCTTTACTAATTTTAGTAATAATTAAGGCAGTTGCATATTTTACATTTTCATGTAAATCATTGACATCAATTCTATTTTGTGTCTTTGAATTAATATATGTACTTGCCTCAATTACTAAATTATTAAAGTTACTAGGTATGCTAGACACACCTAATAACTCTTTATATTCGGCATCAGTTATATACTTTAGCATACCTTTTACCTCCTACTACTATTAATCACCTGATGTTGTGTTTTTTCTAACTTGAACACCAAGTTTATTAGTAACCATTAAGCCACCAACTTGTCTACCTTGTAATGCAGAACTTCCGATGTGTTTACCATCTTTGATATCTTCAACGGCAGGTTCTTTTTTCCATACTTCATATTTTTGACAATATCTTTTGTCATAAATTATGAAATCTACATCATCACCCATTAAGTAATTAGTTTTTGTAGGAACACCGGCAATCTTACCGATTACACCTTCTCTAACTAATTTCTCTCCAAGTGAACCTGATGTATTAGAGAATTTTTCATCAGTTAATAATAGTTCTTCAACATCTGCTGAAATTACTACTCTCATTGATGAAACTTTCATGTTTCTCTTTTTCATATTTTTAACTTCTGCAACTATTTTTGCATAAACATTTGCAGTTGTTAATTTTGTTGTGTCTGCTGACACTGTACCTGTTTTTAAGCATTCTATTGCCATGTTTTCTTTTTTCAAACCGATTGAATATCCTGCACTATCAATTCTTTGTGCAACTAAATTGTCAGGAACTGCATCTGCCTCATAACCATCAATTAATTCATTTACACCATAATCTTTGTCGATTGGTAATGGTAGATAATCAGTTGCAGATGTTTGTAATTCAATACCATTTTTGATATCATAATCTGAAACTTTTACCTCTTCATCTCTTGTTGGGACATTTATTTGTCCTGTTACTTCATCTTTCTCATAATCTTCTGAGAAATCATCATAAATATTTGTTTCTGCTCTCGCAATTGCTAATACTTCACTAGCATAACTTTCTTTTCTTTTATGTGTTCCTGTTCCTAATGCATTTGCCATAATAATCACCTATATCCTTTCTTTACTTAAATAGATCAGGATGTTTTTGCTTTAATATAGCAGTAACACCACTGTCCTTTTTATTATTCATATTTTTTACTGAAACGCCATCGGTTTTTGTTTCCGGTTCATCCGTTTCTTTCTTTGTGTTTGTGTATTTTGGATTTGACTTTAAGAATTCTTCAAGATTTTCATTAAAATCGCCTTCCATTTTTGAAACCTTAAATAAAACATAATCTGAATCTTCTTTTGATACACCACTCTCTAGAACTGCGATGTAATTTTCTTTTTCTTGTAGATCAGATAATGCTTTTTGGTATTTAGTTTCTTTTTCTGCTTGTTTTTGCTCTGCTGATTTCTGACTTTCCTCATACTTTTCCAAAGCCTCAAGTCTTTCTTTACTAGGCATCTTTTTTTGGTATTTTTCTTTTTCCTTTTTCAAAAGACTATTGACTTCATCTTGTGTATAAGTCTTGCCTTTTTTCTCTGCATCGCCCTCATCTTTATTTTCATTGGCTTGAGTTCCAACATCACCTGTTCCCTCGATGTTTTTGTTTTCATCTTCTACAGAATCTGGATTTTGATTGTTTTTGTTTTCTTCATCCATAAATAAAACCTCCTTAAATTTACCTTTATTGTTCTTTTAGTCTGCAACAAAGTAAAAAGACTATAAAACCTGTGTTATTCTTTAATGTCTGTAACAAGTAAAAAGACTATAAAAAAAGACACCTGTAAAAGTGTCTTTTAATACCATATTTAATTAAAATTTATAGGGAATTCTCAATTTTTACTATAATGTCTAATATACTTTCAAATGCCTCTGCTTTAGGAGTAAAATCTTGATTTTTATCTAAATGATCCATCATTATGTTGTAAACTCTATCTTCCAATTCTTCTAATGATTTTTCATCAAAATCTTGCGAAATGTCTATGTTTTTACTTTTTAGTAATTCGATTTGTTGTTCATTAAAATTCGCATCAATTTTCATCTTTTACCCCTCCTTTTTCGTTTTCTTTGGAAATACAGTTATTAATTTTCCTGTTTCCACATTTATTGCAATAGTGCAATTTGCACCTTTTATTTGTTGACTATTATCTTTTCTTATTTTACCATATTTTATTGGATTTTTCAATGTATCTTGCACATCTTCAAAACTAACATCTCTTGTATAGGTTCTTGAAATAATATGTTCCCCTATTTCTTTTATTTCAATGCCATTTACTTTACTTCCAATAATACCACTTTTATTATATTTATTAGCAATATTCTTTACAGATTGGACTTGTTTACTTATTGTTTTTTCATAATTTCCAACATACATTCTTGTTTGATCTTTCTTTGATTCTATTTGTTTAATAAAATCATTTAATTGGTTTTGATGTTGATTATATATTAGACTTTGTTTTGAAAAAGCCATCTTTGTTTTTTCTATCAATTCTGCATCTGTTGTATTACTGCGAAGAATACCATCATAACCTATTAATTTTTTCTTATCTTCTCTGATTATTTTTTCCATTTGCCTTTGCGTTTGACTTGCTTGATATCTAGTCATTGTTGTATCGTTGTATTGTACTTTTTCATTTTGCCATTCCCTTAATTGTTGATCTGTATATGTTCTAGATGAACCTTTGAAATAAGGCATCCAATCATGCCTGCAATTTACACCTTTAAATCCTGTTGCAGTTCCGTAACCTATATCATCTAAACTTAAATAACCCTTTTGACCACTTAAACTTACTATTTTACCCTGCCATTCTGCGTGCTCTGGTCTTGCTCCACCATGTGCGGATATTTCCATCAAGTCCCATCCTAGTTCTAATGCTCTCATTTCTTGTAATTTTCCACAGGTTTGATTTACTCCTGTTATAATATTCATTCTTGCTGCACTTTCTATTGATGTTTTATGTCCTGATGGATATTCAACTGTTGTGCCTTTTTTGCTTATTTTATCCACCACATCAATAATAGATTGTGAATAACTTTTTACTCCTGTTGACACTTCCATATATGCTTGATTCATTGCATTTAGAAAGTCAAGTTGACTTGTGTTTGCCGTTGTCATTACTAAATTATTTAAATTACTATTTGTTTTTTCTGCTGATGCAACAAGTAAATCCATCATTGACTTATCTTGTTTAATTTTTATAGGATTTAATCCTGCTTTTTTATAAACCTCATCATCAATTTTTATGGATGTTGCTCCGGCATCTTCAAATATTTTCAATGTATCTTCGTAACTAGATTTATTGTACTTTGCTACTAAATCAACAATGTCTGTATATAGCATTCCCATTTCTTGTGCTATCATAATGTCATTTTTAACAACTGTATTCGCATAACCTACATTTGCTATTCTTTCGGCTATTTCTTGTATAATATCAAGTTCTAGATTGTTATATACATTCATTGCTTGTTTTTCTATTTTTTCTAAATAATCCGGAGGTAACATTTATTATTCCTCCTTCTTTTCTTCTTTTTCCTCATCTTCTTTTTTAGATGGTTTTAGATTTTCTTCCGTTGGAAATCCGAATACTTCTTGATTTGTCATTTTTTCATCGTTAATTTCATCTAGTTCTTTTTCTGCTTGCTTTTCTGATAATCCTTCATGTTTCATTAAATATGACTTTTTACTCCTTAATCCCTGTTGTACTTCCATTAAATCAAGTGTTCTTTCTGCATTTTTATCAACAATTATAGAATCATCAGGTGTTATTGTTATATCTGTTGCATCTATTCCTTCAATATGGCATATTGCTCTAACTAAATCATAGACAACATCATTAACATTTATTAAATGATGTGTTCTAGTTCTAAATGCCTTACTATTTTCACTTATTACCTCTGTCGCAGTTTTTACACCTTGTCCATCAAATTGATACCATCCTTCTCCTAATCCAACATTATCAGAAAGCCAGTTTAATTCGCCATTTATTGCATCTATATGTTCCTGTGTTCTCAATTTGAAATCAATTTCTTTTGCAGGTTGTTTTTCCATTCCTTCAACTGCAACATATACTTGATCCTCTGTATCGAAATATTGAACATAGTCAATGTTACCTTTTTCATTAGGGATTGCTTTTGCTTTTAATGTTGTATTATCTACTAGTATTCTTTTCTTTCCTAATTTGAATTCTTGCATAAAACTATCATATTTCATGTCTATTGCTTTGAATCTATCAATAGAATTTGCAAAAAGAGATATTCCTAATGGACTTGCCATATCCAAATTGTTTGCTAAATTTGGTTTTAATATTTGAAAATATGGAACATCTGTCTCTATTTTGCTACTTTCTTCTATATCCGGATAATATGTATTAAATTCTAATTCGTTTCCTAGTTCCTTCTCGTTTGTTGACCTGTATAATTCATGCTTTCTTATATATTTACCATCTTCGTATTCATGATACGTTAAATGTGTGTAATATAATGTTTGTTCTTTTTCTGATCCTTCCGTTTTTTCTGTCTCTGAATATCTAGACACTGTTACTAAACCATAAATATATGAATTTGTATATTTATATGGAATAAATAAGTCCCCTGTAACATAATCAATTGTTGTTTGTCCATTGTCTTTATATTCAATTAACGCACCATTTCCCAAAGCAAGTGCCTGTTCAATGAATATAGGGAAATTAGTAGTAAAATTATTGACTTTATTATCTAAAATTGCCCATAATTTCTTACTATTTTCATTTGTTTTTAATTTTATTTGTGTTTTTTCTGTCCACAATAATTTTGCCATATCTTCACACAATTTTTTTGCCATATTCATTGTCAATCTTTCTAGTTTTGTTGTTGTTCCGTTTGCAAGTCTAGCAGTATAATGATGAAAATCTGCTACATCGCCGGCATACCATTCTTTCCATATTTGCATATAATCATATATATCACCAACGGCAAGATTTACATTGTTTTTCTTACTTAAAACACTTGAAATATTATTATATAATTCCATTTTTCATTCTCCTTCTTAAAATTTTAATCCTAATTTAACCAAATTGTCTTTAACCCAATATTGAAATTCATCTTGCGTATGATCTGCATAAGTATATGAATAACTTTGTGAATGAGTATTATAATATCTTTCATCAACAGGGAAGTCTTTTTCGGTTTTATCAGGTTCAGGCTTTCCTTTATCAATGCTCTTTGGTAGCCACTGATAATTTTCATTTTCTTTTTTGAATATTTTATTATTATTATTCAAAACAACTCTAAATTTCTTTTTTGCTATAAAGTCCTGCGAATAATCAACCAATTTTTCTTTGTTTGTTCCTTTATCAACAGGATTTAATCTAACACCAAAGTCTTTATAATATTGATTTCTTAATGCACCCTCTGCGGAATCTATTGTTTCTCTATCAGTAATTGTTTTATATGTTTGAATCATAACTCTTTTGAAATTAAATAAATCAGAACTTAATTCACTAGGGGCTTTTTTTACCGGCTTTTCATTTGGAGAATAATAATAGGTGTCTAGTAAATACCAATACCCATCATTTCCCAGTCCATAACAACCACAAGCCGTTGCAGATGTTTGATGTCCACTATCTATTGCAAAATCTATATAAAGAATTTTAATGTCATTTTTCTCAATATAGTCCTCATCCACATATTCAATTAAATCAGGATTAAATATTAATCCTTCTAGTCCAATTACTAATCCTAACCAAATCCAATTGTATCTTTTTTCATCATTCTTCTTTAAGTTTTCCGCCTCTTCAATTGCTATTGTTCCAACCCATTCCGGATTTACTGTTCTATAATCACTATGATGTACCAAATATTTTGGATCTTTTCTTTTCTTTTCAACCCACTTATTAACCCAATCATATTTATTTTTTGGTGGATTAAATGAATAAAGAGCCATAAACCAATCGTTATTACCTCTTGTAAATGTTGCTTTTATTTGTTCGATTGTTTCTTCATCTTTGAAATTGGTTAACTCTTCAAACCATATTATTTTGATAAGTTTCTTTTCATCAATTGTTCCTTTTATAGTTTCAAAATCATCACCGCCGGCAAAATAAATTTTATTTTCATTCTTGAAAAATGTTATTTCCATTGGGGACACTGTCGCTTTGTAATCAATACCCTCAACTAAACCTAATCTTCGACAGGCTCTTTTTATTTCTCTGAATACTGACTTTCTTAAATCTATTTGATGATTTCTCATACACACTGCGGAGCAATTATCCTCATTCAAACAATTGTAAACGATTTTAATTGCGATCATTGATGTTTTTGTCGAGTTTCTTCCACCTTCGTATATTTGATTTGTCCTTTTGGAATTAAATGTTTTATAAAAATGAGGTGCTATAATGTCTTTTACTCTAACTTGGCTCATTTTCAATCACTTCCAATTCATCATCTTCATCCAATGGCAAATCATTAATAATTTGGATTCTTTCTGTACTTGGTGGTGGGTTGTTTTCTTTATTTCTAGATTTATCATAATCGAATTTTCTATTTTCAATATCAATTTTATGTAATGAATCAATTGCCCTTCGTTTTGCCTCCTGTATTTTAGTTAGTGCCTGTTCAAACCTAATAATTAGCAATTGTGTATTTTCTGCCTCTGTTGATGCTAACGTTCCGGCTTTTGACATTTTCATTATTGTCATATCCTTACTTTCTTTTAGTTCTTTTATTTTTTTTAGCATCCTATATTCTCTAACTTTTAGTATTTTTATTTCATCTTCAAGTGCTTTCTTTTTACTTTTTATTGGTTCCTTAAATACCTCTAATTCATCATCAGAAAAACAACCATCAAATTTAGAATAAGCACCTGTTACTACTGCATTTTTATTATTTTTTGTTCCATGTCCACCTTTGTTGCCTTTCGTTCCTTTTTTTGCTCGTTTTTTCCAATTATTTTTTGAAATCTGATAATTTAATTGTCCCATTGTGATATGGTGTTTTGTGATTATATCTTTTTTTAACATTCCGGAATTATAATCTTTTTCTATTTCTTCAATATTCACATTACTTCACCACATCCTTTCTTATTTACTGCAATTCTGCTTTCTGCCCTGTTAGTTTTTCCCATCTTCGAACTATAACATCACAATATTTTGGATCTAATTCCATCGTATAACATATTCTATTGGTTTGTTCTGCAGCAATTAAGGTTGAACCACTGCCACCGAATAAATCTAGTATTAATTGATTCTCTTTGCTTGAATTTTTGATTAAATATACTAATAAGTCAACCGGTTTCATTGTTGGATGTTCTTCATTTTTATTTGGTTTGTCAAACTCTAAAAGTGTGCTTTGACTTCTATCATTTATGAAATAATGTGCTGCACCTTCCTTCCATCCATATAAAATAGGTTCATGTTGCCATTGATAATCTTGCCTTCCCATAACAAATTTATTTTTTGCCCATATCAAGCATTCTGCTAATTTAAATCCTACCGACTTGAATGCATTTCTAAAATTCAAGCCTTCCGTATCTGCATGAAATACATAAATTGGACATCCATATTTTGCTACTTCATACATATTTCTAAATGAATCTAACAAGAAATTATAAAATTCTGTTTCTGTTAGATTATCATTTTCAATTTTTAATTTATCCTTTGTTCCACCTTCATAATCAACATTATATGGTGGATCAGTTAATATCAAATCTGCCTGTTTATTTTGTACCAATTTTTCAACATTTGCTTTTATTGTGCTATCTCCGGCACATTAAACGATGCTTTCCTAAAATCCAAACATCTCCTAGTTTTGTAACAGGTTCTTCAATTTCGTTTAATGTTTCTTCAACTTCAAAATCATCCTCTTTTGATCCTATTGTTTCTTTTAGGATTTCCTCGACTTCATCAAATGAAAATCCAGTTGATTCCATATCGAATCCATCTTCTTTTTTTAATTCTTCCATTAATTCTTCTAATTTAGGATTGTCCCATGTTCCCGCAACATTTTCATTATTTAGAACTATATTGCATCCTTTTTCTTTGCTCTTGTTATAATCAACAACTACGCATTCAATTTCTGTGTATCCTAAATCTTTTAATATTTTTAGTCTTTGATGTCCTCCTATTATAGTCATGTCTTTATTAACTACAAGAGGAATTACGCATCCATATTCAATTATGCTTTTTTTGATTTTTTGGTATGCCTCATCTTCCGGCTTTAAATCCTTTCTTGGATTGTATTCCGCTGGTTTTAAGTTTTCGATTTTTATTTTTTCTATTTTCATTGCAACTATCCTTTCTAAAACACAATAAATAGTTCCTGCAATTTTTACATTGAAATTTTAGGCATTTTTCAAAGTTTTCTTTCATCGAAACCCTCCTATTCTTTTGTAAAATAAAAAAACCTACTTGCAATTAAGCAAATAGGCTTTTTATCTCAAAGGAAGATAATGTTATGAAATCCACAAAAAAGGTATTACATTTTGTAGTTTTGCACCTGTACAAATTATAGCACATAAAAATCAAATTTTTATGGCAATATTTTCCCCTAGTTATGTATTTTTAATTCCACGAACGCCGAAATATAGTATTGTGAATTCTTTTAATGCTTTGTTTTTTATCTCGTATATGGTGTGATTGCTATTCTCTGAATAGTTTAGTTTTCTTGCAATTTCTCGCATTGATTTTTTATAATCAGTTATATATTTTAATCTTATGAATTTCTCTAAAATATCATCCTCTTTTTTTATTTGTTCTAAAATGTCATTAACCAATTGCATTTCTTCTTTTGTTTCTGATATTTGAGCATTTATTTCCATAATTTCGCAAATTTCATTTAATGTGCTTTCACTATAATCAGTGTGTTGCACTTCCGGTTTATCATAACTAATGCCCATCAATTCACGAGGAAATCCACTTTTAATTATTTTATTTCTTCTATTATACAAATTATTCAAAGAAGTGTTTAATTTTCTATGGTTTTTCAATATTTCTTCACTTTCTTTTATATAATTCATCGCTTTCCTCCTATTCTTTTGTGAAAATAACAATCACTTAATTATTATTTCCCTAAAATAATATGTTTCCGTTTTCATCTGCTATGCTACCGGTTATATTTTTTATTTCTTCCGGTTCTTCTCTTGTTATTCCTTTTATTGCCCAGAATTGTGCCTCTTCTAATTTAGTCATTGCAAGTGATGTTTCTCTACTTGGTTTGCAATTGTTTTCTATAAAATCATAAACATCCGAAAACATATTCCTAACATCATCAATTCTATTTTGTTTTTCTTCATTTACATCAGTGTATTTTGCTCTATTGTTCATCGTTTTTTCCTCCTAACAATTTCTTTTTTATTGTTAATAGTAATCCACCTTTGGTTAATTCATCACTAATAACATCTTTTAAATTTAATTGATCTAATATTAATTCCAATTGCTTTAATTGTAGTATTTTATTTTTTATATCTGTTTTCAAGCTAGAAACAAACATTTCTTTTGCTATTTTATGAGCATCATTGCAAATATCAAAAGTTGGATAACTATCAAAATTATAATGGCAATCTTCAAAATATATTTCGCCATCCCTTATGTATATTTGCATTTTTGCATCGCCTTGTTTGACTTGTAAACAGTATATTGGTTTTCCATTTCTAATTTTTATTGTTTCTTTAATTTCTTGATTATCCATTTTTATTGTTTCCTTTCTTTTAAATCATTGAATTAATTGTTACTTGTCCATCTTCCATAATTCCATTTAGTATGTCATCACTAATCATTCGTTCTTTTGCTAATTTATAGAAATCTTTTTTTATTTCAAAGCCGTAACAATTTCTATTTAATTCTGCACAGGCTCTTAATGTTGTTGCACTACCGAGCAACCGGATCAATAACAACATCGCCCTCATCTGTAAATATTTCAATTAGTCTTTTTAATAAACCAACAGGCTTTTGCGTTGGATGTATTTTAGGATATTCTTTTTTGCTATCTCTTTTCCATTCAAACCAATTAAAAATCATTTTTTTATTGTTGTTGAATTTCGGCAATTTATCCCTATATAAAACAACTGCGTATTCTGTTGCACCTACTATTTTCATATTTGCTTTTAATACTTGTGCAGAATAATTTTTAATAAATACTAACGGATAACTATTCATAAATCCGTATTTTTTACCCCAATCAATAACCATTTGTTGTTGCTCATAAGCACAAAAAACAATCATTGCCGGTGCTTTTCCTTTTTCTTTCGGTTCTTTAATTAACATGTGACTACAAAAATGCATAAATTCTGCAATTCTAAAATCTTTGTCAGTATCAAAGAACTCTTTTCCTGCAAGTTCACTTTCGCCATTTTTGTTGTCTCCATTTTTATACCACATTGGATTACTTGCATAAGCATTGTTTCCTAAATTGTAGGGTATATCTGCAATAACCAATTGTGCTTTTGGAATTCCATATCTTTTGAAATTTTGAAAGTGATCATTATATAATTCTATTTTGGGTTTCTTTTTCATTTTCTGATCTACTCTCCTTTTTTGTTATGATTCTATGTGCTTTTATGTATTTTTCGCAGTAAGTTAAATGTTCACTTGCAAATTTGCAATTTAGAAAATATCCACAATCTAAACAAACATTTCTAGCCATTTTTTACCCCTTTACTAAATAACTCTTTCCCTCTGTTATAGTCTTTTTCAACTTTATCGTAATCAATTTTTCCTACTATTTCGCATAAAGTTTCATAACTCATTTTATTGATTTCATCTTTTGTTTTTCCTAATTGTAGCCCTGTCGGCATAACTGCCGAATTTCTTATTACTGCAAATAATGCTAATTTATATTTGTTTTTCATTTTATTTAATATTTCTTCTCTTTCACTCATATGTTTTTGTTTCCCTTTCTATTTTTTATTATCAAAAAACTTGTCTATCAAATATATTGCAAGTATTGTTCCGCATATTATTAACGTAATTAAAACCCCATTACTCATCAATTCCGCCTCCTTCCAATAATAATTGATTTTTTGAAAATGCCTCATATAAAGTTTGTCCATTTTTATTTAATATGTATGGCAAAAATACTTCATCAATTGTTACCATTTCAGTTTCAATTAATGCCATTTGAGCATCAATCCAATCTTTTATATTTCGCCATGCAGTTTTTTCTGCCTGTTCGTTTGTTGCTTTTATTGCACTATTTTTTATTTTTTGCGTTCTTAATACTTTCAAAACATTGTCTTGTTTGGCTGGCAATTTTATTCCTATTAATCCCTGCGGTGTATCAATCTTAAAACTTATTGCAACAACTCTTCCTGTATCTCCATATTCAGTTAATATCGCCTTTGCTTTATGTTTTGCTAGTATTTGTTGTATTTCATTTATTGTTTTTTCCGCTTTTATATTAGTTGTATAATTTTTCAATGACATCTTAATCCGCCTCCACTTCTTCAATCATAACTGCAACACAAGCAGTTGTTGAATAATATTTTTCTACTTCCAATTTAACTACTTGTTTATCATCTAAATATGCAATTTTATTTAATGAATCCAATATGCCTTTTGCAATGTTATCTGTATCAGGTTTAACTGTTGGGAATATCTCCATATTTAACATTTGTTGTCGTTTCTTTTTACTTGCACTTTTTGGTATTTCATAATAAGCAATAATCTTTACTTTCAATGGTTTTTCCAATGGTTGCATTCCCCTATATTTATTTAAAAAGCAAGTTCGCACCCAATTTTCATAAGCTATTGTTTCTTTTGGTGTGTATGCAAATTTTCCATTAAATCGTGGTCTTTGCTTTGCTTGAACTTTTCCTGCAACATTAAATCCTATTTTCATTTTTCTTCCCTTCCTTTGTATTTTTTTATTAATAAAACTATTATTGTGATAAATATCTCAATAATAATTGTTCCTATAACTCCTGCAGCAACTCCATAAATAAATATAATTTCTAGTATTTGAGCAAAAACATTCATTTTATTTTCTCCTTTTCGACATCAGTTCGTTTCAAAAATTTACTCTTTAAGGTCTTATTTTTTACCCCTAAATTTTTATTTTTTTCGTTCTATTTTTTATTTTTTTGTCGTATTTGAATAATTTATCGTTTAGCAATTATTTTTTCTTAAAATTGATTTTCGTGCGTTCATTATTTAATGCCTTATAATATTGTTCTTTCCAATTTGGATATCCTGCAACAAAACCTTTGCATCTTCTCCACCCTGCAAAATTAGGATCTTCTAATTTATTACATCCGAGGCAATATTTGCATAAAACTTCATCTTTTAATTGATTCATTGTTTATCAAATTCCTTTCTTAAACAAACTATAAAGTAATTCATAAAATCCGTTATTTGTTTTTGTGTTTTTGTTTCTATTGGACAATATTGAATTGCTGACAAGAATGTTCTTGTAAATAATTTTTCTTTTAGATTCGGTAAGTATATTTTGTATGGACTTAAATATATTTGTGTTATTGCATAATATTTCAGTTGTAAATCGAATTTCATATTTTCCGGCAAAAACTCATCTTTTTCTAAATATAAATCCATATTTTTTAGTTTGCTTTGAATTGCTATTTTATCTTTGTCGGCAAGTCCTTCAAAACTTTCTGCTCTTTCTGTTAAATATAAATATAAAGAATTTAATTTAATTTTATTTATATTATTTTCTTTCTTCTCCTTCTTATCTTTCTTATCTTTCTTTAATTGTTGTTGCTCGTTTGTTATTTGATTGTCATTTGCTTGTTGCTCGTTTGTTATTTTGCTTGTTGCTTTTTCTTCTTTTGCTTGATAAATGCCGTAGTTTTCAATGGTTATAATGGTGTATTTGTTTGTTGATTTGATTGTTATTTCTCCGTGTTTTTTGTAATTTTTTTAATGCGGTTCTGACTTGTTGTACTGATAAGTTGGTTTCATTTGCAAGATGTTCAAGAGAGGTTACACGTTGCCCACGTTCAATTGTTATCCCCTGCCATTTTTGTTCTGTCCAATTAGCAGTGTATAATAAATGAGTAAATACTCTATGTACATTTATGTCGCTGTACCATTCCCAATTTACTATTTTTCTTTGAAATTTTACAAACCCCTCAGTTAACATCTTGCAAACCTCCCTTTAACTTTAGTTATTTTCAAAGAAGAAATCCGTATCTTCATTTTGTGTTGTTTCATTTTGTTCTTGTTGTTCCGGTTGTTCTTCGTTTTCAATTTCTATTGGTTCTGCATCAGTATTGTCGATGTAATCATATGTTCCATTGTCATTGATTACTGCCATATCTGATTCAAGAGCCTTTTGCATTGTTAAATCTACACTCATAATTCCCCATTTAGAAATTAGTTGTCGTAGCATTGTTTTATATGCCATTCCATCAAAGTCTTTTTCCCAAAATGTATATCCTTTTTTTGCCCTATATCCCATTG
Organism: Clostridia bacterium; assembly: GCA_017469465.1. GTDB lineage: Bacteria > Bacillota > Clostridia > TANB77 > UBA1234 > UBA1234. The sequence goes on along the minus strand of JAFUGH010000057.1, from coordinate 3,439 downwards.
AATATTTAAGGGCATGAGCCTCCATTTTTGCTTTTGACCAGTATAATGTTTTTCTAAATCCGTTTAGATATTCAAACATTGCATAATAACCTATTGTTTCGGCTTTTTCTCTTTCCTCTTCATCCTGCATTAATTCAACTTCTATTTCTTCATTAAGTGGATCATATTTTTTTAATTCGCCTTCTTTTATTGCTAATACATTTAATTTTTTATACTGACCGCTCCTGATTGCTAATTGAATATAACCTTTGTATCCAATTTGAAATTGTGCAACTTTGCATCCTCGTTTGCTATCATTGAACGGAACCATATAATATTGTCCGCAATTGTGGGGATGGGCTCAAGTTAAGAGCCTGTCCCAATAATGCTGCAGAAACTATTGATGAATTTTCACATTCTGCAAGTTGTGGATTTGTACTTACTGCAGAAATAATTGATGTTACGAATTGTTGTCCCTTTTCTCCTCCAACCATTTCATTTATTTTCTTTTTCATTGCATCTGTTGCAAGAAAAGCACTAAAAGTTTGTTTTTGATTTTGTTTTACTAAACTATTTTGAACCGCCATATTTATTACCTACCTTTCCCGAATAAACTTTGTTGTTCATTCATGTTTTTTACTACTAGATTATTTTCATCATCTATTTCAACAGAGTAATTGCGACCAAGTGAATTTTTATAATTGCTTTTGCTTTCTTTTATTTTTTCAGATAATTGGTATTCATAATTTGGTTGTAAATATTCTTCAATTTCATCGTTGAATTCCCTATCTTCTTTAGTTACTCCAACATTTATTTTTAATGTAATTTCTGCCTCTTTTCCTGTAAGAATTGCATTTTTAGTTAATATATCAATTGACTTTTCTAACCTATCACGCATTGGTTTTAATAATTCATTATTTAAATTCAATTTTTCTTGCATATTATTTGTCTCCTTTCATCATTTTTTCCAATAGTTCTTTGAATTGCTCTTCATTTTCTTTTGAAATATGTATCTCTTGCACTTTTATATTAGTTTTTTCATCTGCTTTTCCTAATCCTAAATTAAAGGCATATCTGATTTTATGTTCTTCAATATGTCCATGTTGTTTTAGTTCCTTTACGAATATTGCTAGTGCAGTTAATACACTCTCTTCATTTCTTGCCTTTACATCTATTATGGTTTCATCTTCATTTTCAACTAAATGAATATCATATTTACATTTTTGCTTTTTATTTAACATTTTTATATCCTCCTATACTCTATATTGTTTGATTCTAAAAATTGTTTTAGATTCATGAATTGCTCTTTTGTTGCTATAACTCTAAAATCAATTTGTATTAAATTTTCATTTTTTTGCACATTTTGTTCACTATTTGTTATATTTTGTTCACTATTTGTTGCATTTCGTTTATTTTTTAATTCTTCTAGTTTTTTATTACTTTCAATAACATTCATTCCGTATTTTAATGAAGAACTTAAACAATCTGATTCAGCAATATGTGAAAAATAGAATGCTTGTACTTGTTTCAAAATTGTTTCATCTTTTATTTGTCCTTCCAATACTTTCATGTCATCTGATGTTTTTACAATTATATGATTTATATCCTCTTCAATTTTTTTCATAGTGTAAGTTTTATTTAACCATCTAGGATTAAATACAATGTCAAATAAAATTAAATCCTTAAATTCTCCAACATAAGTATCAAATATTGCTTTGATTTGTTGTTCTTTTTCTGCCTGCTCTTTTAATTCAAATTCTTTTACTTGTTTGTCTATTGTTTTTGATGCATCATCTACAATTGCCATTAATTCTTTGCATTTATTTTCGAAATCTACATAAGGTTTCAATAATTCGTTTTTGATTCTTTTCTTTTCGTTGTTGATTGCATCTGATACCTTATTCAATGTTGCTCTATCTTGTTTTGCTAATGTTATTGTTTCCGGTGTATAAACTACACTTTTATATTCTGCTGCTTTTTCTGTAACCCAATTTTTAATATCTTCATAATTAAATTTTACCGGTGCAAGTGATTTGATTTCTTCAACCTTTAATTCCATCGCTATTTTCCTCCTTCAAAAATTCATTTTTATCTAATTTTGTGTCTATAACTTTCATGTATTCTTTGATTTTTTCAATTTCATTTTTGTCTATATTAATTTTAGTAACCATTGCGATTGATTTTCCATATCTAGTAGGAACTTCAACAATGTCCCCTATTTCTAGATCTAAATCAGTGTAATAACTATACTCTCTGCCTGTAAATGTTTTCTTTTCAAATTTGTCCTCGTATTTAACTCCAACAATTTTAAATTCTTCAAATTTTGTAGGGATTTCATCTGTTCCCTTTATAACTTTTTCCATTATCTTTCCTCCTAATTTATAAATTTGGTAATATCAAAGGTGGTTGAGTGTCTTTTTCAACATATTTAGTCCAAAATTCTATTTCTTTTTCTTGTAGCAATTTGATATCTTCTTCCACATCTTTTCTAAAAATTGTGTAATGTTTTGTTTCTAGTCTTATTTCTCCGCTATAATCGTATTTAAGTTGTGCCTTTAATATTGCAAAAGAATAACCTGTTACATTCAAGTAGTGAAGAACCTGACAATAATAGTTATTTGGAATTTTCTCTTTCCATTTTTCTTTTTGCATTGATTGTAAAATGTTCGTTGTTTTTATTTCTAAAATTCCGAGTTCGCCGGTTTCCTTATTAACAAGTTGTCCATCAAGACTAGCAAATAAGAATGGATATGTAGGATGCTTAATTATGGTGTTTTCTTCATGTGTAACTTCATATTGAGGGAAATCTAATTTGAATAATTCTCTTAGATGATCCTCTGCTTTTGTTCCATATTGTACATAAGGCTTGTCGGATATATCTTCCGCTTGCTTTCTTCCGGTTTTTTCTTCCCATAAATCAATGTTACTTTTATATGGATTCAAACCTAGAATTGTTGCAGCATCAGAACCACCAATGCCCTTTTTTCTTTCTTCAAGCCATTCCTCTCTATTCATTTTTCCTCCTTTCTCTTGCACTACATTTCATTTTGTGATAAAATGCAAATGAAGTGAATTTATATAAATTTTCTTTTATAGAACTATTTATTGCTTTGGTCGGTGATATTAGTTCTATTTTTTGTTAGCAAAGGTGTATCCATTGTTAATTGTGCAAAATAATTTTTTAGCTTTTCAGATTCTTCTTTCATTTGTCTAATTTTTTGTTGTGGTTCGCCGTAATCGTTTCTTTCTGCAATTTCTGTAATTCTTCTAAAACCATTAAATGCTAATGAAATCATGTCAAACAATTCATTGTTTTTGTGAACATATTGCTCTTGTAATTGTTGATATTCCATTGACTTAACTTTTAGTTGACTTTGTAAATTTTCTTTTTCTGCTTGTAATCTTTCGATTTCTTCCTTATTAAACATTCCTTTTTCCTCCTTTCAAAATTGATAAATTG
>JAFUGH010000012.1 GCA_017469465.1 Clostridia bacterium | reverse complement strand
TATATCACAGGCTTTGTCTATCCAAAGCTTTTCGTCATCACATATATCTATTTTAAGCATTTACTAATACTTTCTAATAAGATTTTATATTAATCTAATCAGTTTTTATCTATCAACAACCGATAACTTAAAATTATCAATGATATGGGGTGAAAGAGAATTGTATAGACTAAACAATTTTTTAGGTGAGAGATTTGAAAGAATACAGACAATTATCGATAGCGAATATGGAAACATTAATTCTTATATCAATCTTATTGGAAGTGCAAATTATGCATTCCCATCAGTTTTAAAAGCACTTGATACTCCTTTTAACCTAAATCCTCTAGAAGGATCTCGAGGAAAACGATATTTCCCAATGAGCCGAAATATAGATGAATTAAATAATTTGGGAGAAGAATTACTAAACGAATTATTCAAGACTCAAAATTACTATGCAAATTTTGAACCTTATTCTGGTACACAAGCTAATCACATAGTATATCAAGCGATTCTATCTAACGACGACAAAGTTTTAGCCATGTCGCCACGTTCAGGAGGTCATGTTTCTCATAGTTTGTACTTAAAACAACATTATAACTTATTGGAATATGACATTACATCTAACGAAGAGATTGATTATGATGTAATATATAAAATTTGTCTATTGGAAAGGCCAAAACTATTAATAGCAGGGTATAGTTCTTATCCAAGAGCCGTTGATTATGCGATTTTAGGAAACATATGCAAAAAAACGGGAACATTATTGTTAGCCGATATATCTCATACTGCAATATATATTATGGCGGATACACATATTAGTCCTTTTGAACATGCGGATTTTGTTACTTTTACCACTCATAAAACAACACGAGGAATTCGTGGTGGAATTGTAATGTGTAAAAAGAAATTTACTAATGATATTAATAGGGCAATATTTCCAATTGAGCAAGGTGCACCCAAATTTAATGAAGTCCTTGCTAAATTAATTATGTTATATGAATTAAAAGAAATTGATATTAACGAATATGTAAATACGATAATGAAAATTTCGCAAAAATTTGTAGAAATTTTTGTTTCATATGGAATAAAAATATACACATCCGGAACAGATACTCATCTTATACTAATCGACTTACGTAACGAAGAGATTACGGGGCAACAATGTGAGAGTTTACTATGTCAAGAACATATCTTAGTGAATAGAAATCAATTACCTAATGATAAAAGAAATGCATTTGATGCTTCAGGAATCAGACTAGGTGTATTAACTTTAGCAACCATAAATATGAGTTGTAATGACTATAGTTCTGTCGCTGAGATAATAGCTCAAACAGTAGTAAAAAAACAAATCGTTGATAATTCAACCGCCATTGAGATAATGAAGAGATATAACATTGTTAATTAATACCTCCAATGAGGAGACGGACCTAGCATTAGTATGGTATTTTTGTTTGCATAATTATTTGAAATAAATAATCCGTATTTTTTATAATCTCCTGGATAATCATTTAAATTTGCTCCACATTCGTTTAAAGCGCAAATATTATATTTGTACAAAAGTTTCAACCACGGATCCGGAAAGTTTAGTGCCTTATGGTAGTTTATGTCTAAAGCACTTATACATTCTTCAACTGAAAATTCGTTCGATAAATATTTGAGTATTATACAATTACATTCGAACTTTAATATATCAAAGGTTAAATTACTAGGCATTTCTTTCTTTGCAATTGAAAAATACCTCTGTGCTGAAAAATAATCTCTTAAATACATATAAGTAATACCAAGGTTCATAGCCGATTGGTATATTTCATTTGAGCGTATTTCGTGCATACCCTCGAAAGATTTAGTAAGATGTTTTTGGGCAATATCAAGGAGTTTGTTATCTGTCCCTTTACTTTCATATAAATACACAATCCCTAAATTGTTAAGACATGTTAGTGTGGCAAAATTGTTATTAATTGAACAAAAATATTTTTCTGCTTCCTCAATATTCTTTTTTGCTGTTAAGAAATCAAATAGATGACCTGTGTTGCGTAAAATAATATAATAGTAATCTAAATCTATATATTGTCCAACAGAAAATCGTTGAGTTATAGTTTTTATATGTTTAACGCATTCTTCATCTAATCTTTTGTGTTGTAAAGCATTGATAAGTATGCTCCAATTTTCATAAGAATTTAGGTTATCATTAATTGTGTTTATAGCCTCATCATAATGGTATGTTTGTAATAGATACTTTGCTTTAAAACTATTGACATTATAATAATCCTGAAGTGTTTTGCATGAGGTTAGACCGATTTCAAAGTTACTAGTTTTTTGACAAGAATCGAGAATTTGTATAATGGTTTTCAAGGGAAGGAAAACAATAATCTGATCTGGATTCGGGCACATTTCAACAAGTTTACAATAAAATCGGCAGACTAAAAGATAGTTATAATCAGAATAAATAATGTCAATATATTTTTCAAACAATCCAATGTGTTTTATAAAATCAAATTTTAAATGTAATTCCATTAGGGCATTTATGCAAAAAACGAATTCAGCATCTGGAAGTTCATTATAAACCTTATCCATAAACAGTTTATTACAAGACGATATTAGATTTATTAAACGATTTTCTTCTAAAGGAATTTCTTTTGTCTTTTTAGCAGCTTTAATTATTTTATCATGTTGATTGAATAATATGTTATTTTCGATTATCACATATTTAGAAATTTTTAAATCATTTATACTTCTAATAACTTCATTTTCTGTACAAGAATGATTATATAATATTATTTGTTTAACAAAATCGATGCTTATTCCATCATCAAAAATAGCTGTTAAATCTATAATATCTTTTTTTATCTCATCCAACGATAACAATCCGTTTATAATTGGAGAATACTCAAATTCAATATCAGGATTACAATTCAATTGAAAAAACATTTCGTCTATCTCGCGAAAATTTCCGTTGCTAACTAAAGAATAATATGTGTCAATATCACTTAATATTTTCATCCTTAGTTCATCGGTTAGCGTCAAATCGCAAATCTTCTTAAATTCTTTTTTTGTAATATTTGTAATTCTATATGCTTTATTGTTAAAATAAAAAGAATATTTTGATAATAGTCCTTTTCTTATTTCTTCATTTTTGTTAAGTGTATATGCAGAAATAATAGAAACATTTTTTGAAAACTCAGAAACAGCACTTCTAAATGAATCGATGATGTCAATTGGAAGTGTTTGAATATTATCAAATATAAAAAGAATATCTCCTTTATTACTATGCCATTTTAGATAGTCATAGAATATAGTTGTATTGTTTTGATATTCACAGTTCACTTTATCAATACATTCAATATCGAAAATCTGTGAAAGTGTTACTCCTATTGTAGGTATCAAAGCTAATGAAGAGATAATCGTCTTCTTTATATTATTTTTTACAGATACCACATATTTACTGTCTTCTAAAAAACGTAAAAAGGTTTTATCTTTTGCAATAAAATCAGTTGTACGCTGGTTAGTGCCACGACTTTGTAGTACTTTATATATTAAATAATTATAGAATAAATCATTATCTATTTCATTTGGTAATCTTTTAAAGTCACACCAAATAATGGTATTCTTATCAAACATTTCGGATGAAACAATACGATTTAGTAAATATGTTTTTCCACATCCGGATTGACCGTATAATCCGATATTAAAAGAACATCTTTGTTCTTTTATATAGTTCAATATATCAATTTCTTCTTGCCGCTCAAAATGAGCAATCCTATTTTTCAATACTTCAGGCATAGAATCTCCTTTAATTTTATATTGATAATTTTAAGTTATCGGTTGTTGATAGATAAAAACTGATTAGATTAATATAAAATCTTATTAGAAAGTATTAGTAAATGCTTAAAATAGATATATGTGATGACGAAAAGCTTTGGATAGACAAAGCCTGTGATATA
>JAFUGH010000056.1 GCA_017469465.1 Clostridia bacterium | reverse complement strand
AATGGAACAAGCGGAACAAGTATTGCCACAGCTCAGGTTACAGGAGTAGCTTCAAAAATTTTAGAAAAAGACAAATCAAAATCTCCTGATTTTGTAAAGAGTTTAATCATAGCCTCTTCTAAAGAAGTGAGTGACGGGGGAGTTGTCACAGGTGCTGTTGACTGCGAATACGCACTTTCTATATATGATGAATTTGCAGAAAACTATTCACCCGGAACAACAGTTGAAGAATATAGTAATCCAGGTGATGTGGAAGAATATAATACTGAAGGTTTGGTAAAAGGTCTGTGGTCTTCGGCAGGTCATATACAATTAGCTAATGATGCAGAAGAGCCTTATGCACCAAATGCTAATGCTTTAAATTTAGTTATAAAGGGTGCAGTAATTGCAGATGCAAGTGATTCTGACTCAAGTAGTGAAGGAGTAGGTTATAACTTTAAAGAAATAAGAGCCTTTCATGGTACTGGTAATTATATTGCGAGCATGAAGTTAACATGGCATTTTATAAATATTATGAAAAAGACTGAAGATATTGAAAAAGCCTATAGTTCTACCGCAGATTTGATGTACGATATGGATGCATATTATACAAATGATGAAAGTGCCAATTTGTATGAAGATTTATTAGCTACATTATACATGCTTGATGCAATTAATTTTTCGGAATTTAAATTGAGCAAATATGAAACACATTCTACTGAAACAATAAGATTTGTAAAATACAAGGCTATGGGTTTGTTTATTCATATTGTTGGCGATACTTTTGCTCATAGAGCTTTAGTTCCTAATGATGAGATTTATATTAATCAGATTGTTAATTTTAAATTTAATTCCAAAAATGCTTTTGTTACATCGAATAATTCAGGTTCAACTAAGTCTGAATTAATAAACGAAGCAAAAACTAATAATATTTATAATGTTAAAGACAGAAATTTACCATGTTTAAGAAAAACGGCTTCTTATGGTGTTTTGGAATGCAGAGATATAAAATATTATTCTAATTTTTTTTATAAAAATAATAATGTTCAAAATAAACCTAAAGAAACATCAGATGATTATAAAAAAGAAATATGTAAAAGATATGAAGACAATCCAAATTTTATATCCGTAAGGTATAATACTGCATTGAAAATATGTAAAAATATTTTTAAAAATAAACAAGGTAAAGAATTAGATTATAGTGAAATTTTAAAAAAATGTGATGGAGTTACTTTAAATAATTATGAAAGTTATTTGAAAAAAATATGATTAGTTATAAAAGTGTTATATTATTTGAAACTTTGTAAGTGTTGCTTGTTTGAACAATATATATGTTAGGAGTTTTAATTATGAAAAAATTATTATCAACCATAATGTTAGGAGTAATTTTGTTTACGTCGGTAATGTTTGTAACTGATGTTAAAGTTAATGCGTTAAGTAAATGTTTAGATAAAGTCAGCGGAACATATTATGAACTTGATAGCAAGGGCAATGCAATCGTAACATGGTATTATTACAATTATCAGCAAACGAAATACTGGAAAATACCCTCAAAAATCAAGGGTCATACAGTCACAAAAATTAAATTTCCAAAACTTGCATATCAATTACCTGAAAAAGTGAAAATTCCAAAGACCGTAAAGTCTGTTAACAAATATTTTACAAAGTCGGTGTTTAATGTTCAAGATTTTGATAGATACACAGGTACTTTGGTGGTTAACAAGAACTCATATGCTCATAAATATGCAATAAATAATGAAATAAAATATTATTTGATTGAGGAAAAGCGATATTATTCTCGATTATTTGACGATGTAAATATTTATGATACTAAAGGTAAAAAGTTAAAAAATTATGATTTACCAAATTACACACACACTGGTGTTGAAGTAAAACCAAAGTTTACTCTTAAACGAAAAGATACAGGCAAGGTTCTTAAGAAGAATGTTGATTATACAGTAAAATATAACAATAATATACTGACAGGCGAAGGTGTTGCAATTGTAAAGGGAAAAGGTAATTATTTTCGTAGTGCTTCATTTTTATTTTTTAAAATAATTCCTGCTAAACCTTATGCATTTGATTTTGGTAATTTTTCAGAGCGTTTGTTAATTACTGCATATACAGATGCAAGTTATGTTGAATATGAAGTGATATACAGCACAGATAAAGATTTTACGAATTATAAAAAAGTTATATGTAAACCTGATATTTATTTATATAATCTTAATAAAAATAAAACTTATTATTTCAAAGTCAGGGCAATAGTTAATTGCTGTGGATTTATGAGAGAAACAAATCAAAAACTACATCCGGATTATAGTATTAATTACACTTTAAAGGGCAGATGGAGTGATGTAGTTTCGTATAGCTTTAAAAAGTAAAAAATGGGCATGAAATTAACCAGTGGAATTTGGAAGCATTGGGTGCAGATAATATCACACAAAATTCCAATATCAAAGTAAAAGTAGAATTGCTGGATAGCGGTGTTTCAGTTTCTAACGATATTGATGTAAAAAGCAGAGTTAATCTTATT
>JAFUGH010000011.1 GCA_017469465.1 Clostridia bacterium | reverse complement strand
GACTAATAGGGACGGAGAATTTTGGCTGAATGCACATTTAATGGACGTCCCCATTTTGCACCCATTGTGCATTCAGCCAAAATCCTCCGTCCCTATTAGTCGAAAAAAAGCCAAAATCCTCCGTCCCTATTGGTCGAAAATCCTCCGTCTCCGTCCTCAATGGCCTAACCGACAAATTGTAATTTGAAAGGATTGAACATATATGAAATATTTCGAACTTTTAGCACCTGCAGGAAGTTATGAGGCATTTTTAGCAGCTGTGGAAAATGGTGCAAATGCCGTATACCTTGGTGGCAAATTATTTAATGCACGTGCTAATGCTAGTAATTTCGAATTAAGTGAATTAAAGAATATGGTAGAATATGCACATCTACGAGATGTAAAAATACATGTCACGTTAAATACTTTGGTCAACAATCATGAAATAAGTGATGCATTAGATTTTGCGTACGATTTATATAACATTGGTGTTGATGCTGTCATTGTACAAGACTTAGGACTTGCCAAAGTAATACATGAAAACATTCCTCATCTTCCACTACACGCTAGTACACAAATGAGTGTATATAACTTAGCAGGTGTAGAAGAATTAAAAAAGTTAGGATTTTCTCGCGTAGTTCTTGCACGTGAATTAAGCTTAAAAGAGATTCAATATATTTGCAACAATACTGACATGGAAATTGAAATTTTTGTACATGGTGCTTTATGTGTTTGTTATTCCGGACAGTGCTTGATGAGTAGTATGATTGGTGATAGAAGTGGAAATCGTGGTAAATGTGCACAGCCTTGTCGTATGAAATATGAACTAATCAAAGTAGATGATAAAAATAATGAACAACCAATTCAAGATGGATATCTTCTTAGTCCCAAAGACTTATGTACAATTGATTATCTTGAACAGCTTCCAAACATCACTTCTCTAAAAATTGAAGGACGAATGAAATCTCCTGAGTATGTTGCAACAGTTGTTTCAAGTTATCGAAAAATGTTAGATGCTTTATGGAGCACACAGTGCTCCACTACGAATGAATATGCAATCCAATTCGGTATGAATGAACACGAAACACAATTGTGTAGTGGCGCACAATGTGCGCCATATAACACATCGAATACGTTAAAAAAAGATTTATTACAAGTATTTAATCGTGGCGGTTTCTCTGATGGATACCATCATCAAAAAAGCGGCAAAGATATGATGTGTTACGAAAAACCAAAGCATTGGGGAATATATGTTGGTAAGGTAACTAACTATGATGGAAAACGATATATCAAAATTGATTCAAAAAACAAATTAAACATTGGAGACGGAATTGAAATTTGGAATGGAGAAAATGAATCTCCTTCTGCAATAATTAGCGAACTAACTAATGGGAAAATTGGCAGAATAAGTGGCAATATTCATGTTGGAGATAAAGTTTATAAAACATATGATAAAGAACTAATGCAAAAAGCAAAAGAAACCTATTCTAGAGGATTTGTGAGGAAGCAATCAGTTAATGTAATATTAGAAATTAAAATTGATTCTCCAATCGTCGTAAAAATCAATGATTTTATTTATACAAGCGAAATCATACCAGAAATGCCTCAAAAATCTCCTGTTACTAAGGAAAAAATAATAGAACAATTTATTAAAACAGGAAATACTCCCTTTGACATTGCTGACTTGCAAATTGAAATGAATGAAGATATTTTCATTCCTATTAGTAAATTAAACGAATTAAGAAGAAATGCTTTTAAATTATATGAGGAGTACTATTTAAATTCAATTAAAAGAACACAAATATTAAAACTACCTCTTAATATCAACGATGTAAATAAAAATGCACATCATTATAACATTCCAAAAAAGGTTAGTTTATGTGTTAAATATTTAAATAATGATTTAAATTTAATTCTTCCAAAAGTAGATAGCATTTACGTTCCTTTAAAAGAAGCTATCACCAAAGAAGAGTTGTTTATCAACTTAGAATGTAAGAAATATATTATTCTTCCAACTATTACAAAAAATAAATATGAGGACTTGATAAAAAAGAATTTAACTAAATTAATTAATTTATGTAATGGATTTGTAGTTTCTAGTATTTGTCAGCTTAAGTATTTTGAAAATGCTTTTGATAATCATCCATATTGGAGAGAAATGCTTGCTCCAAAATTAATTGCCAATTACACTTTTAATATTTTTAATTCCTACACTATTGATAGACTTAAAGAACTTGGATTTCATAAAGTTATTTTGTCTCCAGAGCTTACTAATTCACAAATCAACAACATGTACTCTTCTCTTCCAGCTGAATTAATGGTCTATGGAAATCAATGCGTAATGACTTCTGAATATTGTCCTGTAGGAAGTATTGTTGGTGGCTTTTCAAAAGATAAAAAATGTAGCATGCCTTGTGTAAAAAATGATAAATATTATTTACGTGATAGAATGGGGGTTGATTTTAGAGTTATCCCTGATAATATCGACTGTCAATCGACTTTATATAATTGTAAAATTACTTCAATCGAATCTAAAAATGTAAATGTAGACTCTATTCTAATTAATGTAATTGATGAAGATATTAAAGAAATATCTAAAATAATTGATATTCATAAAAATGGTGAAAAAATCAGTGGTGAAAAATACACAAATGCACACGCTAATAGACCAGTTTAATTACTATTCTTATTTGACAAATTTCACGTTTCTTTGCCTCTCTTCATATAATGTATCATGAAGGGAGGTATTTTTATGACTTTCGAAATAATCGTTGGATTATTACTAGTGATTCTTTTCTCTATTGTTTTTGAAAGAATTATTAGAAATCCATTTATTATTGCGGGAATTACTGCAATTATTACTTTAATTATATTTGCTATACTATTTGAAACATTAACGCCTATATTTGCTATATGGGTAGTAATTTATACCATTGCATCATTTGTGGCTGCTTACTTGACCGACTACTTTACAAGACGTCATCATGGTCGTGGAAATCGCGAAAGCAATGATGATTGCTTCTAAAAATTTTTATATGTGCAAAAAATAGCATTTAATATATGATATCCTTCCATAAAACACATCATATATTAAATGCTGGTACATAAGTTATAGTATATAATTTTTTCATTTTAAGCCACTTGAATTATCTGTATACCAAAGTTTTTTTGACACAATCGTCAATTCCACCTCACCTTTTTCCAATTCTTCAGCAAATTTTTTCTGTGTTTTTTATCAAAAATTTCGTTAAATATTTCTTTCACTTCTTCTATCATTTTCAAAGGCAAATCACCAATCTCTTTCCAAGTAATAAAATGATACGTAAATCATGGTCAAAGTTTCGTAAGGAAACGATATGTCAATTCAACGTATACCTGTAATTCGTGTGAGTTCATGATTATGTAGGTAGTTAAAAGCCACGTTAGCAACTGCTAGCATGGCTTTTTCTCATTTTATTCATTATGTGACCATTCTTTTATCTTTCTTGCATCACTTTTAGTTATTTTGCTATGGTTAAGAATCTTTTCAGCAAATTTTCCTCTTTCTATAACATCTGGATCAAAAACAAAGTTTCCTGAAATAATCCGATTGATAATATGATGTAAAACTTCTTTGGGGAGCTTTGGATTGGAAAGCAATTCTGAAATTACCAATGTATCAGAATCATCAGAAAGTTTCCAAAAAAGCTCTTGTGAAATATCTTCCCGCTTTGCAACGAAGTATCTTACGGTAGATTCATTATCTTCTACCAAAATATTTAAAGTTTGTTCATCTGCATATGGATTTTTACAAATTTCACTTTGTATATCCCATTCATCATTCCAACCATCAGAATTTTTGAAATGTAGAGCAAGCTGGTGAAGTACTTTTTCATCTTTTATTAATTTTGCAACTCCCATCAAGAACCCAGATTCACAATCATCAATATCAAATTCAAGTGTTATCTTCATTTTGGTATTGAGCACTTCTTGTTTATCTTTTTGCGTTTCTTCAATATCACTCATATATTTTAATATCTGAGTGCATTTAGCTTCTCCTTCAATAGCTTCCGACATAGATTGCATTACTCCAGATGAATGGAACTTCAAGTCAGTCCGAATTTCATCTTTCAATTGTTCCCACATCTTCTGATAGTCCACGAACCCGTCTTCTTTCATTATTGCAGAGCAATTGTAAAAATTTACGACAATTGATATTATAACATCGTTTTACTTTTTATGTCAATCTTTTTTTTACCATATTCCATATCAAAATACTCTTATACCACCCAAATGAAAATGATAGAGGAAACATTTCATCTCTATCAATATAAGCTTTATACTCAATTATTTATTTTACAATTTCATCAATCATGGTATCTGCAAATATTGCATATCCTTTGGTTGGATCATTGACATATACATGTGTGACTGTCTGATTCGGCGAAAAATTTGCTCAAGCATATCTCCTTTCATCTTTATTTTGACTTTCCATCATTTCAGAAAATGGTTGAAACCTAAAATGAATATCTACTTGCTTATCTTGATGAATTTCAATTTTTTCAATGAATTGCCCAATGATTTCTTTTGTTGGATTTTCCATCGCTAAAAATTCATCAATCAACTTTTCTAATTTTTTATTGTCTTCACTTTTCGTTTTGCTTTTGTATTCTTCATATTGTTCCTCATAACTCTTTTTCGTTTGAACAATGGTTTCTCTGTTTTTAACAACCTTGTCAGACATTCGTTTATAGTCTTCTCGAGAAATTAAGTTATCAAGCATATCATCGTAGAGTCTTTCTAGTTTTGTATTTTCTTTTTCTTCTAGATTAGTATAATATTCTATCTTCTCTTTTAGCTCTGCTTCTCTGTCTTTTCTTTCACTCTTACTTGCCACTAATTGAAGTCTAGACTTATCAGAATAGATATTACAAAAATCTCTTAACATATTGATAATCTGCTCTTCTAATTTAAAGTAATTAAACGAATGTGGAGTGCATACACCTAATTTGCTATACTTGGTGTACCTTTGGCATCTACCATAGGAATAGCTTCTTCCAGTTTTATGAGAAACCCCAATTGCTGATTTACATTCATAACATTTTAAAAGACCACTTAATAGGTAATCATAGTTTCTGATGCGAGTACCTTTTGACCTTTCTAATAATATCTGTGCTCTCTCCCACATTTTCTTATCTACGATTGCTTCATGTGTGTTTTCTGTCTTTACCCATTTTTCTTCAGGAAGATGAACTAACTTTTTCGATTTGTAGTTAAGCTTATTGTATTTATTTTGTACTAAACAACCAGTATATTCCTCATTTTGCAAAATCCTTTTTATCGCAGTATTATTCCACAAACCATAACTTGGACTTTTATAGCCTATATTAGTTTTCTTGTGCACAGATGGTATTGGTACATGTCTTTGAGATAAATCATCTGCTATAATTTTGGTTCCATCACCATTTAAGTATCTTTCAAATATTTCCCTTACAATCATTGCAGCTGATTCATCAATTATTAATTGATACTTGTTATTTGGATCCTTCTGATAACCATACGGAGCTTCTTTTCCAACAAATAACCCCATTTCCTTTTTGCTTTTCAAAACACTCTTAATCTTTTTGGAAATGTCTTTTGCATACATATCATTTAGTATCGACTTAAATGGTGCAATATCATTATTACTGCTGTCTAAATAAGTATCAATATTATCTAGTAATGCAATGTACCTTACATTGTGAAGTGGAAAATATTGCTCGGTATAATAACCAGACATGATGTAATCTCTTCCAAGCCTTGATAAATCCTTTGTAATAATCATATTAATCTTTTTGTTTTCAATATCTTGTATCATTCTATTAAACTCTGGTCTATCAAAACTTGTGCCAGACACACCATCATCAACATACTCATCCACTATATACAAATGATTTTGCTTAATATACTGGATTAACAAATTTCTTTGGTTTTGTACACTCTCACTTTCACTACCTTGTGGCTTTTCATAATCTTCTTTCGATAATCTAATATAGATACCGACTTTGTACTTTTGTACATTTTCTATTATATTCTCTCTCATAATCACTCCCATACTCGAAGCAATATAATAGAATATAAGGTTTTCACTTTGAATTCATTATACAACAATCGCACAAAAGGGACAACCATTTTTGTGCGATTTCAACCATATATCCTATTATTGTTAGTTACTAACCAGTTTGAAAAAGAATTGAGGCAATTCTCCAATTATTTTGCAAACTGTGCTTCATGATAATTTTGAAAAGCCTCTTCAATAATGACTTTAATATTCTTGCCACTCTCGCAGAAAAAGTAATTTATTTTAAATTCATCTTTCTTCTTCTTTGCTTCTTTTTGTTTTGTCATACACACCACCTCTTTCTATTATGTTACAAATGTATTTTTTACCTTTTTGATTTTTTGTATACAAAAAAACTACCTTCTATTTTTAGAAAGTAGTTTAACCTCATTTCATTTTTATTCAAATAAATCTGAATGCGAACCTGTACGTGTTAGAGTTAATACTAATATATTACCATCTTTTTCATATTCCAATAGCCAGTTTGGTTTCAAATGACATTCCCATAATCCGTTTGCTTTTTGGTTCTAACAAATGATTATTATATTTAGCTGGTAATGTAATATCATTTGCTAACATTTCAACAACATTATTTAATAGTTCTGCATCAAAATATTCTCTCTTTCTTACTATTTTTAAATCCTTTTTAAAGCGACCAGTCATTTTTATTTCATACTTATTCTTCTTCATCATCAATCTCCTCTAACATTTCATAAACATTATTATAGCTTTTATAATCTTCTGGATGCTTCATTATTTCATCAGCTTCCTTTATAGCTTCTAATGTTTCTTTATTGAATCTTGGTCTCTTTATTTGCAAAGGAATACTATCAGTCAATACAATTTGTTTGAAATAAATCGTAACTGCATCAGCAATATTCATTCCTAAATCTTTTAATATTTCCTCTACCTCTTCTTTTAATTTAGGTTCTATTCTAATATTCATACTTGTAGTTTTAGCCATCATACCCACCTCTCTTTTTTTATTTATTATATCACAAAGTATATACATTGTCAACCATTATCGCTATACAATATTATATGCAAATAAAAGTCCTTTATTCACATTTCAACAAAGGACTTTTATGTACAAAATGGTATGATTTCATTACTCGCACCAACCACAAGCGAGAACATTTGACAAAATAGTATGATTTGTTACTCGCACCAACTACAAGCGAGAACATTTACTTCGATGTTTATTATATAGCAAGCTAATACTAGTTGTCAATTTACTATTAAAACGTTATATTTTCACCATATAATACTACTTTATGGTATTTTCTGGTGAAAATAATAACTTTTTTTCATATCACAAAATTAGAGCTGGTACTCAATCGTACCACATAAGTCAGGCTCTGCTTCCTGCTTCTCCCCTTCCAGACGAGTTACCCCTTGACATCACGTTAGCCAGGCAAAAGTTTCATTATTATGTGTTCTAATTTCTACTATTCATTTTTCAATGTGCATTATTCGTTGACATTTTATGTAATCCGTTATAGAATACTATCAACAATAACTGACTTAATTCTACTAGGGTATCGGCAAGATTAACACTACACAACCTCAAAAAAATATTTTGAAGTTTCAGGTTGTTTGATGTGGAGGTAAATTTTATGGATGTTTCTATAGCATTTGAAAAAGAAACAAATACAGAAATATTGCTTTATAAAAAAATGGTGAATTGTAAAGATTCTTTCGCTTTGGATCCACTTCCTAAATACAAAGTTAGACGTACTGGCTCACTTTTAGTAGAATTTCTAAATACAGATATATCCGACCTTGCAGAATGTGGCTTATTTATCAGTAAATATTGTTTTGAATCATATTACTTTAGATATAATCCAGATATAGATATTCCAATTAAGCTTATAAAAATCAATCTTCCTTCTGAATATTACTACAAACAACTTGTCATGATTTCCTACAATGTACAAGATTTCTTTAAATACTCACAAAATACTTTCTTAAAAAATTTGAATCTCCCTTATGATAGTAAACTGTTAAACTCTCCGCCAAAACCAAATGAATACTTGGAAAAAATAAAAGAAATATCTAATGTACATAAAGATGCTGAAAGATACATTGACAAAAAGGTAGAAGTATATAAAAAATACATAAAAGAACATCCTGAAGAATACCAAAAGGCAAAAGAAAAATATCAAATGGAAAATGAGAATAGAAAAATCAATACATATATGTTTGATAATTATGAAATAAGTTTACTTATAGATGATTTACGTATAGATCATGTATTAAGTAAATACCTAGTAGCCGGCATTCCCATTTATAAATATAACATCACTTATGGTTTTGAAAGTGAAGATATTATTAGTATTCTTGCAATAGAATTCAAGGAATTTATAATGAATAAACACAATACCATTAGAAAGTGCAAAAATTGTGGTAAGTATTTTATTCCAGACAATTTAAAGTCAACCAAATATTGCAATAACATTTTTGAAAATGGAAAAACATGTAGAGAAATTGGAAAAGAGAAATCATATAAGAATAGTCTCAAAAATGATAAATTACTTGAGATGTACAGAAAAAGATATATGTCACTTGCTAGTAGTAATTCACACTACCATACAGAAAAAACTAAAATGAGATTCGAAAAATACAAATCCGAAGGTGCTGTAATGAAAGAAAACTACCTTAAAAGGGAAATTTCTAAAAAAGAGTTTAAGAAATGGATTGAAAGAACTTACCTGTAATTCACTATTTTTTCATTTGTAAGATTATTATTTCTGTTATATAATTTTTATTGATAGGTGGTGTTTAAACAATGAAAAATCTAATCTTTGATTTAGATGGAACTTTATGGGATTCTACAAAACAGATTGAAATCGTTTGGAAAAAAGTTTCCAAGCAATTTAATATCAATACTTCTAATATTTCAATAAAATCAATTATGGGTATGACAAATGATGAGATAATTGCAACTTTATTTAGCAAGGATTCAAAATTAGGCACTGCTTTTATAGAAAAAAGCCAATTAGAAGAAGTAAAGTACCTTTCAAAATATGGTGGTAACATTTATCCAAATACTATAAGCACGATCACACAGCTAAAAAACAATTACAATTTATACATTGTTAGTAATTGTCAAATTGGGTATATTGAGTCCTTTATAAACTATTATAAATTACAGAGTCTATTTAAGGATTTCGAATGTTCTGGTAATACAAACTTGCCAAAATCTAATAATATAAATATATTAATGAAAAGAAACAACATTTCTACAGCCATTTATATTGGTGACACAGAAAACGACTATAAAGCCGCAAAAGAAGCAAATATAAGTTTTATATGGGCAAGTTATGGATTTGGCAATTGTAAAAAATATGATTATAAAATATGTGACATTAAAGATTTGCTTGATTTTAACCTATAAAAGGAGACTGGCATTTGCCGTCTCCTTTAAAATTAAATCAATTTCAAATAATTATTTGCAAATGAGTTCATACTATATTGTTCACTCCATGCGAATGGAGGTATAGCTCTTTTAAAATCATTTTGCTCTATGAATTTAGCAATTAAATCTTTTAGTTCAACAGTTGAATTATTAAATAAATAGGCGTTCTCGTTTCCAGTACTTATTTCCAAAAATGTAGGTATTGAATTTAAAATAGTTGGTATTCCTAAAGACAATGATTCTAAAGCCGAATAGCCAAAGCTCTCTGATTTACTTGGAAGAACTGTAAAATCACCTATTTTATACACCTCTGCCATTTCATCAAATCTAATTATATGAATAATAATACTATTTTCTTTTGCCTTATTTTTTAATTCATCAACAAATTTAATATATTGTTTATCTAGACCTGTATAAATAATTTCAATTTGTTCCTTCATTTCTTGCGGTAATAAGCAACAGGCATCCAATAAAAGCATCGGCTGTTTTTGTATTGGTTCAAGCCTACTAGGAACAATAATATGTATTCTATTTTCTGCTAAACTATATTTATGAATTATTTTTTCTTTTAAGCTTTGTGTTTCTAATCTTGAAATATCTATTGCATGCGGAATATATTCTATTTTACAATTGGTTAACTCGCTATATAGTTCAGCATAGAACTTTGATGGAGCAACAAAAATAGTATCAGGATTTTCTTTATACCTTTTCATTATTTCTAAACACTTTGTATAAGAAGTTTTTCCCCATGCAAGCTCATATTCAAACGGATTTGTATGTATTGTAAATACTCTTTTCTTCCATCTCCATGCTTGTAAAAACAATAATGAGTTTAATTGAATAAAATCATACTTAGTAACATCAATTTTACTTTCTAAAAGTTTGGCTAAATTATCATAGGCATCATCTGTATCAAATTTGCCAAAATGCTCTTGAAGCATATATTCATCCGCATCCCCATCTATATCCAGTAAATTAATATTAATATATGAAATCCCATTTAATATATGATTTTCTCCTGAAAACATATATACATCTACTTCATTTCCATTTTTATGCAATGCTTCAGCCAAGTCCATAACAAATCTTTCTGTACCACCCACAGATTTTTTGGAAATTGACCATGGATTAATTATTGCTATTCTCAATTATATCAATCCTTTCTTTTAAAAATTGCTTATATTCATTACTAATTATTTGAACATAATTTTGTGGTATATGTTTTTCTGAATATTTATACGCATTCAAACTTAATTCTTTGTATTTTTGTTCAGATATATCTAGTTTACCCGCTTTTTCACCTCTTTTGAAAACAATCCCTATTTTTTCATTAAGAACAACATCTGAAAAATCTATAATATCAGAAATAATTGCAGGCTTTCCTCTAACTAAACCATCAATTAATGAATTAGGTACATCTTTCACAATCCTTTTTTGAGGAACAAAAGCCACGAAATTTGAATTTTCAAAAAGTTCTGTAAGCTTATCTATGTTATTATTAATATCTACAAGACTAATTCTATTCCAAACTCCATATTCTTCAGCAATTTTTACAAAAGATACAATATCATTATCTCTTAATGGAATCGTCAACGTAAAGGATAAATTATCTCTTAATAGCTCTAATAAAAATCTTAATCCTCTCTCTGTAATAGCATCTCCTTCTTTATTATTCCAACTAGCAAATAAAATATTAATGTTTGATAATTTATACTCTTTAGTACTAAACTGTCTTGTAATTTTCGCTGGAGTTGGTGTAACAATTATTTTATCCTCTTCAATTCCATACTGACTAAGAATTTTCTTATGTGCTTCAAGTTCAACAAATATTTTACACAGATTATGAAATTTTTTTATATGTTTTGCATACTTTTCATCAGGTCTTCTATACATAGAAATAAATACTTTGTTTTTACTCATGTTTAGAAGTATTCTTTTCCACAAGCAAGGTTCTTCTTCAAAAATATGAATAATTTCATTCGGATGAATAACAATCTCTTTTATCGCAACAAAATAATAAACTAATGGTGGATAAACATATATCTGATCTTTCCTATCTTCTTTCTCAAAAGCTTTTTGATTCATAAATCGAGTAGCAGATATTATTTTTCCTCCAAATTCTTTTAATAAAAGTTCCATCTGGTTGGAAACGGCTTCTTTATACCTTACAAAAAAATCATTTATTATAATCATATTTCACCTTTAAATAATTTGTTTCTTTATAAATTCTTTTAAAATCTGTTCCTTAAAACTAATATTTTCATTATTTATATCAACAATTGAAAACCTGTTTTCTCTAGGCTTTAAATTTAAAAATGCTTGTCTAATCTCGTTTACTGTAATGTTATACTTTTTAGAATAATCTAACACTTTAATTTTTCGTATTAATTCTACTATTTCATCTTCTTCTCTCATTTGTAACATCGTCATTAATATAATACCTATTGAAACAGATAATCCATGCGGAACATCAAGTATACTTTCTAATTCTTTGGCAAATATATGTTCCGAACCACTTTCAGGTCTACCTGTACCATATAAATTCGTAATATATCCAGCCTCTCCTATAAATTTATAAAGATTTTCAACATCGTATTCAATCATGTCATAATTATTTATTTCAATATACAATTTAGCCTTTTCCAAAAGGTTTTTAGCCATTTCATAAACATTGTTGTCTATTTTTTCGTTTATCGTTTGATTTGCAATTTTCCAGTCATACAATGCTGTATGTATAGATAATACATCAGCAAATCCAAATAAATTTTCTTCTGGTGATTTCCTTAAAAAATCATTATCTAATAGTATTAAATCTGGCATTTTGGCATCTAAAGTTATTTTTTTACCTTCCACTAAAAGAGCTACTTTATTGGTAGCATATGTATTTGTAGATAACATTGAAGGAATACAGATATGTCTTTTATTCAATTTATATGATATATATTTAGCTATATCAATGGTACTTCCTCCACCAAAAGAAACTATCTCATCAACATATTGATACTTGTCCATAATTTCTTGAATAGTCTCCGTATTTTTTGAGATAGTATGCCAATCAATCATACTAGCATTTAATTTAAAACCTTTTAATTTTTTTAATGATGTAGGTGAATAAATCACCAATGTGTTATTATTCAATTGATGTAAAAATTCATCAATCCTCGTATTTTTCGTTACTTCTAAAAAATATTCCATTTATTAATACCCCTATAGAAAATCCTTATATTCATTATTTTTGGATAATTCATTTATAATTTCTTTTGTTTTACCTATTTCATCATTATTACTTACCAAAATGACATTATTACAATGTAAAACAGTAATGTTCTCTAATCCAATGGTAACTAATAATTCATTTCCTTGATTGTATAAATTACAATTATCTGTTCCTTTACTCACTATTTTACCAATCATTCTGTTATTATTACAATCTAAACCGTAAGGTATCAAAATAGCTTTTAATATTGCCAATATCACTCCATTCAAAATCCGCTTTAACCATTCTAATAGAATTAGCCTTCTCCATTATTCCTTTATCAATTGATATATTTTCAATGTTTTGATAGATTTGCATCATTTTTTTGCTTTCAAACTCAGTATTTATACATTTCATAATTTCATTTTGAAAAAAACTAATATCTTTCAAATTCTCTTCAAAATTTTTAAGTATAACACTCGTTTTCCAAAAAAACATACCACTATTCCAAAAATAATGACCACTTTCTACATATTCTAAAGCTTTTTCGTAATTAGGTTTTTCTTTAAATTCATCAACAATATATCCATTTTCATCATTTTTTTCCTTTACACCCAAATATCCATAACATGTTGCAGGATATGATGGAAAAATTCCAATTGTAACAAGATACTCATTTTTTTCTGCAATCATAAGAGATTCTTGTATGCTATTTTGTAGTGCTTTTTCATTGTTAATATAATGATCAGATGAAAAAACTGCTATGACTCCATCACCTTTCATCTTCTTTATCTTTAAGGTGGAATAGAAAATACACATCGCCGTATTTTTAGCCATTGGTTCAATTATTATATTATCTCTTGGTATTTTTGAGTCAACATAACGTTTTGCCATTTCTTTTTGGCTTTCATTAATTACTATAAAAATATTATCGAAATCAAATAAGTTTTCTACTCTTTTGATTGTTTCATTAATCATTATTTCATCATTATACAATTTTAAAAATTGTTTTGGATTATTTGTAGTACTAATAGGCCATAATCTTGTGCCGGCTCCACCAGCCATAATTAATAAATACTTATTCAACGTATCACACCCTTCAATACTGATTGCTTTTTAAATTACTATATATCTATCATACTTTGGCAGTATCCTTTGCATATTATTATACTCATCTTCATTATCAGTAATATGAATTAAATTGTCGAAAAAATATCCATTAATCTTATTAGAGTATTTTTCTCTTATCTTTTGTTTTATAAATTTGGTTTCTACACATTGCTTAATATTAGTCTCTGGATTAATTTTAAAAGAAGGATTCGTAATTACAATCTCAAAAATAGTAATAGTCGTGTTAGTATTTAATTTCATAGAATTTATTTTCTCATAAATATATCCTTCCAAAAAAGCTTCTGAATCACCGAAGTAACAATCAAGGACAAAGTTTTTATATTCATCTTTCAGTTCATATTTTTTAATATAAGAAATATTTTGAATTGAATTAATATCATTTAAAATATCTGTAAAAAATTGCTCTCCCATATTCCATATAATTCCAATTGCTTTCATGTTTCATCACTTCATTCTTTTAATATTTATAAATTTTCACTTATCAAAGTTCGTTTGATTTTGAAACTATCAATTAAATTTTGAGAAAGCTTATTATTAGATATTAAATAATCAATCCATTGAATAGAACATTCTTTAATATAGTTAATTTCTTCATTTTTTAAATTTAAATCATTTCCATAATAAGCATCCAAAAAAATATTCATTCCATCTATATCAATACCTCTTGATTTTGAAAAGAAGAAAGTAGAAATCAGAATAGCTATATCATAAATTGCAGAACCATACATTGCATCATCAAAATCTATAATGGATATATTACTACATTCATCTAGAAAAATATTACTTTTCGTTAAGTCAAAGTGTAATAATGTTTTTCTTTTATTAATAGTATCAAAAGGCAATTCAGGTAACTTAAACTTATTTCCACTTAAAGTCATATCATGCATTTTTCTAACCAATTTTGCAACACTTATAATTGTATCATTTCCAACTTTTCCATCATTTAAAGTTTTATCAATTGGTTTCCCATTAATAAATGAATAAATCACAATATAATATTTTTTCGAATCATTAATACACTCATAATTTGTATATATTAATTTAGGTACACTAATTAATAATGGTAACGATTTATGCAAAAGAATCATTGATTCTGCGTGTTCCTTATCTTCATATACTTTAGCAACATACTTATTACCAATAGTTTCAATAATATAAACATTTCCATCAGAAGATTCATCATTTTTTTCAATATTTACACATTTATCATGAAGTATGTTCATAACAATGTCATCTAATTCTTCAATAATCAGATTATGTTCGTTCTCTTCCACATGTATCATCCTCCTATAATAGATTTAAAATTGAAATAAATTCATAATATTCGTTATTCTGTGAATCATTATACAATAATTTGGCATAAAAATCAATGTAAATACCTATATTTACCTATTTTTATTTAAATCTGTGGTTAAAGTTCCATTCTACCTTTCCATCGCATTATTCTCTTTTTCTATATCATTATTAATAGTCATTTGTCTTTCAATATCAAAACTTATATATGTATCATTTTCGAATTCTTTAATTATCTTCTCTTCAGTTGGAACAGATAATTTCTTACAAACCCATTGTATAAATGCTTGAATTTTTTCTTTTACATTTTCTAAAATTCTCTCAATTTTTTCAATTTGTTTCTTCAATCTCTTAATTTCTCTCTGATGCTGATAATTCAATTGATTTATTTCATTTTGATGGTCAAATTTCATATCAAACTTGGTATCCTCTAATTCTTTTTCTAGCTTATTACACTTTTCTTGTAATTTTTCATTGCTATAATATATATTTGTTCTTTCCCTTTCAAAAGTTTCAGCTTTATCGATAATCATAGCTTGTTTAGTAAGTTCTTTATGTAATGCCACATTATCCTTATACAATTCTTGTATTAAATCATCTCGTGGCTTAATAATCTCATTTTGGATTTTTTCATCACGATTTATCATAAATTTTCTTATATCTTTTACTTCTGGCATTTCAGTTAGTTCTAACAAAGTATCTTTCAATACTTTCTCTGTTTTCTCAAAGTTTGTAACTTCTTTATAATCCTTTACTGATAAATGAATTCTATCACTTTCAATTCCTCTTTCGACTTCAAAATGATGATTTCTTATATACTCATAATAAGCATCTTGCAACTTTCTGTAACTATCTTTTGCTTTCCAAAATTCACTACATGCAATTTTATCTATTTCTTGCCCTTGTTTATTTAATGTATGTACTACAGGTATAAACACCAAGTGCATATGAGGTGTCTCCTCATCCATGTGTACTACTGCTGATAATATATTTTGTTCGCCCAAGTCTTTATATTCACATACAAAATCATAGGCTGTTTTAAAATACCTTTTGGTTTCTTCTTCTCCAATCTGTTCAAAAAACTCTTTTCCTGATGTAATTATATACTCACAAGCAATATTGCTAACATCTTTTATCTGTCCTTTTAGATTGTGTTCTTTTCTGATTCTCTCAAATTCTTTTTCGTAACTTTGCATTGGTTCTTTCAAATGATAATTTAAATATGTGCGTGATTTATCGATATTCTTATTGGAATAATGACTATTTTTTCTTTCGTTATGTCTATATGCTAGTGTCAAATTTGCACGTTTATATTTCACATTTCTAATGATTGCATAGCTCATAAAATTCCTCCTCTCGCTCAAACTAAAGAACACTCCGCAAGTAAAGTGTTATAACACACTACAACACTTTTTTCACGCTATAGCTAAAAAGTGTCTGTGTGGCAAAGGAAATTCTTTCCCTTGCATCTCTTTTTCCATAAAAGTGGAACCCACTTTTATGGCATCAAATAAGATTGCTTTTAGCATCTTATTTGATGTGTGCCTTTCATAAGTATCTTGCTTCTGAATAGGCACAGTAAAAGAGCCTTATTCTTTCTCCAAGAATAAAGCTCTTTAATTAGCGTAATATTGACTCCAGTCAATATTATCATACTGATCCGTCTTATATCGATTTGGTATGTCCTTTATTATATTATTATTACTTTTATTATTATTAATATAATTATTATTTATATATTTGTCGTTTTTGACTATACCTCCTTGATTATTTTGATGATACTCCTTATTATTTTTGACAATACTCTCTTGTCGATTTTGAAGATACCCATTGTCATTTTCATCAATACCATCTTGTTCATTTTGAGTATTCTTAAATATGTTTTCTTTGATAGGAACAATCTCTCTTTTTCTCGAATTTGTCGTTTTATTATTATAATTCATTTTTATATATTTTTTATCCTTCAATGAACTAAATGCTCTTGATATTGTTTCATCAGTTACATTAAAAATATCCGATATGTATTTATTACCTGCATAGCAGAAATTACTCTTTCTACTTAAACTTAAGACGATGGATAATAAGATTTTTTCTCTGTCTGATAAGTCTTTGTTAAATAGAATTTCTGATGGTATTGCCAAACTTTCAAAATTTGGTATGTTCAATTTATCGCCTTCTTTCTCTTAATTGCTTTTTTATGGAGCACACAGTGCTCCGCTACGAGTATGTGCCATCATTGTTGACACAAAATAAAAAGTGCCAACTTTAACATTGACACTTCTCATACTCAATATGTAATTTCCTTTTCTACCATCTTCTGTCGTTAAACCTTACATTCTATTTTTCCTCTTAACAGACAATCACATGTGTGACTGCTCCTACTAATTTCCCATTTTGTATGATTGGGCTACCGCTCATTCCTTGAATAATTCCACCAGTTTTTTTAATTAATTCGTCATCAGTAACTTTAATTATCATTCCTCTTGAAGCTGAAAAATTTGAAGTTGACATTTTTAAAATATCAATATCATATTCTTTAATTTCTTGAGACTCATCTACGGTACATAGAATTTTAGCTTTTCCAAGTTGAACTTCATTCTTAGAAGCTATTTCTATTTTTCCTCTAGA
The DNA here is from genome assembly GCA_017469465.1 of Clostridia bacterium. Taxonomy (GTDB): domain Bacteria; phylum Bacillota; class Clostridia; order TANB77; family UBA1234; genus UBA1234. The sequence continues at coordinate 34,980 of JAFUGH010000011.1, read as the reverse complement.
ATTAATTTCAAAATCACCACTATAATTTCCATAAATACCATTTTTAGAATTAATTTCTATCTTACCAAATTCTTCGTATTCGTTTAAAAATCCTTTCAATTCTCCTGGATATTCATTTCTTCCTTTTGTTATTGAAATTACTTTTGCATCATATATTTCTCCCTCTCCTACTTCAATTAATTCTTTAGAATCTTCATCAGAGATTCCATGTCCAAGTGCTGCAAACTTTAAATATTCTGGCGAATAGAATGTAAGTGTTCCTACTCCCATTGCTCCATCTCTTACCCATAATCCAATTTTATATAAGCCATCTTCAAAACTTTTTACTGGTGTCACTTTTGTTTTTAATATCAAATCATTTCGTTGATAAGTAAGCTCAATTTCTTTTTCACCAATGTTATTCACAATTTTAGAAATTTCTTCTGCTGATTCTATTTCATATTCATTTATTTTTAATAAAATATCTCCTGCTCTAAAAGTATCTTCCTCAAATAAATCATACCAATTTCCATCTATTCCTTGTATCTTAGATTCACCGACAATCAAAACACCTTTACTATACATTTTTACTCCGATTAAATCACCACCAGGAATTACTTCCATAGTTGGTAAAACATTTACCGTTATTTTTTTATTAAACAGTCCTCCCAAAGAAGAAAGCTTTAATTCTATATCTCCTATAATATCAGTGTTTATCGTTGCCAATTTGCTCCAAAAATTTTCCTCAGTAACTATGTTACTTCCCTCTATTTCAATACCTTTCAAATACTTTACTTGATATTTTTCATTTTGATATAAAGTAATATTTTTAGGAATTTTTTCGATATTTGTCATATATGCAAAAAAAATTGCAAATACTATAATTAGAAAAAAAATCTTTTTTTGCCTCATGTTTTTTGTGCTCCTTCCTCAAATTTAAGTTGTCCAAAAAACATCAAAGTTATGAGAGCAAAAAAAATTACCTTGCCGCGGACATTTTGGCAAGGTACTAATTTTAAAATGTTTTAATTTTTTTCATCGCCATTTCATAACCTAAGCGATATAAATAATCAACTTTTGAATAATCTAGTAAATTAATTCCAGATGTCTCAACCTCTATGATATTATCACTACCGCTAATTTCGTATTGTAAAAGTTCATCGCTTAAATACTCTTTCGCACTATCAATGACGCTTATCATATTTTTATCACAATCTTTTTTGTGTTTATTTTTAAATACAACACTGATTACTTCATCACAACCGCAATCCTTTAAAACTTTCCAAGGAATGTTTTCTCTAATCCCACCATCAATTAATTCTGTGCCATTCCATTTTACAGGTTCAAAAATACCAGGGAAACTACAACTTGCTCGAACTGCTTTACAAATCTCAATGTCCTTTACCAGCTTTAATTTTTCTTTATTAGGGCATTTTGAATTTGTAAAAAAATAAATATCTCCATTCATTAAATCTACACTTGTTATATACAGTGGAAATTTAATTTGTTTAATATTATATACTCCTTTTTCCGCACATTTTTCTTTTATGTAGTTTTCTAATTTGTTTCCATTAGTTAAACCAGTTATGGTAATTTCCTTTTTTATAATTAGTCCACTAACTAATTTTAAAATATTTTTAACATCAAAGTATTTAATATTTTTTGCATATTTTTTAAAGAAGTCATATATTTCATCTGCTCCATATCCGAACTGCATACATTGTTGCAACAAGGCTACCTGAAGAAGCACCAGATATCATATCTATTTTAATACCATTCTCTTCAAAAGCTTTTAAGACGCCAATATGTGCAGCGCCTTTGATTCCACCACCTGCAAGAGAAAGACCTCTCTTCAATTGATCACCTCCCACATTTTATGGAGCACTTTGTGCCCCGCTACAAATTTTCTTCAGTATTTTTGTAGTGGCAAACACACATGAGGGTGTTCCTGTATTAATATGTTAGTTCGAATTAAGTGAATTATAGATAAAGTATGCACAGCACAGCCTCCGTATACAAAGTAGTGTTCGCCGTTAATTGTTTTTAGAATCCAACTTAGTTTTCAAATTCTTTGCTTAATTTTCCAATTGCTTTTGTTTCGATTCTTGAGACATAAGAACGAGATATTCCAAGCATTTTAGCAATTTCATTTTGAGTTTTCGGTTCTCTACCGTTTAAGCCAAATCGAAATTCAATAATCATTTTTTCTCTATCTTGCAATACTTCTGAAATCTTTTTATATAATTTTTTTACTTTTAGCTTTAAATCAATTTCATCTTCAACACTCATCCCACCATTTTCAATTACGTCAATAAATGTAATTTCATTTCCTTCTTTATCTTGACCGAAGTGCATCATTAAGCGATACTTCTTGAGCTAACTTCTTCGTACTTCTGAAATGCATCAGTATCTCATTTTCAATACATCTAGCAACATATGTAGCAAGTTTTACTCCTTTACTTTTTTGGTAGCTATTGATTCCTTTAATCAATCCAATAGTACCAATTGAAATAATATCTTCTTGTTCTATATTTGAAGTTGTGTATTTTTTTGCTATATGAGCAACTAATCTTAAGTTTCTTTCAATTAAAATCTTTTTAGCATTCTCATCTCCATTTTCTAATAGTTCTAAATAATAGCTTTCTTCTTCTTGCGATAGTGGTTCAGGAAACAAGCTATAACTTGTTACATATCCAAAAAGAAAAAAGAATTCCTTCATGAACTCAAATAAAGACATAACACCGAGCATAAAGAAAGCACCTCCAAACTAAAACCCATATACATTTAAAGTATATTCAGTCCTAACTTGTCAGGTGCTTGAACAATTTTTATTCAAATGTTTCACTTACATTTTTTAATAATTTTCTAATTTCCAAATGTTGTGGACAAACTTTTTCACACTTACCACATTTAATACAATCGGATGCTTTTCCGTGTCCATTTTGAGTATGTATGTTATAATAATAGCCAGCATTCCAATCATTGAATTGTTTTTTTGTATTATAACATGAAAATAAATCAGGAATTGAAATCTTCATAGGACATCCTTCTATACAATATCTACATGCTGTACAAGGAATTCCTTTCATGTTTCTCAATAGTTCTCCAACTTTTAATACTGTTTGCATTTCTTTATCACTTAAAGGAGAAAAATTTTTCATATAGTCTACATTATCTTTTAGTTGTTCATAATTACTCATTCCAGATAGCACTTTATATATGCCATCAAAACTAGCAGCAAATCGTATTGCATAACTTGCATAACTTGCCTCTTGATTTAAATCATCATACATTTTTTTAGCTTCATTTGGTAGATTAACTAATCCACCTCCCTTTACTGGTTCCATCACTAACACAGGCTTATGAAATTTACGACAAACTTCATAAACTTTTTTGGATTGCACGCTCGCAGATTCATAATCTGCATAATTAAATTGAATTTGAACAATTTCAACTTCAGGATGCTCCGTTAATATTTGTTCCAACATTTCTGCTGTATCATGAAAAGAGATTCCTAAATGTTTTATTTTTCCTTCTTCTTTTAATTTTAAACATTCACTGTAGGCATTGTTTTTTTGAAAATGAGAATATGTATTTCTATCTTGCGCATGCATTAAATAATAATCAAAATATTCAACTCCACACCATTCTAATTGTTTTTCAAAAAAAGTTTTAATTTCTTCTTGTGTTCTAAAATATGGTTGAGTTAGTTTATTTGTCAAAACATAACTTTCTCTTGGATATCTCTTTACTAAACATTCTCTAATTGCAATTTCACTTTGACCACCCAAATAACCATGTGCAGTATCAAAATAATTAAAACCCTGCTCCATATAATAGTCTATCATCTTATTAAATTCCTCATAATCAACAGTAGTACCATTCATCGGAAGTCTCATACATCCAAAACCTAATTTTTTCTCCATTATTATTCACTCCTTTTTATTTCTTTTTTAATAATTTTGCTATAAAAAAACCCTCATATAATTCCGTTGGACAAACCGTAATGACACCTTCTATCTTACTAGGCAATAATGGAACATCTTCTAACTTTTCAGTGTTTAACGGTATTATTTCCACTTGATTATTCTTCAATACTTTTTCTATGTTATTTTCATTTTCTTCTTTTAAAATGGAACATGTCGAATATATCATTTCATGGCCTGGTTTTAGTAAACTAATAGCTTTATGTAATAAAATTTGTTGCGCTTTTATAGAGTGAGAGACTAAATCTTCCGTAAAATACTTTTCTAACTTTTTATCTTCTATATTAATGGTACCACTTCCACTACATGGACTGTCTAAAAGAATTTTATCAAATGAAAAAAACTCACTTAAATTTTTTGCATCCTGCTCTAATACAGTTGTTTTTTGTGCTTTTTGTTTTTCAATATTATACTTTAATTTTTCCGCTCTTATTTTATTCTTTTCACATGCTGTTATTAATGAAGTATTATTAGAAAGAGTTGCTATTTGCGTAGTTTTACCTCCAGGTGCAGCACACATGTCTAAAATATTTTCACCTGAATTTGGATTTAAAAAGATTACTGGCATCATAGAAGATAAGCTTTGCAAGTAAATTTTTCCCTCTTCATATATTTTTAAATTTCTTATCTCATTTTCTTTCACATCATTTATAACAAATGCATCATCATACCATTTTACCTTACTATATGAAATATTATTTTCTTTTAATACTTCTTCAATTTCTTCTATATTAGATTTTAATGTGTTTACACGAAAAGTGGTTTTTCTTTTTGTAGTATATCCTTCTATTATTTTTTTTAAGTCTTCTTCATCATATTGTAATTTTAATTTTTCATACAAAAAATTTGGAATTCCGATTTACCATACCTATTACTCCTTCTATGGCGCACATTACTTTATATTCAGAGGCCATGCACTGCTTCGAATTTATTCATCAACGAAATGGCTCAATTCTTTGGAAATCTATCAATTCCCCATGTATCAACAACCGTTATATTCGCCTGTTTTGCTCTTCCTCTTTCATCATAATCGTCTAAGAAATGATGAACTTCATCCCCTCTTCTATACGAAATAATAGTATCTAAATTAACATTTTGTACACTTCTGAAAATATTTACGTCTATATTTTTGTATACTTTTCTTAAATCTTTAATAAGATTCTTCATCTCTTCCCTTTTAGAACCTACCACATCTTGTGAGGTTAGCCCTCGTTTTTCTGTCACTTTGCATGCGCATTGAATAAACTCTAAACCATTTCTTTCTTTCCATGCTAAAATATCTGCTTCCTTTACAAAGTACAATGGTCTTATTAATTCCATTCCAGCGTGGAAAGAGCTATATAATTTAGGCATCATTGTTTGCACTTGTGAGCCATAAAACATTCCCATTAATATAGTTTCAATTACATCATCAAAATGATGACCTAATGCAATTTTATTACAACCTAATGCCTGTGCTTTTTTATACAAATGTCCTCTTCTCATTCTTGCACAAACATAGCAAGGGTGAGCATCTATGGTATCTACTGCATTAAATATATTTGTTTCAAACATTGTTACTGGAATATCTAAAAGTTCGCAATTACTTAATATTTTTTGTTTATTGACTTCGTTATATCCTGGATTCATACATAAATATATCACATCAAAATTTTTCTTACCATGTTTTTGTAATTCTTGAAAACATTTTGCGAGAAGCATTGAATCTTTTCCACCTGACATACATACAGCAATTTTATCGCCATCTTTTATCATGTCATATTCAGTAATGCCTTGAATAAACTTATTCCATATTTTTTTCCTATATGTAGTAATAATACTTCTTTCAACTTCTTTACTTTTTTCGTTTCTATCCATTTATATTTACTCCATTTCTTTCATGATGCTTTGTACATGGCGAACGCTGTTCGCCGCTACGTATTGCTTTATACATGGCGAACGCTGCTCGCCGCTACGTATTGCTTTGTACATGGCGAACGCTGTTCGCCGCTACTCACTTTATCAAGTCTTTTACTACTTCTCCTGCAATAATTAAACCTGCTACTGATGGCACAAATGAAATGCTTCCTGGCACTTGATTTCTTGTTGAGCATTTTCTTTTCGTCCCTGGTGGACAAATACAACCTGTTTTACAACTACATTCTAAAGTTTCATCAGGCTTAATTGGTTCTTCCTTGGAATACAAAACTTTTAATTTTTTTACACCTCTACTACGTAACTCTTTTCTCATCACTTTTGCAAGTGGACAAATACTTGTCTTGTAAATATCTGTGATTTCAAATTTTGTTGGATCTAGTTTATTTCCTGTTCCCATGCTACAAATGATTGGAATATTTAATTTTTGTGCTCTCATTACTAATTCAATTTTAGCTGTAACTGTATCAATTGCATCTACCACATATGAAACACTTTCATCTATAATCCCTTTTGTTTCAGGTAAAAAAAACTCTTGATAAATTTCCACATTTGCTTTAGAATTTATTTCTAAAACTCTCTCTTTTGCAACTTCAACTTTTGGCTTTCCTACTGTTTTTCTTGTTGCTAAAAGTTGTCGATTAATATTAGTAAGACAAATTTTATCGTCATCTACTAATATAAAATTACCTATTCCTGCCCTAGCTAACCCTTCTAGAACAAATGAACCAACTCCACCAAGTCCAAAGATTGCAACTTTTGATTTATTTAATTTTTCTAACGCTTCTTTTCCTATTAATAATTCTGTTCTTGAAAATTGATTGAGCATTATTATTTCTCCTTTTATATATTACACATTCTTTAAACTCTTATTTTTTATCTTATATCAATTACTTCATATCCAGCTTCATCAATTGCATTCCTTAAAATGTCATCCGACACTTGTGAAGATAAGTAAACTACTGCCTTTTTATTTTCTAAACTAACTTCAACTTTGGAAACATTTTCTACTGACAGCAATGCTTTTTCTACCCTCATTTTACAGTGTTCACACATCATTTTTTCAATAAAAATTTCTTTTTTCAAATCATTCATTTCATTCTTCTCCTCACTCATATGATTAGTTATTGAACTATTTCTACTTTGCAATTTTGCTTTAAACCTCCTAAGTCTTAACGCATTAGAAACAACACAAACAGAACTTAAACTCATAGCTGCTGCACCTATCATTGGGCTTAATCTTAATCCATGTGATAAATAAAATACTCCCGCAGCAATTGGAATTCCAACGCAATTATAAAAGAATGCCCAAAACAAATTTAATTTTATATTATTGATAGTAGCTTTACTAAGCTCAATAGCTGTTACAACATCTTGTAAGCTATCTTTCATAAGAACAACGTCTGCTGACTCTATTGCAATGTCTGTACCACTTCCAATAGCTACACCAACATCTGCTTTTACCAATGCTGGACTATCATTGATTCCATCACCAACATATGCAACTTTTCTGCCACTTTTTTGAAGTCTTGAAACCTCTTTTTCTTTATCTGCTGGCAGTACTTCTGCAATTACTTCTGCTATTCCAACTTCTTTTGCAATGGTATTTGCAACCAATTGATTATCTCCTGTTAACATTACTACTTTAATATTATTTTTTTGTAATTCTTCAATTGCAATTTTACTTGTATCTTTCACCATATCTTGACAAGCAATCATTCCAATCAATTTATTTTCATTTGAAATATATAAAACTGTCCTTCCTTCCTTCAGCAATTTTTCACTTTCATTTTCATTGACTTCAATATGTTTTTCTTGCATGAATAGAATGTTTCCAACTAAATAATTTGTGCCATCTATTTCACCCATTACGCCTCTTCCAGGAATTGATTTAAAGTTATTGACTGAAACAGTATTTATTTTCAATTCATTTACTTTTTCAATGATAGCTTCACTAAGTGGATGCTCAGAATTTTTTTCTAAGCTTCCAACAATTTTTAATAGTTTCTCTTTTGAAACGGGTGAAATTATATTTGTGACAGTCGGTTTTCCTTGTGTAATTGTACCAGTTTTATCTAATACAACTGTATTTATCTTGTGGAGTAATTCTAAACTTTCTGCAGTCTTAAACAAAATTCCATTTTCTGCTCCTTTACCAGTTCCAACCATAATTGCAACTGGTGTAGCGAGTCCTAATGCACATGGGCAAGAAATTACCAATACTGCAATCCCCATGCCCATTGCAAATTCAAATGTTTGTCCATTCAATATCCAAAAAATAGTTGCAATTATTGCGATGATAATAACTGCTGGTACAAAAAACAAACTAACTTTATCTGCAAGTTTTGAAATAGGTGCTTTTGAATTACTTGCCTCTTCTACTAATTTAATAATTTGTGAAATTGTCGTATCGTTTCCTACTTTTGTAGCTTGCATTTTAAAAGAACCATTTTTATTAATTGTTCCTGAAATAACTTCATCATTAATGTTTTTTACAACAGGAATACTTTCCCCTGTAATACTTGACTGATCTACTGATGAACTTCCCTCTAAAATAATTCCATCAACCGGGATACTACTTCCAGGTTTAATAACAATCGTATCTCCTCGTATTATCTCTTCTGTAGCTATTTCAATTTCTTTTCCATCTCGTAACACAATTGCTGTTTTAGGAGTAAGATTAATTAGTTTACTAATTGAATCACTCGTTTTTCCTTTTGACTTTGCTTCTAAAAATTTTCCAAACGTTATTAAGGTAAGTATCATTCCAGCTGATTCAAAATAAAGATCGCTACTATAATGGTTAACAACATCAAATTGTCCATGTCCTAAGCCATACCCAATTCGATAAATAGCAAATATTCCATATAGTGTTCCAATTCCACTTCCGCATTGCAATTAATGAATCCATATTTGGTGATAATTTTAATAACCTTTTAAAACCTGTTATAAAATAATTTCTATTTAGATAGATAATAGGTAATAACAATAGCAATTGTGTGAAGGCATATGTTAAAGAATTTTCATTTCCGTGAAAAAATTTTTCTAATAAAACTGGAGTATCCATTCCTAATGCCTTAAATATCATATGGTGCATTGAAATAAACATTAAAATAATTAGAAAGAAAAATGATAGTATTAATCTTTTTTTCATAGACTTAATAGTTCTTGTATTATCATATCTATTATTTTTGAAAGTATTATGTATGTTACCATTAGAATCTTTTATATCACTTGTTGCAAGTGTTGCTTGATATCCAGCTTTATCAACCGCATTCACAATATCTTCTGTTGAAAGCTTTTTCTCATCAAATTCTAAGGTCATGCTGTTAGAAAGTAAATTAACGCTTACATTTTTTACTCCATCTAAGCGATTAACTGCTTTATCTACATGTGATGAGCAACTACTACACGTCATTCCTTGAATATCAAATTTCGCCTTTTGCATCATTAGATTTTCTCCTTTCTAACTGTCTATATTATATTTTTTAATAACTATAAAGAGTGGAAAGATATCATCATATATAGCGTATAAATAAACATATATAGTATCCCTTCTCCTCTTCCCATTTTATCTTTTGGTGGGAACAGCGGGAAAAAAGCTAATAATAACGTTGAAAATAATAATATAATAATATCAATATTATATACATTGTTATATACAATTGGTTTTACTAATGCTGAAGTACCAACTATTAGTAATACATTGAAAATATTTGAGCCAATAATATTTCCAACGGCAATATCACTTCTACCTTTTATTGCTGCAATTACACTAGTAACTAGTTCTGGCAAACTTGTTCCAATTGCAAGAATGGTAATGCTGATTATTTTTTCACTTAATCCTAAAATTCTAGCAATATTAGTTGCATTATTAACGGTAAAATCTCCTCCAATTTTTAATGCAACAATACCCAATAATACTAATAAAACACTTTTTCCTAATTTTTCATTTGATGTTTCAACATTTGTATTATTTTCTATTTTGTGAGATTTATGAGTTAAATATATTGTATAGCCAATGAAAAGTACAAATAGTACCATTAAAAATAAAGCTTCTACTCGTGTAATTCCATTCTTCCATACACACATTACAGCAAATATAAGTGTAGCAAGTAAACATATTGGAATTTCAAAATCTTGCGTGCTTTTTTTTATATTTACAGGACTTATAAAAGAAGATAATCCTAATATTAACAACAAATTAGCTAGATTACTTCCAATTACATTTCCAATTGTAATATCTTGATAGCCTTTTATGGCAGATGTAACACTTACTACTAACTCTGGCATTGACGTGCCAATTGATACAATGGTTAAACCAATTACAATTTCTGGTATTCTTAATTTTTTAGCTATATTACTTGCTCCCGTTACTAAGAAATCTGCACCTTTTATTAATAAAAAGAATCCCAGTATTACTAAAATTACTGAATTTAAAATCATGTTTCACTCTCCTAATTCTCTTCTTATGTATATATAATAGTATTAACTCTTTTTTCCTTTTCATTAAAAAAATTAAAATTAATTATTAAATTATTTTTCCACCACCAATAACGATTGTATCAATATAAAATACTGCTGACTGTCCTGGGGTTACTGCTCTTTGTGGTTCATCAAACTCCACCTTAATTTTATCACCATGTTGCATTATTTTTCCTGGAACAGCTTTGGCAGAATATCTTATCTTAATATCTACATCCATTGGTTTAACAATCTTATCCATCGTTAATAAATTAATCTCATTTACCCAAAATTCCGTTGAATATAGTTCTTTTTCTTCTCCAACAATCACTTCATTCTTAGCCGGATTGAAACCAATAACAAAAAGTGGGACTTTGTAAGCAATTCCCATTCCTTTTCTTTGCCCAATAGTGTATTTGTATAACCCAGTATGCTTACCTAGAACTGTTCCATCTTTTAAAACTATATTTCCTTCTTTACTTTTAATATCTGAATTTCTTTCTAAGAAATCCTTATAATCTCCGTTTGGAACAAAGCATATATCTTCACTATCTGGCTTTTTGGCTACTGGCAAATTACATTTTTGAGCTATTTCTCTTATTTCTGATTTATCATGAAATTCTCCAAGTGGGAACAAAACATTATCTAACATGTTTTTTGGTAAATTGTATAAAACATAGCTTTGATCTTTCCTACCCGCATTTGACTTTTTTAGTACTTTTTGACCATAGTTTTCATCATACTCTATTTTTGCATAGTGACCTGTTGCGATATAATCGCAGTCCATTTTTTTTGCTTTTTCATACATTGCTCCAAATTTTAAGTACTTATTACACTCTATACAAGGGTTAGGCGTCCTTTGATTTTTATATTCACATATAAAGTCATTGATTACATATTTTTGAAAACTCTCTCTAAAATCAATAATAAAATGGGGAATTTCTAAAGAATTGCATACTCTTTTTGCATCCCATGAAGCATCTAAATTACAACAACCACCTTCATAAAGTTGCATCGTTACGCCAATAACATCATATCCTTGTTCTTTTAGTAAAATAGCAGCAACGCTACTATCTACACCTCCACTCATTCCAAGTAAAACTTTTCCTTTACTCATATTTTCACCTTTTCTGCTTTTATGTTTTTTATTGAAGATTCACATTCTCCATTGTTACTTTTTAAAATCTTTATTATTTTATCAAATATTTAGCTATTTTTCAACATTTATTAGCTCATTTTATGTAAATTTAAATAAGAGGATGTCCCGCAATAGGAAACAATACAATCATTTCCTATTGCAGGACACCCTCAACGAACGAAAATTTAATTCATTTGTTTATTCCACTGCTAAAACAACTTTGTTTTGTCTTAGACTCTTTTGTACATCAATTACTCTTTGGTTTGATGAACCTTTCCATTTTAACATGGGATTATGAAGACTATCCACATATTGACCATCAACGAGAACATCAATGTATTTCATTGCTTCTTTCGTTTTTAAATCCTTGTCAAATTGAAATCCACTCCACATCCATATGTCTTTTTCTGGAAATTTCATTTTAAAAGCTTTTGCAAGTTTAGTAGTTCCTATTACATTTTTCGGATGCATTGGTTCTCCTCCAAGTATCGATAAGCCTTTGATATTTTTATTGTCACATAGTTTTAAAACTTGTTCAATCGTTTCATCCGTAAATTCTGTACCACCTTCAAAATCATGTGTTTCTGGATTAAAACAATTTTTACAATGAAAACCACATCCTTGCATAAATATAGAAACTCTTACTCCTGGTCCATCTGAAATATCCATTTTTCTAATTTTATTATAACGCATTAGCTTGCCACCTCTTGCTCTTTTGGTTTTTCAACATAGTCTTTATTATCTACATGTAATACTCTTTCTTTTATTTCTTGTGTTCTTCCTTTATTCCAAAAATTGCTTCCAATGTATCCGCAAGTTCTCCTTGCAACATTTAGTTTATCATGATCTCTATTACCACAATTTGGGCAATACCATTCTAAGTCGTCATCTATTAAAATCTCACCGTCAAATCCGCAAACTTGACAATAGTCAGACTTGGTGTTTAGTTCTGCATACATGATGTTATCATAAATATATTGAATAATTTGAAGTACCGCATCAATATTATTTTGTAAGTTTGGTGTTTCCACATAAGAAATAGCACCACCTGGACTTAGTTTTTGGAATCTACTTTCAATTCCAAGTTTCGTGAAAGCATCAATTTCTTCAAATACAGGTATATGATACGAATTTGTAATATATCCTCTATCAGTAATTCCTTCAATTTTTCCGAATCTTTCTTGCAAACATTTTGCAAACTTATATGTAGTAGATTCAATTGGAGTTCCATAAACACTGTAGTCAATGTCTTCTGCTAGTTTCCATTCCTTACATTTATCATTCATTCTTTGCATTACTTTTAATCCAAACTCTTCTCCTTCTGCTTCATCCGTATGGCTGTTTCCTGTCATATATTTTACACATTCATATAGACCTGCGTAACCAAGTGAAATAGTTGAATATCCATGATGTAGTAATTCATGAATTGATTCCCCTTTTTCTAATCTTGCTAAAGCTCCATGTTGCCATAAAATTGGTGCAACGTCACTTGTTGCATGACTTAGTCTTTCATGTCTTAATTGCAATGCTCTATGACATAAATCAAGTCTCTCATCAAATATTTTCCAAAACTTATCCATATCTTTTTTAGAAGATAAAGCAACATCTACTAAGTTAATCGTAACAACACCTTGATTGAATCTGCCATAATATTTTCCTTTTCCTTCCACATAGTTTTTAGCTTTTGCAATATTTCCTAAGCTCATCGTTCTATCTGGTGTTAAGAATGAGCGACATCCCATGCAAGGGTAACAATCTCCTTCGCCTTTTTCATTTTTCTTTAATTCCAACATCATTTTTTCTGAAATATAGTCAGGTACCATTCTCTTTGCTGTACATTTAGCAGCAAGTTCTGTTAAATACCAATATTTACTATCTTCATGAATATTGTCTTCCTCTAGTACGTATAATAATTTAGGAAATGCTGGTGTAATATATACACCTTTTTCGTTTTTCATTCCTTGAATTCTTTGTTTTAAGAATTCTTCAATAATCATAGCAAGTTCAGCTTTATATTCCTCTGTCTCACCTAAATAAAAACTTACACTTAAGAATGGCGCTTGTCCATTTGTTGTTGTCATAGAATTAATTTGATATTGGAATGTTTGTACACCATCCGTAATTTCTTTAGCTAAATCCTCTTTAGCAAACTTCTCACATTCAAATTCAGATAAGTTTCTATCCTTATATCTTTTTAGATAGAAATTATAACTATCTCTAACAAATGGTGCTAAGTGAGTCATAGTTACAGTTGCTCCACCATACTGACTTGAAGAAACAGCAGTAATAATTTGTGTAGCAATTGTCATCGCCGTTAAAAACTTATGTGGTTTTTCTATCATAACACCATTAATATTGGTACCATTTTGAAGCATATCTTCTAAGTTAATTAAATCACAGTTATGAAGTGCATTTTGAGCAAAATAATCGGCATCATGAAAATGAATAATTCCTTCGTCATGTGCTTTAACAATATCTTCTGGTAGTAAAAACCTTCTTGTGATATCTGTACTTGTAATACCAGCAATATAATCTCTTTGCGTAGTTACGACTTTCGAATTCTTATTTGAATTTTCTGTATTCCAATACTCACTTTCGCCATCAATTAATTCTTTAATTGACTTATCTGTTGTATTTGCTTTTCTAACTAATGCTCTAGTATAACGATATGTAATATATTGTTTTGCCAATTGATAATTTCCAAATTCCATTAGTTTTTGTTCAATAATGTCTTGTATATCTTCAACCAATATTCTTGATTTATTTTTTTCTTCTATAAACTCAATAATCTGATTTATTTGTTCTTCAGTAGCCCTTTCTTTTTTGGATACCTCATTATTTGCTTTTCCAATGGCATTTTTAATTTTTTGTGGATCATATGGTACTATTGTCCCGTCTCTTTTAACTATTTTCATAATTTTCTCCCCCAAATTTTTCATTATCATTTGTTTCTTTTAGAGTAAAGTTTAATTTATACTCTTTTGAAAATTCATTTAACATATTATTAATTTCTTGAATTATTTCATCTTTAAATTCTTTTATTTGGTTTGGATTTTTATTTTTTTTCAATATTTCAGTAACTCTATCCAATCCATATAATTCCAATTCTAAAGTGCCTTTTTTCAATACATTTCCTATTGTATCTTCTACATTTAGTTTTTCACTGTCAATCCACAGTCCTGACATTAATGTTGGAAATTGACCTTTAGTCGCAGTAGATTGAAACTCAAGTCTTTCAACTAAACCATTAAATGCAACAAAAACACTTTTCTTTAAACTACTTAAAAAATTTATTTCTATTATTTTATCTTCATTAGTTTCTAAATCAGGGTCGAACCCAATATTTGTATCTTTTGTATGGTAAAAAGCTTCATAAGCTATTTTAGGTAGATTAATCGTAATTGCATTTACAATCCCTCTACCATAAGAGTAATTTAACTTTGTTTCAGATAACGTAAGTAAACGGTTTTTTAAAGATACTTTAAATGCAAGTTCATACAAATCTGAATTAGCACTATTTGTTTCTTCACAAATCTCTTTTAACTTTGTCTTTTGAGAACTTAATTCTAACATTTCTCTCGTAATCATCCTTGCCTCATGAGATGAATCAGTTCCAAAAGTAATATAGTTAAATTTGTCACTTTCACATGATGATGAAAGACCTTGAATCAAAAATTTTAAAGAATTGTATACTCTATTTACAACATTTTTTTCTATCAATGAATCATACTTAGAATTTGATTTAAAATCGCTTACCACTAAAATTTCACTGATGTTCTTTTGTTCTTCTTTATATGTTTTTTTTACAAACGGTTTTAATGTAATGTCAATCGGCGGTAAAACAAGACTTTCACATACTTCTACTTTAAGTCTACTTACCAAACACATAATATTACAAACTGCGCTTTCAATATTCTTACAATTTTTTAAAATTTCTGTTTCATGAATAAGAGGAATTTCAAACGTTTTAATTGCCTTTGTTGGATAATATCTTTTGTTTTTAATATCGATGTATCCATTATTCTCAGCATTTTTTACATCCTTTGAAAGTAGAATTGTATCGACATATGGCTTAATTGACTCAGCTGCAAAAGTATTCATCATATCATTAATATTTTTATATGAGCCATCTCCACTTTTTAAAGGACTTGTTTTAGAAGTAATGATGTCTAAAAAAATATTTTTTGTTTTAGACTTTCTAGCAACATCTCTTGTATATCTATATGTAATGTACGCTGTTGCAACTTCTTTTCTACTTGATACCATAAGTTTTTTTTCAACTAAATCTTGTATTTCATACACACTTACTTCATCCCTTGTTTCTAGTTGTTTTTCGATACTACTTGCAATTTTTTCTGCTAATTCCCTATCTACTCCATCACTAGTTTGTATCATTGCTTTCACTATGGCATCAACAATACGTTGTTTGTTAAATTCCATTATTCTTCCATCACGTTTAGCTACCTGCATTATCTACCTCATTTCTTTGGTATAAATCTTACTCTTTTTTACTACAATTATATTCTAGTCTAAGTCAAAAAATAAAAAAGTTGCTATAGCAACTTTTTAGCTTTTTATTTTGTAACCTCCTCTAAACGCTATTATTTCTAAGAAAAAAATTTTATATTACATTTATGTTACAAAAATTGTCCTGTTAAAAAACTATGGAAAACAATTTTTTTACATAATTGCTGTTGCTTGTGCAACACTTTTGTGATATATTAAAGTAAACCTCAAAACCCAATCATAAGAAAGGAGATTTCAAAATGCGTGAAAAATTTGATGTAGATAATTTTGTAAATAGACTTCCATATAACTGTAAAATTGTTGAAATCAAAGAATTTCAAGCAAATGAAGTTATCACTACTTTTTTGCAAAAAAGGAATCAATTTTGCGTATTAATGGATGGAGAGGCACAACTTGTTACTTACGATAAGAATGGTACAAAAAAGATTTTGTATTATTATAGGAAAAATGATATTTTTGGTGAAGCACTATTTAAAGTATATACTGATAGAGAACTTTTTGTTTTAGCCAAGAAAAAATGTAACGTTTTATTTTATCCTTATGATGTTGCAGAACGTTGTACTGAAAGCTGTTTTTATCACACAGAACTTCTACGAAAACTACCTGATTTAATTATGCATAGCATTGCAGAGCAAAACTTTCGAATGATTTTGCTAACCAAAAAAAGTGTCCGTGAAAAATTATTAACCTATTTTGAAAATCAATCTATTGAATCAAAGAAAAAAACATTCGAGCTTCCATTCTCTCTTGTAGATTTGGCAGACTACTTAATGGTGGAAAGAACAGCAATGATGAGAGAAATTAAAAGAATGAAAGACGAGGGAATTATAAAAAAGACTAAAAATAAAATAACACTTTTATAAAATGTGAGCTTGATAAAAAAAAAGATTTTATTCTTCTTTTCCAATCAAGCTCACATTTCCTATTAATAATGGTATACACACAAACATGCTATATACGTATCTATATTCACCATACACTGGAGAAGCAATAGACGTTAGCCACAATAGCAATAAAGGAATATAAATTAATAACAAACGATACTCCTTTTTATAAATAACATAGCCCATACATATTAATATACACCAAAATGCAAAACCGATACTATATATTAATGATATGACTGGTATCTTATCTTTCATGGCACTATCTATTAACATATCTATTATTTTAGAATTTATAATTGGTTTTTCATATATATTTAATTTTTCAGGTATTTGTAAATAAGACGAAATTCCTTTTGCTATTTTCCAGTTATTAATTTCTGGGTACCAATATCCAAAATTTTGGCATAGAAACGATAGGATCGTGGTTTTCGGAAATTTAAATGCTAACTTGAAATATAATAAAAAAAATCCTATTTTATCTTTTTGAAAGTTTTCTTCATTTAGTTCTGTTTTTACAGGATCAGATAAAGTAGGATTATATTCCTTAGCTATATTTTCCACCGATATAATATATTTTTCTATGTTCATTTGATCTTCTTTAGTTAACTCATGATAGTTATCTCTTTCTATCCTTGCTATTTGTTGTAATGGTATTGAAAGTGCTTCCACACTTTCTGATTTTGATACATGAAATATTTTAGTTGTCATTATTTTAAATCCACTAAAAATACATATAATTATCAAACAGGCAGTTACTATTCTTTTTAAATTCTTTCGTTCAAATAGTAATAATATTGGCATAAAAAGAATAGCAATATAAACTCCATTATTTCTAAGCATCATTACTAAAAGCATAGAAATAATAAAAAATAAAACATTCTTTTTACTTTTCCAAAATAACTCTTTTTTAATACACATATTCCAAATACAAATAGTAAGTAAAATCATAGAGCAAGCAAAAGGTATATCCTTCCACATGGTAAAGCTATACATGGCGTTTATTGGATATAACGCAAAAAACAGTAAGGATAATATAATAATTATTTTATTGATATTTCTTTTTACCATATAACTAATCAAATAAGAAAAAATAGCAGATAAAAAAATCATTTGTAAGATGCTATAAAATGCCACACCAATATTGTAATTACCAAATATCTCGCCAACCTTCATACATAAAAATATGATAAACGTATGAAATATTGGATGATGATTGGTTAACTCTTTTTCTCCAATTACTTGTGCAATTTGATATAGTGAATCCGGCGTTAAAACACCAGGGTAATTTTGTAAAAAATACGGTACATAACACATAAAGATAAGAATGAAACAAATAAAAAAAATTGCAGTATGACTTAATTGATTATTTTTTCTATTCGCCATTTCATTACTATTATTGATATTTGCTTTCACTTTTTCACTAATTATTAAATATAAATTAGAAATGAGGCAATAACCAATAATGGTAAAACTAATTATTCTTAGTAGTAGTTGCACTATCGAAATTCGATTATAAAGTATTTCTGCCAAATCAAAGGTTCTATTTAGACTATGACCAATCACTTCGAAGCATGCAAATATAATTGCAATAATCAAAGAACAAACAATTAGTCTCTTTTCCCTTATTCTTAATGTATATTTTAGTATTACAAATATCATTACTACCAAAAAAATAGCTAAATAAATATTTGTATTGAAAGAAAAAGATAGTGCATCATTCTTAGATGGATCAGTAGTTAATCCAAATGTGCATAATAACGAAAAAAAAGTTAGCATTACATTTTCGCATATATTCAATGTCTTTTTTACCTTTTCCATTATCCCTCCGTCATCATTTCGTCATGTCACTTATCACTTTCCATCTTTTGTGGGATAAAATTACTTGCAAATCCATTTTTATCTCTCAATTTAACGTAAATATATCCAATTATACTAAACACTGTAGCTCCGATTAAATTAACAAATAAGTCTTTCATTGTGTCATGAATTCCTACGTCTAAATATCCACCTTTGATAATATAATTTTTTCCATTTACTGTTTTTATTTCTGTAGATGTGATATTTTTAATGACAACTGCTTTGTTTTCTTTATTATCATTTAATTTTACTGATGATATTGATGAAACAATTGCATCTTTCTGCATGTCTGTTCTTACTATTTCATCTGCTGCATATTCAAAAAATTCCCAGCAAACGCCCACTGTCATTGAAAAACAAAAAGCAACTATTGCAACATATAATGGGCTCAAACTAATTCTTTTACTATTATTATTTAATAAATCCACCAAAGAGAATCCAACTCCCGCACATAGGAAGCCATTCAAAGTATGCAATATCGTATCCCAATATGGAATGATTCCATAGAAATTATTAATCTCTCCTAATATTTCTGCTGCGAATATAAAAATATAGATTATTGCTTCTAATACATTTGGTAATTCTATTTTAAATTTATCTTTTATAAGAGTAGGAATTGTAAATAAAATAAGTGAAAGTGCACATAAAAAAGTATTTCCATAATTCCCTTTTATTGTTTCCCTTATTGCACAAATTATTACAAGTGCTCTTAAAAATAGATATATAAAAAGTGCACTTTTTCTCGTTTCTTTGTATTTTTTCACCATCATTTTACTAAATTTACTCATACGTTTTCCCCCATCTGATACATATATTATTTTCTTACACAAAAAAATATTATCACTATTTACCTTATCACATTTTATTATCGATATCAAATTATCTTTTTTTCAAAAAACTATTCAATGTAATTGTTCTTATTTAAAAAAACACCCTCACAATAAAATTGTGAGGATGTTTTCATTTTACTTCTTTTGTCTATTTTTTTTCTTAAAATATTGCTGACAAACTCTATCAAGTTCCGCTTCGCTCATAATTTGCTTTCCAAGAAGTTTGGTCACAATAATTTCAAGCAACTCTTTGTGCTCTTCAATAATGTGTTCTGCCCTTTTGTAAGCAATATCTACCAAAGCTTGTACTTCTTCATTTACCATATTTATGGACTTTTCTGAAAACATTGGATAATTTTCAGAGTTCAAGAAAATTACATTTCGTTCACCATTTTCTTTACTAGTCATACCAAATTGTGAAACAACTTGGAAGGCTCTGCGAGTAGCACTATTCAAATCAGCACATGCTCCACTAGTATATACTTTTCTGAATAGTTTTTCAGCAACCCTTCCACCAAGAGAAAATGCAATTTCATCAATGTAATAATCTTTATTGGTAAAAGGTACCTTATCTTTACGAAATTCATAGCAAGTAACTCCCAAGTAATCTTCTGCCGGCATAATGGAAACTGCAAGCATTTGATATTGTACTAGCTTATCAGATAATTTGCCAACAAGATAGTGCCCTGCTTCATGATAAGCAACTTCTTTACGAGAATCTTCTTCCATTCCTTCAAAGAGTTCAAAGAATATACCAAAGTTGGCAAGTACACATTCCTTATCAACTTGGTCTTTTCCCTTTCGATATGCAACGACCATGCTCCTATCAATCAAGTCTAGTGTTTTATCAGGATTCTTTTTTTCAAAAGCAAAGCAATGTGCAATCATAATAATGTATTCCACCATTGCTTTTGTAATTTTGACATGGTGAAATTCAGAAAGAACACGTATTTTGTTTTTAATCATAGGATATACCTTGCTAGAAACAGGTTCTTCTACCACCACTTTTTCAAAGCGGCGGGAGAGTGCTGCATCTCTAGCAAAGTATCGTTCATATTCCTCGTCAGTAGTAGCACCAATCACGATGGTATCACCACGAGCCAAAATGGGCTTTAGTGCATTCGACAAGTCCATTTCACCTTCGAAGCATGAACCTGCTCCCAAAATGGTGTGTACTTCATCAATAAACAAAATGACGTTATCTCGTTCTTCCAGGAACTTAATTAACTGCTTAATTCTTTCTTCTGCCTGTCCTCTATACGTAGTACCAGCAATTAAACTATTGACATCCAAACTAATAACAGAGAAATTCTTAAATCTTTCTGGGCAAGTCCCCTTCACGATTTCATACGTCATTTTTTCAATCAATGCAGATTTACCAACACCAGCTTCGCCAACAATAACCGTATTCCGTTTATTTTTCTTCAGCGAAATATTCCAAATCTGCTCCACTTCTTTATCACGCATCAGAATTTCGCAAGGTTTTCTGACATCTACTTTCTCATTCAAACATGACATAAACCCCGAAAGAGAATAAGGAATAACTTCCAACTTATATACTTCATCACTCGTAAAGTATTTTCTTGCCAGTTGAAAGTTCATCCCAAGTTCTGAGAACAAATCTTGCAAAGTAATATCTTCAACATCAAACATTGCAGCGAGTATGTGAATAGGTTCTATACAAGGAAACTTCTTTTCTATGCAAATTTCTACAGCTTGCGTAATGATACTATATACTTCTTCAGCCACGGTATAATAATGTTTATTTCCTTTTTCATCATCAAAAGTAACATCTGAAAATGCTTCCGTTCTATACAATTGAGTAGGATTGTCCTCTTCGTTTTCATTACTATCAGCAGCATCTTTTGAACTTTCTTTCGATTTGTCTTGCACTTTGTTAGCTGATCTTCTCAATGTTAAGAAGTCTGATGTATAATCATGAATATCATCTTCCTCATCCATACCCTCTGCCAAAAGATATGGTTCCAAATAACAATCGCTATAGGCAATCTGATCGAGCAAAATAGGTGAATTAATAGCATCAAAATGCCAATAATCAAGCTTACCCTTGCATCTATCCAGCATATTGATTGTTTTCTCAGATATCCAAACTTTAAACATCATACTTACTCCCTCCTAACTAATTATAGTTATGGTTTATTTCAAAAGTGTTATTCAACACGGCTGCATTATATCACGAATTATGTAATTTGTAAAACAAATTGTATCTTTTTTCGACAAAACCTATCATAGTTTTTTAAGAACCATTTCTTTTAGTGAATTCACAATTTCTATAAATTTCATACCATTAGAAGCTTTTATTAATATTATGTCTCCATTTTTTACAATGCTTCTCATCAGATTAATTGCTTCTTCATTGCTTTTTAAGGTATATGTTTCATTCATTCCCTTTTCACAAGCAATATTAGCAATGTTTTCTGCTTCTTTTCCAACTGTAACTAATATGTCAATATTATTTTTCACTACTTCTAGCCCAACTTTATTATGTAATTCCTTTGAAAACTCTCCTAGTTCTAACATGTCACCAAGTATTGCAATTCTTCTTTTGCCTTCCATTTTTGAAACACTTTCCAAAGCCGCCTTCATAGAATCAAAATTAGCATTATAGCAATCATTTACAATAGTCACACCATTTGTTTTTTCAATTTCCATTCTATTTTTACTTAATTCAAAATTAGCAATTCCTATTTTTATTTTCTCCATTGAAATTCCAAGAATTTTACCAACCGCAATTGCGCATAATGCATTATATATAAAATGTAGTCCTCCTACTGGAACCAATATATTTTCATCATCCATTCGATTATTTTCATTTTGCTTAAAATGTACATAAAAATTACTAGAATTATCTTCTAATTGTATGTTCAAAGCAGTTAAGTTACTGTCATTTTCTATCCCATAAGTTTCTATTTTTAAATTCCCTTTTTGGTCCTTTTGCCATTCATGTAATAAGTCATTATCATTATTAATAATTAAAATACCATCCTCTTTTAAGCCTTCTACTATTTCCAATTTTGCTTTCAAAATATTCTCCCTAGAACCCAAATTTCCAATATGTGCCGTTCCCACATTGGTAATCACTGCAATATTAGGTTTGGCAATTTTTGAAAGTACACTGATTTCTCCTAAATTATTCATACCCATTTCTACTACTAATGCATTATGTTTTTTCAACCCCAAGATTGTCATTGGTACTCCTATATGATTATTTAAATTGCCTGCTGTTTTTAAAACATTATAAGAAGTCCCAACTACACTAGCTATCATATCTTTCGTACTTGTTTTTCCTGCGCTCCCTGTTACAGCAACTACTGGAATATTGTATAAATCTCTTTTATAAGATGCTATTTGTTGAATTGCTTTTATTGTATCTTCTACTAAGATAATGCATCTATCTTCATATTTTTTTTTCACTTCGTCTAATATCTCCATGTTTTGTAAGATGCAAACTTTTGCCCCTTTTTCTAACGCATCTTCATAAAAACAATTACCGTCAAATCTCTCACCTTTTATCCCAACATAAGTATCATTTTTTTGTATTGTTCTAGTGTCTTTCGAAAAGTTCTCACAAATTGTTTCTTCGTTTCCGCAAATTAATGTCCCATTACATATTTTTATGATATCTTTTACCCTTACATCCATCTCATCATTCTCCCATCTTTTATTTCATTTATATGCATTGTATCGCATTATTGTTTTTTTGAAAAGAAATTCTTTCTAAAAAGGAAAAAGACTGTCGACATAATTGTCAACAGTCTTTAAGGTTCAATCTTCCTTGTGATGAACACGTACGGCACGATACTCTTTCGTACCATTTTTGCTTACCCTTTCCTCAAGATAAGCATCATCTTCATGCCATCCCTTCTCTTCGGAATGGAGTGCACGAATCTCGCACAAGATTTCTTGTGCCCGAGTCTTGGTACCCCAAAAATTAGACCTAAAAGTTTCTTTAAACATCTAATCCTCCTTTTCTCGCAATAACCTTGCAAGTATTTGATAGGTTCAAACCATGTATATTATAGCACATTAATCATTATTTGTCAAAAAATAGTGTTTTAAGATAGCTCCGCTCTGCCAACTCCTACGACTTTTCGAATCTCACCCCTGCATACCACATAAAAAATAGCCGTGCTTTTTCTTCTCGCTCTTCTTTGGGTGGATTCGATCCGCGTCGTAACGAAACAGTCCACTGGACTGTTTCTACTCGTTGTCTATCGCTCCGCTCTGCCAACTCCTACGACTTTTCGAATCTCACCCCTGCATACCACATAAAAAATAGCCGTGCTTTGCACGACTATTTTTTATGGTGGGCAGGGGTGGATTCGAACCACCGTACTCGATGAGAACAGATTTACAGTCTGCCGCCTTTAGCCACTCGGCCACCTACCCATTACTATTTACTTAAGTTAGTGGTGGATCTTCAGGGACTCGAACCCCGGACCGACCGGTTATGAGCCGGTTGCTCTAACCAACTGAGCTAAAGATCCATCAGCTGACAAATGTTAGTATAACTTAATTTATTATTAATGTCAACAAAAAATTTATTTTTTTACAAATTTATTTAACTATTTATTTAAGTTAACAAAATATATTCTGATAATTATTGCTTGTGTTTATTCATTCTATTCTTTATATAATTAGATTATTCCTGCTATGGTAGTTGGTATATATACTTTACATTTTTCCGCCATTTCTTCTAACTCTTTTGGAGAATATGGTTTGACTTTATTATCATAGTCAAAATAATTTTGTAGCATATATTCTTTCGCACCTACTTGCTTCAAATATTTTGCTATCCTTTCAACATTTTGTGCACTTACATATTTAGGATATACCGTGGTTCTAAATTGATAGTAAACATTACTTTTTAATATTATTTTAATTGATTCTTTTATTTTTTCCACATCAACATGTACACCGTGAAATTTTATCATAGTTTTCAAAATCATTTTTAATATCCATGCCTATATAATCTAATTTTTTAATAACCTTTTCAATGATGTCTGGTCTATATCCATTTGTTTGAATTCCTATTTTAAAATTATTTTCATATAATCTATTTATTATCTCTAAAAAATCATTCGAAACAGTACATTCCCCACCAGAAATAATAATATGATTTATGAAATTTTTTCTTTCTAGTAATTTGGGTAAAATGTCTTCTTCCAATTTTAACGTTTTTTCTTTTAAAAGATTTTTATTATAACAATACTCACAATTAAAATTACAGCCACATGTAAACAATGTAGTGCAAATATTATGTGGATAATCCACCATGCTAGACCATATAACTGCTTTAATCAATTTCATTCTCCTTTTTGATAAATTAGATTTCATCTAGCCAATGGGGACGGAGTTTTTGGCATCAAATCTCGGAACGAAAAAGGGATTTGATGCCAAAAACTCCGTCCCCATTGGCATTGATTTTTTGTTTTATGTCGAACACTGTTCGGCCACTACGATTGTGACTTTTTCAGTGGTTCTAGACGTCCTCATGTCCACATTTCTCCGTCTCTTCTGTGTAAAATTAATATACTGACACAATTTTCTTTAATCTACTCACATCATCAGAATAAAGTTTTCCATCTATTTCTATCACAGGATATTGCTCTATCCCTTCCATTGTTATCTTTGCCAATGCTTTAGGATTTTTCTCAACATTCAATTCTTTATACACTAAATTGTTTTTCTTCATATACATTTTTAGTTCTTCACATCTCTGACAATTGGGTAGTACATATACTTTTATCATTGTTAGCCTCCCTTTACATTTTTCAGTTCATGTCTATATTTTCTCGCCTTCTATCCGAAAGTTCTGCACGCTTTGAATGATTAAATTTATCAATAAAAACATAGTAACCTGTAATTCTTGTAACTCCTCTTAAATTTCTACTTCCGCAGTTTGGGCATTTTTCCAAAAGTCCGTTACTCCTCATATTGCAATCATGACAAAGTGTGTACTCTGGCGATAATACCCATTGTACACATTTCGTTTGATACCATGTTGTTTCGAGTAATTTAAAAATTGCGTTTGGACTAGGTGCATTATTTCCAGTCCATATATGAATCATGCTTCCCGCTTCAATTAAACTATGAAACTTTGATTGTTTTTGAATTCGAGTAATATAATCTACATCACTATCTGCAGCAAAATGAACTGAATTAGTATAGTATACGCCAAATTGATTTTGTTTGTGATAAGCTTTCTTACCATAATGTTGTATGTCTAATTTTGCAAATCTACCTGCTGTGCTTTCTGCAGGAGTTTCCTCTAGTTTTATTGCGATATCATATTTTTTAGAAAGTTCCTTCGTTTTTTGATACATAAAAGATATTATTTCCATTCCTAAAAAATACGCTTCATTTGATTCATGAAGCTCTTTTCCCATTAAGTTATATACGCACTCATTAAGTCCAACAATACCAATTAAATAAGAAATATTTTTTAATCTAACATACGGTTTTAAATCCATACCTTTCGTATAAAAACTTATTGGAGAATTTTTTATATTAGCTATTTTCCATACATAATCTCTTCTTTGAATATGAGCTCTTGCCGCCATTTCCATTCTTTTTCCAAGTTCTAGATAGAAGTCATCCATATTTTTTCCGACTTTTAAAGGAATATTTGGCAAGTTTATCGATACATTTTGACCACCAACAAATCTTAATTCTTCAGGAGTATTAATTAATTTCTTATCGTCATCTGTAAAATCTATCTTCAATCTACAGCATTGAGAAACTGAATAAGCATTTCTATCAAATATAAAATATGGGCAACCACTTTTACTTGAAGTTTCACATGCTTTCATTAGCAATTGACTAGCTCTACCATCTTTAAAACTTTCTTCATTGATATGCAAATTAATTTTTGGGAATGGGATTGGCATCCTATTCGCATCTCCCTCTCCAACAATTTCTAAAATTGCTTGTGCAAATAAACGAGATTCTTGTTCAAAGTCTGAATAAGTTAAAATCTTAAAATGATTTTTTTCTGCAAATTCTTTTGCTTCATCCTGTGTATCAAGCCTATATATTTTCTTTGTGCTATCTATAACCATATATTTTCCTTGTGGTCCCATTGCATACACTTTCTTATAATGTTCTGGAATAGAAATATAGACATTGAAATCTGAAAAAGCAACTTGACCGCCTCTTCCTCCTGTCAGCTGAGCTAAATCAAATATTAGTGATTGTGCAACCTGCTTAATCTCTTGATATTTCATATTCAATAAAAAAGGAGCAAAAAAAACATTAATTGCTTCCCAACCAATAGCACCAGCAAACTGCGTTTGAAGAAATTCAGTAAAACAACAAATATGTCTTGCTAACACATATGCATTTTTTGCCGGATTCGAATTTATAGAAATAGTAGGAATATTTTTTAAGCCATTCTTTTTGACATATTCTGGTGAATGACCAGAACAATAAAATCTATCTATCATTCCTAAATCATGTATGTGAATTTCACCCAAAAGATGTGCTTTTGATATATCAGATTGAAAAATATTTTTCAGTGCATACTCTTTTAATACTTTTTCTGCAATTGTAAAATTAATCGCTTCTGGATTATGAGAAGTATTTCCATTTTCTTTATTAGCATTTTCTATCATAGTGGTCACTTCAGAAAATGGTATGATAATATTCTCATCCATTTTATCACCTCCATCTTTCGTACTCTTTATATTTTATGTACACAAAAGATTTCGGTTACTCTAAAAATCTTTATCAAAAAGCTTATCATTTTATGCAGACTGCATTTGTTCAATAATTCTTCTTATTTCATTTTCAGCATTTTGTACATTTTTTTGTTCTCCCATGAATGTTATAGTTACTTCTTGATTGTCCATTGGTACTAAATAATTAATGATTGTTTTAGCACCATCCTTATTTATCAAATTAGTAGATGTTCTAATCGCATCCGTTCCAAGCACACTAACATATTCTTTTTTGGGTTCGTCAATTGTATAATCATCTTCGTAATATATTTTTACCAAAACATGTTGACTGTCAGCAATTTCTTCTAATGTTTTAGTAGTCTTCGGCGTAGCTAAACACTGAATCATCAAACTTACTCCACTGAAAGTGTTTCCGCCTGAATAGACTATTTCCGGTCTTTTAGAAACATAATTTTCATTTACTTTTATTGATGTATCAGTTGAAATTAATGAAGATGACAAATCTAAATTATTGTTTTTAGTAGTTTCCAAATTTTTATAGGCTCGAGGAAGTTTGAATTTTATATTATAATTACTGATATCATGCCATTCCCAACTATTTAAATATAAATATGTGATACCGTTTTTCACTGGAACTGCCAATATAACAATAAAAAATAGGATAACTATTGCAATTAACATTTTTCCCAGTAATTTAGTATTTGTTTTATAAACTCTTTTCTCTACTTTCTTATTTTTTTTCATTGAATTTGATGCCTCCTATATACAAGTATTATATTAACTTTTGATGTAAATTGCAAATACTTCCTATTTATGTTATACTTGGACTTGGGGACGTTCGTGAAAAGCCCCAACATGAAAGGAAGATTTTTATGTCATTTGATGGAATTACTACTAAAAGCATAGTAAACGAATTAAACAATACCCTTACAAATAGTCGTATTGAAAAAATATATGTGCCTAATAAAAGTGAAATCATTTTATCAGTTCATACTCAAGATAGAAATAATGTTAAATTATTAATATCAATTGATGCAAACAATTCAAGGTTACACTTAACAAATGGAACACGTGAAAATCCTATCACTGCCCCACAATTTTGCATGATTTTAAGGAAATATATGCAAGGTGGTAAAATCCTTGAAATTACTCAAAAGGATTTAGATAGAGTCATTTTTATCAGATTTGAAAACATTAACGATTTTGGTGACTATGTCCAAAAACAGCTTGTCATAGAATTAATGGGTAAGTATAGTAATGTTATTTTAATTGATGAGGATAAGATTATAGATTCAATGAAGCATGTTACGAGTTTTATGAGTTCTGTAAGAGAAGTATTACCAGGAAGAAAATACATTGTTCCTTCCTCTCTTGGAAAATTAAACTTTCTAGAAACATCTTTTCAAGAATTTGAAAATTCTTTAGAAAAAGAACTTTCTATTAGCAACGCTATTGCTAATAAGTATGTGGGAATTAGCAAATCTTTCTTACAAGGTGCTTGCATTACATTAAATCTTGATGAAAATGAACTTGTAGCTAATACCTCTACCAATAAACTAATGAAAGTTTATGACTATATTAAGGAGGTTATAACAAATATTCAGTTAAATCAAATCAACGTAACTTTTACTACAAACGGGAAGGATTATTATATTACCAATGCTTCAGAGCCTTCTTTTACTTCTTGTTCACAGCTTTTAGATCAATTTTATAGTTCAAAGGAACAAGTTTCTATTTTAAAAAATGCTAAATTAAATATTGAGAGAGAAATCAATACACAGCTTGGAAAACTAAATAAAAAATTGACTCAATCTTTAGAAATTTTAAAGGAAGAAGATAATTTAGAAAAATATAGGCAATATGGTGATTTAATCAGTTCAAATATTTATCGAATGAAAATTGGAATGGAAAAATTAGAAGTAGAAAACTTTTATGATAATAATAAAATGATAGAAATTCCTTTAATATCCAATCGTACTCCAGCTCAAAATGCTCAACAATATTTTAAAAAATATGCCAAATTAAAGAAATCTATTTTGTATGCTGCTGAAAATAAACAGTCTTATGAAAAAGATATTCACTATTTAGAATCTGTACTTTTCAACTTACAAGAAGCACAAGTTTTAAATGAAGTAGATGACATTCGTGATGAACTAATCTCTTCTGGTATCATGAAAAAAAATGGTAAAAGGAATAAACATAGAGATTTACCTTCTGAGCCAATTCGATATGAAAAAGATGGAATTGAAATTTTAGTTGGAAGAAACAATCTTCAAAACGATAAATTAACATTTAAAATTGCTAGAAAAACAGATACTTGGCTTCACGCCAAAAAGATACATGGAAGCCATGTCATTATTAGAAGCAATGATATACCAGATGAAGTTCTACTTTATGCTGCACAAATTGCTGCCAAACATAGTCAAGCTAAAGATGCTAGCCGTGTGGAAGTAGATTACACTCTAGTTAAGTATGTACATAAAGAATCAGGTAGCAAGCCTGGAATGGTAGTTTATACAGATTATAATTCCATTATTGTTTAAAATAGACATCATTAAATCAGCATCCTTTCTTCATCAAAGGATGCTGATTCGTTTTATATTTTATTATTTAATAAGATGCTAAGAAACAACTCCTTCTCATATGCACTATCGAAATTTTCTCTAATGCCTTATAGTTTTTTTCTCGCATAATAACAATTTCATTTGTTAAGAAAGGTTCAACCATTATTTGCTTATTTTCTTGTGGTAAATGTACCATTTCATCTTCCATTGGTTCAAATAATTCAATATCAGTAATTGTATTCTCTTTTAACGCCTTTTCAATTTTATGATCAACTTTCAAAGGAACTGTCAATTCAGGTGGTTTAACCGTTTTCATTATTCTAGTTATTTCTTCATAATACTTTCTTTCCTGAATACTTTTTTCTGATTCATATTCTTGATTATCGAATCCTTTTTCATAGTAGTTCCAAAAATTACTTCCTTCATTTCCAATCGCCCAAAGTGCTGCCCCTTTTAAGCCATATTGATTCATAACTTCTAATTTTCTAGTAATGCTTGCTTCATTCTCATACCAAATTGTATAACTTCCTTCTTCCAAATATCTACCATTCACATAAGCTTTATTATCTCCTGATTCAACTTCTATTGTCAAAGTTGCCGTTCCAGTAAACTCATTGTACATTGGCATTGCTGTTTTATATCTACTTGCAATTCTTTCCACTTGCGATAAAATAATTGCTTCTCCACCAGGAGTAGGTTCTTCACCAAATTCTAAATTTTCATTCTTCCAAAAACGACCATATAAAGGCATTCCTAATACCACTTTATCTCTTGAAACACTATCTAATATTGATTTAACTGATTCTTCCACAAAATTAATACTAGCTACTGGTCCAGCAACCCCTCCGCTTGAATGTTCATCATATGCCATTAAAACTAAATAATCAGCATATTTAGCAAGATTTTCATAGTCATATGCTGCAACCCAACTGAAAGTTAATTTGTCCGGATTGGAGGCAACTGCAATCGATACAATTTTTTCTTCAGGAAGCTTTTCTCTTAAGATTCTCATAAATTCAGTTAATTTATCTTTATCACTTGCATTCAAGTTTTCTAAATCAACATTAATTCCATCTAAATCATACATATTAATTACATCAACAATTTCATTAACAAGACTTTCTGCATTAGCAAGTGCGGCTTGTGCTTTTCCTTTTGCCCAATGGTTACTTAAAAACGGAGTCACTAAAATGTTTTGTTCATGCATATTCGTAACGAATTCTTGACTAAATATGTTATTCACTACCAAATGTCCATCAAAACTTAAGTCTAAACATGTTGGTGAAACGGTATTTATATTTCCATTCGAGCTATTAACAATTTCTATGTGAGATTTTGAAGGATTATATATATAGCCCAAACTTATTCTATCACCACTTATTGCCATAACCACTGTTGGAACTAACATTAGAATTACTATTAAAATACTTACTGCATATTTCTTCATTTTCTCTCACCTCTATTCTTGTTACATAATAATTTTACCATATTTTGCTAGTAACTTCAATACATATTCAGGTGAAAGTCTTGTGTAACAAGCTTCCCTAGTCAACTTTTTTTATTTTAGCGAGAAGATTTTCAAAAGTTATGTTACGTAATTATAAAGCTATTTCTACATTTTTCTTACGGACATGCAATAAAAAGATGAGTTATATATTTTTCGAAAATAAAAATCTTGCAATCAAAATTTTCTATAATTTTCCTATTATAGAACAAAAGAGGAAATTAGAAAATCAAAGATTTTCAATTTTCTTATGTTGCCTTCAGCAACGTAAGAATGTGCTTTTGTTGTTTCATACGGAAAGCATGACTTTCCTATGAAATAAAGAAAAAGAGTGTGGGACTCCACACCGTGGGTTTTCCCAGCACTCTTTTTCCTCTACTTCCGCTTACCCCTGATGAGGGCGAACAGCCAGTAGAGAATTGCGGCCTCAATGGCAGCCACGACTACCCCATGAGGGGTAATCGCCTTGCGACCAAATGCCACCAAGGTGGCGTAGGCCGCAGGTCCGCCTTTCTGCCAAAGGCAGATAGCGGACGTTACAACTGCGCTGCGGAACAGCAGCACAGCACTGCCACTAATAATGGCGATGAGGAACCGAACAAATCCCTTCATGGGATCCTCCTTTCCTTTTTGGGGATTCAGATTTACCATCCACCGGACGGCATCCCCAAAGTAGAGTTTTAACTCAACAATTATTTTAGCATAATTATGTTAATTCGTCAATAATGACTAATTTTTAAACGAAAAAAAGGACGCGGCTCCACACTTGTGGGATTCCACGTCCTTTCTCATCCTCTATTATCTTCCTCCTTTTCTCCTAATGCTGCTAATCATATTGATTAGTTTAGCAACGAGATTGATGATTACACCAGCAAGCAGTGCGATTAGCACATACCTAAGGGTTATCATGTCTATCGTTGCATTCCACGTGGGAGTAAAATTGGAAAAACCTCGCTGAAAGCTCTTTTCAAGAGCATTTACCAGCGCCGGGGTAA
This sequence comes from Clostridia bacterium, assembly GCA_017469465.1. Classification (GTDB taxonomy): domain Bacteria; phylum Bacillota; class Clostridia; order TANB77; family UBA1234; genus UBA1234. The sequence goes on along the minus strand of JAFUGH010000011.1, from coordinate 2,635 downwards.
GCAGAATCACTGCCGCCCAAATTGCCGAATTAATGAAAAAAAATACAACCTTGGTGATATTCTTCATGTGGTAAATCTCCTTCCTTTCGGTCGATTCTGAGAGTGAGTAATGACTCTTCATTCTAACTCTCAAAAGAAATTTAAATTCTAGTATTATTATATCATAATTATGTAAATTAGTCAATTTTACCAAACTACTCTGTCCCCTTGGTGTCAGAAAAAGAGTGTGTGGCTCCACAACGTGGATTTCCACACACTCTCTTTATTACGTAGTAGTTCTCGGCGGCTTCTTAAGAAGTCTCCGTACGAGACTAAAGACTCCGTATGCCGCCATCGAATCAATGAGGCTAACCACGATTTTGTCCACCGTGATAGCCCTTACGTCGTTCATAAAAGCATTAGCAAATGCATGGCCACCGTGTGCCCAAATGGCCTTAAGACCAGTCCAAACACAAGGAAGCCACAGCATTATCACGGTCATGACGAGTACTGAAATTCCAAAACCGATAAGACGCTTCTTCATTAGGATTCCTCCTTCTAGTTCTTCTTCTAGTTTTTGAACATCGCCAGTACAAGTGCCGTTCCAACAAACTGCCAGAACTTCACATCTGCAACCAGCTTCTTGGGTTCATTAGCAATGGTTGCCCAAAAATCAGTAACCTGACTAACGACCATCTGCCACGCATTTTGGAATCCAGCTTCTCCAGTACGAATCACCCAATAGATGATCAGTACTGCCAATGGAACCAAAAGCATGATAAGAAGTGACCGAACAACTCTCGAGAACATATTCTGCCTCCTTAAAAATATTTGTCAAAGCGTCCAGGAATGCATATACGCAAATGCATACTCCCATTTATGTCAATTACACTCAATCGTTATTGTAGCATGATTATGTCTATTTGTCAATTATTAATGAAAATTCTTTGCAGTACTGTCACCATTTCTGAGCGTTTGATTGGTTTTTGAGGTTGAAAAGTTCCGTCCGCATATCCCTCAAAAGCTCCTAAATTACTAAGTTTTTGAATATATTCATATGACCATCTTTCTTTTGACACATCTGAAAAATTATCATTTTTATTTTCCTTTGCATCATTTATTAATAATGATAACACTTTAGCTACTTCTTCTCTTGTAACAACATTATCGGGCCAAAATAAACCATTGTGATACCCATTCATGAGTTGTGCTTGTGTAATAGCATTAATATGATTTCTTGCCCAGTGATCTTTGATATCTAAATAGAAATCTCCTGTATTGGCATAACTATATCCCATCATTCTTGTCATTAAAGTAGCAAATTCGGCTCTTGTAAGTGTTCCATCTGGCTCAAAATATCGTTCGCTTCTTCCAAAAATCCAACCTTTTTCTTTTGCTACTTTAATCGCATCATGTGCCCAATGACTTACTGGTACATCACTAAATTCCTGACTAATCCTAATGTTATTATCTAGTTTTCCATTTACTATATTGTTATAATAATTCCAAGTGTCTGATGTTTCCTGCCCTAAACTCCAAATGCCACTTCCTTTTAAGTTATATCGATGAATTAATTGTAATTTTTTTGTTAAGCTTCTCTCATTTTCATACCAAAATATGTAAGTTCCTGGTGTCAAGGTTCTTCCACTAATTACTGGATAAGTTTGTCCTTCTTGAATAGTTATTGTTGCCCTTGCAGAATCGCTTATTTCATCATAAATCACTTCAGATGGATAATTGTTCAATAAATTTTGTATCTTCGTACTAACAACTCCATATCCTCCTAATCCGTGTATTTCTATTCCAATAGCGTCCATAAAAAGCTACACCTAACACTAATTTATCACATGAAATATATTTTAACGCGTACTTAATTGAATCTTCCACAAATTCAATACTAGCAATTGGACCCGCTTCGCTTCCTTCATAATGTTCATCATAAGCCATAAGCATAATATAGTCTGCAATAGTACCAAGTTCTTTATAGTCATAAGACCCTTGCCAGCCCGTATTCCAGCCCTTAGGATTAGCTGCTACTGCAATGGAAATAGTTTTTCCTGTTGGTAATTTTCTTTTAATTGTCTTTACCAAATTTGTATAATTATTTTTATCCACTTCCGTCAAGTTTTCTAAATCTATATTGACTCCATCCAAATGATATTTTTCAATTGCATTCACAATTTGTGTAGCCAATTTGTCTGCATTTTGTAGTGCTCTTCTCCCTTTTGCTCGATCCCAATGATTACTTAAAAATGGAACCACTTTAATTCCTTTTTCATGCATATTTGTCACAAGCTTTGCATCCACAACATTTAATTGCAAATTTCCATTAGCATCAAGATCAAAATAACTTGGAGATACTTCATTTAAAGCTCCTTTTGTTCTTTCCACTAATGATATGTAATCATAATTACCATATAAATACGCCATATTAAATTTAGCTTGACTAATGCTAAAAATATTCATATAAACAACTGCAATCAATAATGTAACACACAAGAATTTTATACAAATTTTTTTCATTTGACAAACTCCTATCCTTCAAATTACAATTTGCTGGTTAGGCCATTGGGGACGGAGACGGAGGGATTTTCGACCAATAGGGACGGAGGATTTTGGCTGAATGCACAATGGGTGCACAATGGGGACGTCCATT
>JAFUGH010000055.1 GCA_017469465.1 Clostridia bacterium | reverse complement strand
GTATATCTTGTGTTATATTATTCATAGGAAATACCTCCATCGATATTTATTTTTTGTGACTAAAAAATTATATCATATTTTTAAGGTATTTCCTTTTTATTTAATTTTGTTACTGTGACATATCTATGTTAAACCAACAATCAACTTATTTAGTCTAACAAACAGCTTATTTAGTGTAACAACAAAGTTATAGCAATATTGCTCCATTAATTTCTAAATGAAACCATACATTTAAAAATGCTGCAGCCCTTTTGCACATTATCATTCTATCTAAGAATATCTCAAAGTATTTCATCACCGGACATATTTCAGTATCTATTTTTAATTTCAAATATATTTTTTTATTGAGAGAATCAACCTCTATTTTTGCATCTTCTACAGCATAATTAACTCTATCATGTATTTCAAAATGTGTGATATTTTCATTTCTAACTCTCGAGCGATGCACATCAGACTTGTCCGCTAAAATTAATGCAGCTGAAACGACACTAACAGCTGTTCCAGTTGCTTCATCATGATTGCCAATTGCCATCATTACTTCCGCTGCATCTTCGAATGGCATTCCCATACGTTTCAAAATTTCATATGCTAATATTGCTCCATTATGTGCATGGTCTACCCTATTAATAGAATTTCCAATATCATGTAAATACCCTGAAATCCTAGCAAGTTCCACTTCTTTCTCTGAATATCCAAGTTCTTTTAAAATGGTTCCTGCAATTTCTGAAACAATGCTTACATGTCTTTTGCCATGTTCAGTATATCCAATTGCTGATAATTGTCTTTCAGCATTTTCAATTAATAAGTTTACTTCAGCATCATTTTTAACATCTTCTAATGTCATCTTTTAATTCTCTCCTCTTTAATCATATTTACTCCTATTATTCCACCAATCATACCAATTAAAACATTAAAAATAATCATTGAAAAAGAAAAACCATTAAGTCCAAAACCTGTTACAAAAATACTACTTAATACATATAATACTAAAACATATATGAGACCTACTAATCCGCCATTTATCAAGCCATTTTCTCTAATTTTTATCATAGCAATTGAACTTCCTATAAAAACACTTACTAATGATACCACAAAAGTTACAATCGGTATTGTACTTTCAGAAATATTTGTATAAGCAAGTAATAACGCAAACACCATAAGCATTAATAAAGAAATGAAATAAGAAATGGCAATACTCCTTAAAATGATAAATACTCTTTTAATTAAAGTCATAAATTATCCCTCCTTATTTCATTATATTTAAGGAGGGAATCATATATTCATTCAAAATTTATTATTTTCGAAGATAATCGATTTGAAAATTATCTAATGTAAATTAATATCTTACATTAAGTACATATCTTTCCATGATTTGCGCTACACCGTCTTCATTATTAGATGGTGCAATAACTCTAGCCACTTCTTTAGCTACCGGTGAACCATTATTCATGGCAATCCCAAGTCCTGCATTTTGTATCATTTGAATATCATTAAAATTATCTCCAATTGCCATAATTTCTTCACGTTTAATTCCAAGCTTATCGGTTAAACTCTTAATTGCCGTCCATTTATTTGTGTTTTTAGCCAATATTTCAGCATAGCTATAGCTTAGCACGATTTCTTTGTCTCCATCTTTTACTATCTTATTTGAAATATGAGGAGCTGCTAAAAGTTCAATATCATCAAATGATTTAAGTACATTAATAATTGAATTATAAATTGCTCTATCCTCATCACAAATGATAATTCTCGTAAAAGGTTCTTGCACTGATTTAATGTAATCTAATCCAGCAAATTTAATTTGTGAAATCCCCGTCGCTTCATCTTTCAGATGATGGCGTTGCTTATAAAATGCAAAAGCCATATGTTTTAAATCTTTTACAATAATTTCTTTATTCGTAAAAACCATGTAATACACATTATTTGTCAAGCAAAAATCTACAAGCTTAATGATTGTATTTTTATCAATATATTTAGAAAACACAATCTCACTAGTATTTATATCAATAACGGTGGCACCATTATCACAAATAATGTGATTATCTGTATTAAGTTGATAAGCAATCCCTTTAACAGAATCTGTCACTCTACCAGAAGTCAGCACCACTTTAATTCCTAAATCCGTTACTTTTTTTATAGTATCAATTGTATGTTTCGTTAATTCTCCTGAAGAATTTAATAATGTACCATCTATATCTATCGCAATAAATTTATACATATCTATAGACTCCTTTATCTTTTGTCTTACCAAAATAGAAGAAATTTCACTATTATTTTACACTATAAGAATTGGTAGTAATATATCTTCCTAATACACATGCCATTTCAGCTCTAGTAATTGTATTAGATGGTTTAAAAGTGCCATCAGGATATCCATCAATAATTCCTGCGGAATATGCTTTTGCTATACTGCTTGCGAACTTACTAAAAGTAGGTACATCAGAAAATGCATTCCAAGAATTAACATCTTTCATAAATACATCCATAAGTGCTACAGCTTCGCCTCTTGTAATCGCCCTTTCTAAATTAGCACCATCGCCAAATACATCTGATAAATTGTTATACCCTGCGCTCATGATATCTGATGGTGTAAAGAACTGATAACATCTCATTAAATAATCATATTCTGGTTTAGACCAATGATTTTGTGAATAAGACGGATAATAATATACACGTGCATTTTCTACACAGTCTTGATTCATATATTTTAAAGTCCTAGAAAGCATTGTAATAAATTCAATTCTTGAAATATTTCTAGCTGGTCCATATTCCGTGTCAGAATATCCCTTTACAATTCCAAGTTCAAACAAAGTTTGAATTGAACTACTTGCCCAATCATAGGAAGATATATCAACAAAAGAATTTTGAACTGGTTTTACAATATTATTTCCAGAATATAACGTTTCTTTAAATGAAGTCTCTGTAACATTTTGATATTGTCTATTTCCTTTATCGCTTATATTATATATTTCCGTTGGAATATGATCAGGTTCATTTAATGAACAAAAAGTATTCCAATATGGCATTCTTTGACCGTTAATCGTATAAAGAATCGTTGTTTCAACAGGAAGCCAACCATAATCATCTAAATAAATTTCTGCCCATGCATGATCAATAAGCTTATCTTCTTCATTCATATTTTGAACTTTATATCCTGCTACGACTTTTGCTGGAATTTCTTCTGCTCTACAAAGAGCAACAAATAAACTAGCAAACTCTTCGCAAACGCCTCTGCTTGAGTTAAGAGCAGCTAATGCTCCTTTATTCGCATACTGTGAAGACGTATCATACGAAAGTGTAGTATTAACATATTCGAAAATTGCAGAAGCCTTTCGATAATCAGTCGTTAAGCCAGCTGTAATTTCATTTGCTTTGTCTATAATTGCTTGATTATCTGATTCTATTCTTGTTTGAGGCTTCACAAAAATCTTGTTTTCTTCTGTGATAGAACCATTTGACCTTGCAAGAATAGGCTCATCCGTTACATAGGTTGATACCGTAGTCTTACGTTCAACCTTAATGATCATTTTTTCATTTGGTAACATACCTGCAACATTGTATTTTGCAAATATATTTCCATATAAGTCACGAGTGATTTCATCAGGTTTTGGCGTTACTTTCAAATATTCATCTTTGGCATATCTAGTAATATTAATTTGTCCTAATTCTATTTCTATGAACCCTTCTTTTATTTTGGCGGAACGTTCATTTTTATATTCAATCGTTTTAGTTACAACATATTCCTTTTCTGTAGCAAATGAAATACTACTAATAAAAACTAATAATAAAGCAAAAACAACAATTCCTTTCGAAAAATTCTTCATTAGTATACGCACCTTCCTTAAACAATTAATATTAATAATATTTTATCTTTAATTGATATGAAAAGCAAGTATAATATTTAAAATTGAAAATATTTCCAATCTATCTGAATCATTTATCATTGAAAAAGTTTTAATAAGAAAAATGAAAATATAGGAATTAATGCGATTTGTTCTTTTTTAACAGGAAAACACCCAGCTGAAAAATCAGCTGGGTGCAAAAGTCGGTCGATTAAGCAAAGGGGTCTGCGTCGTTGGATACCTGCCCCGAACCAGTATTGCTACTGTTCGAGGAAGAATTCTCCGACGGTCGAGAACCATTTTCATTGGTTCCCGACTCAGAAGGTCGGTTGTTATTGTTCGGCATCGGGTCAGGATCGTTTGACACCTGACCGGATCCAGTGTTGTTACCAGATGCCTGTTCCGAACCAGTATTGCTGCTGTTCGAAGTATCACCTGACACCTGACCGGAGCCCTCATTCGGTCGAGAACCATTTTCATTGGTTCCCGCCTCGGTGGGGCGTTCGTTGTTGTTGGGCATGGGGTCGGCGTCTTGCGACACCTGGCCGTTGCCGGTTGCACCCTCGCTAGGGCGAGAGTTATTATCCGGAAGCGGATCAGGATCGTGCGACACTTCACCATCGCCTTGCACAACGCCCTCCGTCGGACGCGGATTGTTTTCCGGCGTCTTCGTCGGAGCTACCGTCGCCGTCGGGTTAGGTCTCCTAGTCGTGTCAGGCCTGCGGGTCGGTGCAGGAGTGGGAGTCGGGTCAGGACGACGCGTGGGCTCGGGCCTGCGAGTGGGTGTCGGACGAACCTGCTGTTCTTCCGGTTGCTCGACAAACCGCCATGCCCAGAAGTATACGACAGAGTTAAACTCTTCCGAATACTCCCGAGCAAGAACGAGTGCACGGAACATTTCTTGCTCCGTAAAGCCCTCGTCAAGGGACAGGAAGTCCCAGGGGTAGGCCTCGTCGGGATATGTCTCTGAAAGAGTATACTCTGCGCGAAGAGCCTGCTCCTCAAAGTCATACACCAGCGTAGGGTATGTCGCGTCGTCGAAACGACCTTCGACAAAGCCATCCTTGACAACTACCTTTCCATACTCATCTTCGACAAGCATATATCCATCTGCCTGCAGAAGATAGTAGCTTTCCAGGCTGTCCGTGATATCAAACGCGGACACTGCTGTACCGTCGGACCAAAGCATGATTTCATGTTCAGGCAGGACACGAGCATAGTAAAGACCACCATTTTCAGGGTCAGTCTTCTCGGCCATGTCGACCAGTTGTTGCCTGTCAAGGGTCAAGCTGTAATCGAAAACGTCTCCGTAATCGCCCAGCATGACCTTGCGGCCGTCAGAAGAGATAACAACGCGGACCTTGTTAGCATCCGCCATAGCCACCACTGAGATGCAGCTGATGACGAAAAGAATCGCCACGACAACTGATATAAATTTCTTCATACCAGTAACCTCCTTTTAATTTAATTGGTTGGAAATGTTCACACCAATTCGTCCATAGATACCGTTTTTTAACGGACGAATCCACTTTAGTGCTAACCTAGCACTCAATAGACTTGTGGCAGTCTATCTAGGAAATAAATATCTATATACTACTTTTAGTGATATACGCACATGCAATTATATCAAGTAGTAGAATAAAGGGATTTAACACAATTATTATTATAGCATATACATCCATTTTTTTCAATACTTTATGTAAATTTTACCAACGTTTTCAATTAAAAAAATACTCAATAGAAAAAGCCAGGCTTTCGCCTGGCTATAGTCGTTTTATCAAATGTAGTAATTATTTAGCAATTTCAGTTCCATCTTCTGTGATGATTGCATCATGTGCTGGTCTTGTTGCTTCAACGATATCAGCAAATAATGAATGTCTTCTATTTACATCACTGAATTGAGTAGTTGTTCTTGAAGTTACTTCAGCAGGAGCTCTGAATGTATAGAAGTTTACAAGTTGAGCAACTTCTGCTCTTGAAATACCTTCATCAAGTCTTAAGTTTCTATTCTTGCTAGCATCTGTCATGTTTAATCTTGTTAATAATGTTACTTCTTCAATTGCCCAGTGTGTTGAAACAGTTGTACCATTTACAGCATATCTAACTACTGGATCTTTATATAATTTAACTAAATTTGTAATATCTTTTACTTCTAATCCATCAATACCTTCATCTTCGGCATTTAATTCGATGAATTTAGCAATAATCTTCATGAATTCAGCTCTTGTCATTGTTTGATTTGGTCTGTAGTAACCATCTGTATAACCATTGATAATTCCATATTTTGTTGCTGCAATAATTGCTTTTTGTGCTTCTAAATATGTTTGATCTAGGTCTGGATATACACTTGCTACTCTAACATTATCAATTGCACTTTGTCCAAGTAAAATTCTAGTTAATACTAAAGCACCTTCTGCTCTAGTGATTGTATCATCTGGTCTAAATGTTGTAGCGAATTCATCACCATACATATATGGTTCATGAGCTAAATCTAATTTTGTATCAGAATCAACATAAATCAAGTTAATAACTGCTGAATTATCAACTACTTTACCAGCTTTTGCAATCTTAGCAACTGGGTAAACAATCTTGTAGTCTGTGTTTTTCTTATCAAATGAAGTATATTTAATTACAACTGTCTTTGTTCCTTCATAGTCCTTTTCCATTCCTTGTGGATAAGTCCATGTAATTGTTCTCTTTGTTGTATTTACTGTACCTTTGTCTGCATCAACAACTTTGAATGCTAAAGGTAATTCTAATGTGATTGTTACTTCATCTTTAATTGCTTTTCCGCCATTTTTGAAATCTATATAATATGTAACTTCTTCATCTAATGCATAGAAGTTTTTGTTTGCTTTATCTGATTCAGAATCATTTCTTAAAGAAATAGATAATGTATCAACTTCATTATTTTCTTTTTCCCAAGGTAAGATATCTAATCCTTCATCTGTAGGATTTTTGTTTGAATCTACTGGGATTCTTAAATAATATGTTTTTTGAGCAGATAATTCTCCGTTATCATATTTTGCCATAACATCTAATCTATGTGTTGTACCTTCTTCAAAAGAAGTTGGTATAATTAAGTTATATGGGAATACTGTAACTTCCATAAGTTGACCTTCGTCCCATTTAAAATAGATTTTAGTTAATCTATCAACTGGTGTAGCTGATAATTGAACTGTATTTCCAGCCTTAACATTTGTTGTTGAACCATTTGCTAAAGTTTTTCCGCTATAAGCAACATTAACATCTTTTGTTAATGTGTTTTCAGCAGGAATTCTTAGATAATATGTTTTTTGAGCAGATAATTCTCCATTATCATATTTTGCCATAACATCTAATCTATGTGTTTCCCCAGCTTTAAATGTGCTAGGAATAATTAAATTATATGGGAATGTTGTAACTTCCATTAATTGTCCTTGATCCCATTTAAAATAAATTTTTGTAACTCTATTTGCTGGTGTTGCAGATAATTGTACAGTGTTACCAGCTTTTACATCAACTGTTGCACCATTTGCTAAAGTTTTTCCAGCATATGCTACGTTAACATCTCCATTAACTTTTGTATCAGGAGTTGCAATTGTCAAATTATATGCTTTTCTTTCAGAATATTTTCCGTTATCATATAATGCGATAACATCTAATGTGTGTTTGCTTCCAGCTGTGAATGTTGTTGGAATAACTAAATCATATGGAGATGTAGTAACTTCTCTTAACTCTCCACCATCCCATTTAAAATAAATTTTCTTTAAAATATCTGTTTTTGTAGAAGATAATCTAACAGTCTTTCCAGCATCAACTTCTGTTGTAGAAGCATTTGCTAATGTTTTGCTATTATAAGCAACATTTACTTCACCAGCTGTAGTATCGATTACATTGTCGTTAGCATATTTTAAGTAATATAGTTGCCAACCTGTTTTTGTAACTACATTTGCAGATGAGTCATCACTCTTGTCTACTGCTTCAACCCATAATACTTTAGTTGAACCAGCTGTTCCATTAGGAACTACGATATCGAATGCAGATTTATAAATTTTTGTTCTATTATTGTAATTTGTTGTTTGTACTGCATCTGAAGCACCTTTATCGTAGAAATAATAAGCTACGAATGCGATATCAGCATTTTTGCTTGATGCATTTACACTAATTTTGTCTCCAGCTTTAACTTCATAAGTTGAACCATAAACTAATTCTTTACCAGCTAATTGCACTGACATTGAAACGTTTTTAGAACTTGTGCTAGCGAATGCAAAATTTAATGGTAATACTGACATTGCCAACATCATGATTGCTAAAATTAAAGACATTTTTTTCTTTAAAACTTTCATTTTTTAAAACCTCCTAAATTTCTCGTTCGTGTTTTCACGCTACATTCATTATATTAACATAAATGGAATAAAATTGCAATAGAATTATGTAAATTATTTCAAAAATTTTTAAATTTTTCTATGGCAAAAACTCCCACAAGAAATTTCTTGTGAGAGTTTTATATCATTAGCCTACTTATTTAGACATTTGGCTTTCAGCTTGTTGAATTAATTTCTTAACCATGTTACCACCAACTGTACCTGCTTGTTTTGAAGTTAAGTCACCATTATAACCTTGTTTTAAGTTTACACCAACTTCATTAGCAACTTCCATTTTGAATTTGTTCATTGCATCTTTAGCTCCAGGAACTTCATATGAGTTAGATCTTGCCATTTATTTCACCTCCGTGTAATCTTGTAAATCGCCTGAAAAGAAATTTTCTCTTTTCAATAATTATCATTTACTTTTTCTAAAATAATAAACATGGTATTTAATGGTTTCCAAAAAAATTTTATTAAAAAAAGAGTTAGAAGGTTGCATTAAAACCTCTAACTCAATTTTGTTAAATTTTATTAATTGTTGCTACCATTTTGCGCATATAAGAGCCGACACCTTCCTCAGCTTCTAATGGCAAATACAAGTCAACCATTAATTTTAAATCGTCTAACCACATGATATATATATAATTTACTTTTTTTATCTCATTTTCACTAAAAGTTCTATAGTACAATTTTTGTATTGACGTAGATTCTTCTCCTGAAATTTCTTCAAATAGGTCCTTTTTCTCAATATTTTCCATTGCTTCTTTATATGCATCTTCGTTTGTAATATCATATACTGTCATTGTAGAGCCGATGTCCCCTGAAGCGAGATTCCATACATACTTATCATGATCCTCATATCCAACATAATCAAATAACTCATAAAAGTACTCCATGGAGTAACCTATCTTACTATTAATTTTTTCTACATATACTTCTTCTTCCATACCTTCCAAAAATATTGTATCTTTATATTTTTCTCCAAAAGTGGTCATTTTAGTAACCTCATCACCACTATTGATGCCTTCTCCGCTTTCCACTACGGTGACTTCATCCAATGTAATTTCTTCATCATTGTTGTCAAATGGTGAGTTTTCTGACATAAATAAAGTACCTACTTTAATTACTTCTGGTTCATTTGGTGAACTAAAGCGAACAATTTTATACCCTAATCCTATATCAATTTTAGCACTATAATCAATCCCATCTTTTATTTTATGAGAAAAAATAAAAATAGGTTCTTCATCTCCATGCACTCTCAATGTATCAATTATGCAAAAAATCACACCCAATACAATGACAACTAACATTATGGAGAAAAAAATTCTAACAAATTTTTTCATATATTAAACTCCTTTCTCATTCAGCAAATTGCTTTATGTAAAACCGGATTGTTAGTATAACATAAATTTTACTTTTTGGCAAATTTTTTTAAAAGTTAGTACATTATAGCAATATGTATGTTGGAATCAAAAAAGTATAAGGTGCAGTAATAAACATCAATGCTAGAGATAAAAACACTTTCTGACTATTAGACAATTTTAGCTTTTTAAATGAAATATTCAGATTAAATTTGTATATACAAAACATAGAAATTAATATCGCTAATAATACATAAATCAATGCCGAAAAATTAGAAAAAGGATTTGAAATAATGGCATTTCTTATGTCTAATAAAGCTTTATTTTGCATCACACTACTTGGTATCATCATTGGAATTAGCATAAACAAAGAGCCTATCACATTCGAAATGATTCCGAATAAAAAGACTTTTAAAATACTCTTTTTGTAACATTCCATAACATTTTCAATTTTTTTCTTTTTCCCTATTATTAGTATTACCAACGAATCTATCATAAAATTCATTGGTAATATTAATAATAATATTCTTGGAATAAGTAAAATTAAATATATCGGAAATATTACATTATATAATGTAATTTTCTTTTTCATATGCAAATAGTCATGGCATTTTAGCCATTATTCTCCTCCCGTTAATTCTATTCTGGAACAACAATTCCATAGGTGCCATTACTTCTTTTATAGATAACATTTACTGCAGATGTTTCTGCATTTACAAAAGGCATAAATAAATCATCAATCGTTTCTAATCTAGCTTTTGCATCTTCAACAGAAAGTGGTTTTATATCATAATATACTGTATTAGTAATTCCATTTTCAGATATATTCATATTAGGAGTAATTTCAGCAGCAAATTCGCCTTTATTATTTCCACTTTGGTTTTTTTCAATTCTTTTTTCTTTTTCTTTTCTAAGTTGTCTTTCTGCCTTATCAAGAGCTAAATCGACTGACGCATATAGATCAGCATTTCTCTCTTCTACTCTTAAGAAATCTTTACCCGTACTAACTTGAATTTCAATAATTTGATCTTCTCTTTCAACACTGCATACTACGTTAATATCCGTATTTTCACTTGTAAATTTTTCTAATCTTTCCAATCTTTTTTCAATATAATCTTTCATAGCTCCTGTTACTTCAATATTCTTTCCAGTAATCTTAATATTCATAATAAATTCCTCCTTTTATCCAACAAAACTACTTACTATCATATATGATACTAGTGCAAAATGTAACACGATAAATACTGGAACAAGTATTGTAAATTTCTTATGCAATGTTTTGTGTTTATATTTATACATTGCATAATACATTCCAACTGCTCCACCAGCTAAAGCAACCATAATTAACGTAGATTCTCTGATTCTCCTCTTATCATTCTTAGCAAATTGCTTATCTTTCTTCATTATAAAAATTGCAATTATATTCATGAGCAAAAACCAGAAAAATAATGTAACAAAATTATTAGAAAAAATAACATTAAGTATAAATTGTACAATATTTAAAATTACTTCAAAAATTTTGTTCATTACTGAATCTATTACAGTATTTTCGCTTAGCACAAGTATCACCTCATTTGTATATCTTCTATTATCCAATTAAATTGTATAATAATGCTATTACTTTTTCAAGTGTTTTATCGTTTAAATTACAATTTGACTACACAAATTTCTTTATTCTCATCCTATATTATAATGTAAATAAACTCATTTGATTGCTTAATGTCATTCCTTGTAAACAACCTGCTTTTTGTAATAATTCTACTGTAGATTTACCAACACCAGCTCGAATTTTCATTTCTTCAACAGACATAAACTTTCCTTCTTTTTTAATGGCATTTTGTATATTTAGTGCTGCAACATTTCCAAGACCAGCAATACTATTTAGTGGCGGTCTTATCCCTTCTTCCGTCATAATGAATTTTGTAGCATCAGATTCGTATAAGTCTATTGGTAAAAACTGAAAGCCTCTTTCATACATCTCAAGTACAATTTCTAGCGTTTGATACATATCCTTGTCTTTTTGTGTGGCTGCATTACCTTGTGCATCAATTTCACGCATCTTATTTAATACTTTTTCTTTGCCGTGTATCATTACTTCACTATCAAAAGCATCTGCTCTTATTGAAAAATACGCCGTATAGTATGCCATTGGAATATGAACTTTAAACCAAGCAATTCTAAAAGCCATTGTGACATATGCAGCAGCATGTGCTTTAGGGAACATGTATTTAATCTTCTTACAAGAATCTATATACCATTCTGGTACATGATACTCTCGCATCATGGTTTCTTGCTCTTCTGTAAGCCCTTTTCCTTTACGAACACATTCCATTATTTTAAATGAAGGTTTTGGAGGTAATCCCTGCTTTATTAAATAAAGCATAATATCATCTCTTGTACATATAGCATCTTCAAGTTTAATAGTACCTTCATTAATTAGTGTTTGAGCATTATTTAACCATACATCTGTACCATGTGATAAACCAGAAATTCTAAGTAATTCTTCAAATTTAGTTGGAGTTGTATCCACTAACATTCCACGTACAAACTTTGTACCAAATTCAGGTACACCAAAAGTTCCAACTGGAGAATGTATTTGTTCTTCAGTAACGCCTAATGCTTTTGTAGAACTAAAAATAGACATCGTTTCTTTGTCATCAAGAGGTATCTTAGTAGGGTCAATTCCTGTAATGTCCTGAAGCATTCTTATCATGGTAGGATCATCATGTCCTAGTATATCAAGTTTTAACAAATTTTGGTCAATAGAGTGATAATCAAAGTGAGTAGTTTTTATATCAGTATCTGGATCATCCGCAGGATGCTGAACTGGACAAAATTCATAGATTTCATTTCCAACAGGAACTACAATAATTCCTCCAGGATGTTGTCCTGTCGTTCGTTTTACACCAGTGCAGCCCTGAGCTAATCGAATTACTTCTGCATTATTTATAGGAATATGCCTTTCTTCATAATACTTCTTGACATATCCATACGCTGTTTTCTCTGCAATAGTACCAATTGTACCTGCTTTAAAAGTTGTTCCTTTACCAAAAATTACTTCCGTATATCTATGTGCTTTTGCCTGATATTCTCCTGAAAAATTCAAATCAATATCCGGTTCTTTATCACCATCAAAACCAAGGAATGTTTCAAATGGAATATCCATACCATCTTTAGTCAATTTATTACCACAATTTGGGCAATCTTTATCAGGTAAATCAAAGCCATTTTTCACTCCATAATCTGTAAAGTCTGAATATTTACAATTAGGGCATCTATAATGAGGCTGTAAAGAATTAACTTCCGTAATTCCCGTCATATTTGCTACAAAGGAAGAACCAACACTACCTCTTGATCCAACCAAATAGCCATCTTCATTTGATTTCTTAACTAATTTTTGTGCAATTATGTACATAACTGAGAAACCATTTTTTATAATTGAATCAAGCTCTTTATTAATTCTATTTTGAACAATTTCAGGAAGTGGATCACCATATAACTCATGTGCACGATTCATTGTCAATTCACGTATTGTTTCCTCACATCCTTCGATATATGGTGCTGCTTTATAATCTGCAATTGGACTAATTTTTTCACACATATCTGCTATTTTATTGGTGTTTGTCACAACAACTTCAAAAGCTTTTTCTTTCCCCAAATATGAGAATTCTTCAAGCATTTCTTCCGTTGTCCTAAAATATAATGGTGGTTGTTGATCTGCATCATCATATCCTTGACCAGCTTGCAAAATCCTTCTATAAATTTCATCTTCAGGATCCATAAAGTGTACATCACATGTTGCAACAACTGGTTTATTTAATTTTTCTCCAAGCTCAACGATTCTCTTATTTACATTCCTTAAATCATCAATTCCTCTAACTTTACCTTCTCGAACCATGAACATATTGTTTCCAATCGGTTGAATTTCTAAATAATCATAGAAATTTGCAATATCTTCTATTTCTTCGTCTGATTTGCCTTCCATAATTGCTCTATACAATTCACCTTGTTCACAAGCACTACCTAGTATTAAGCCTTCTCTATGTTTTTCAATTAGACTCTTTAGCATTCTTGGTTTTTTATAGAAATAATCCAAATTCGAATATGAAACTAACTTGTACAAGTTTTTAAGTCCTATTTTATTCTTCGCTAAAATAATAGCATGATATAGAGGCAACGTTTTAAAATTAACATCCTCTGCTAATTTTTTATCAACTTCCGATAACTTGGTAACACCTTTTTCTTTTAATTTTTGAAGCATAACATCAAATACTTTAACTAGTGTATCAACATCTGCTAAAGCTCTATGAGCAACATCAACCTTTATTTTCAAGTTTTCGGCTATCAAACCTAATTTATATTTTTTAAAATCAGGGAAAATTTCCTTAGCCAATGGTAATGTATCTATGTATGTTGGGTTAAAATCTAATCCTAATTGTTCTGCATTATATTTCATAAAGCCAACATCAAAAACACCATTATGAGCTACAATTACTGTATCTTTGATGAAATCTAATACTTTAGGCATAACTTTATCTATTGTTTCTGCATCTTTAACCATTTCATTGGTTATATGCGTAACTTCCACAACTTTAGGTGGAATATCTTTTTCAGGATTAACAAAGCATTCAAATTCTGCGATTCTTTCGCCATTTTTTACTTTAATAATCCCAAATTCCGTAATTTTTTCGGTATACATTGAAAGTCCCGTTGTTTCTATGTCAAGAACAGAGTATGTAATATCATCTAATAATTGTTCACTAGGATTAACAATTGAAGTAACTCTATCTGGTGCTAAATATGCTTCCACTCCGTATAATATTTTAATATCAGCATCTTTAGCAGCCTTTTTGGCTTCTGGGAAAGCTTGCACTACACCATGGTCTGTAATCGCAATTGCTTTATGTCCCCACTTGATTGCTCTTTTTATCAAATTTGTTGCAGATGTTACTGCATCCATTTGACTCATTTGCGTATGCAAATGAAGTTCAACTCTTTTTTCCTCAGACTCATCCATTCTAACTTTTTCTACAATTGTTGTTTCCTCAATCATGTCTGCAATAAGTCCAAACTCTCTTGAAAAATTGTTATATTCATAGGTACCAATCAATCTAACGGCAGGACACTTAACCATTTTAGGATGAACTTCTTCATATTCATTTGCTTTTAAAAATGCCTTTACGTTTATTGAGCTACTTCCATCATATATATCAAATGATATTAAATATCCTCCATTTTTTGTTTCTCTACTCTCATAGTTACTTGTTTTTCCTTTAATAATAACACCAGGTTGCTCTGGCGAAAAATCTATTATTTTCATAAATTTTGGGTTTTGCGTATCTCTCCAGCCCTTGAAAATAAGTCTTTCTGGGTCTTCCACCATATCTAAATTACGTTTTTTAGGTGTTCTTCTTGGTTGTCCATTATTTCCTTGCCAACTAGCATTTTTTTGCTCTACTGCATTTGGCTCCTCACTAGCTAGACTACTTAGATATGCTTCATCAACTCCCGTTGAATTGGAATTTCCATACCCTTCTGGCATACGATTTACCTTAGGTTGTTCAGTGGTTTTTTCATTTGTCTTACTATTAGATAACTGAGATGCTTTTGCAGCATTTTGTTCAAAAATCTTCTTAATTAATTCATCTTGCTTAGTTTCTATATTGTCTATCTGATCAGGTTCATTAAACTTCACTTCATATCTTTTACCAGTTGAATTCATAACAAAATCACTAATTAATTTATCCATATTCCTTTGAAGCATCATAAACTTACTTTTCGATTTTAAATTTATTTCAATAACATTATTATTTATATTGGCTTCACTACCTATAAATCCAGCTCGCGAAGAGATATATTTTTTAGAAAAAAAATCTACAACTTCATTCCAATTTAAAACATTTTCATTCACTTTATTTTTGCCCCCATCATTTGTATTTTATATAAAGAATATTATCATATATGTTTTAAAAATGAAAGAGAAAAAGAAAAGAAAAAAACTGCCTTTTATTTATTAAGGCAGTCTAAAAAAGATTCGAATTCTGGAGTGTTTAAGCATTGTGAAATAAGCTTTTTATACTTATTTAAAATAAATTTTGAAATATTTTTTCTACCAATCATATAAGCTCTAAAAGTATTTTGAATAAAAAAAAGAAATTTAGGATTATATTCTTCTTGATTAGGAGTAGTATAAACATTATAAGAATTCCTGATTCTATTGATTCGCCACTCAAGTTCATCATCTAGCATCTTGATTGGCTTAAATTTTGCACATTCATCGTATTTTTCAATTATGGAATGATGCGAAAAATATATAAAAGCAGGCAATTCATAACCGCACTCCTCTCCTGTAATTGCTAATCTTCTTAATATCACAGAGGGATTCTGCAAGCACTCTTCAGCTTCTAACCGTCTAAAAATATTTTCCAATTTTTTGTAACAATACTCTGATTGCTTCATAGCATGATAACCTCCCATATTTTTCAATTGAAAATAGAAGTAAAAACATTTTTTCTAATTATATCTTAAAAATTCGTTATTTGTCAACATAATAATTTAAATATTGACTTTTTATGTAAATAGTGGTATAATTTAAATAATCTAATAGGTATTTATCTCTGATACAGATGGAAGAGGTTCCACTGATATCAAGGTGTAGTGTTCACAAGAAACGAGGAGAAGATTCCGATGATATTTCAAGTGTCCGGTAGTGTATCTATTTAGATAATATGAATTAAAAGGAGTTGCAAAATGTATTTAGCAGCAAAATAAAGGGCACATATCAGTGGTTTTTGATATGTGTTCTTTATTTTACTTCATACTTTCATAATATAATAGTATTTTATTGAATTTTTTTCTTAATAATTTTAAGTGCCTTTTCTCTTTCAATCATTACAACATGACCGGCAACCGCAGCATTTTAATTTAAAATCAATTCCAGTTCTTGTTATTTCCCATTTTTTATTTCCACATGGATGATTCTTTTTTGTTTCAACAATATCACCTACGGCATATTCATTCATAGCAACAACTCCTTTTCATATATGAAGCTTTGCTTCACTTTCTAATGTAATTATTCTTGAATATTAGGAAAAAATTTCTATGACTTTCCTATGAAATAAGAAAGAGAGTGTCCTGAAACTCGTACAATGGGGACACCCTCTTATATTTCTATGATGCTGATTCAACATTTCCTTTACTTTTACTTGTCTTAGTTACCTTCTTTGTGGCTTTCTTTACTTCATTTAAAACAAGTTCAGGTTCAAGCCCTTTTTCAACAGTTTCACGCGTGATTCTGCATTCAACAATATTTTTATTCGTTGGAATATCAAACATAACATCTCTCATGGTTTCTTCTAAAATAGAACGTAATCCTCTTGCACCCGTTTTTCTTTCAATTGCCTTGTTAACAATAGCTTCAAGTGCCTCCGCATCAAATTCTAATTTTACGCCATCCATTGCAAATAATTTTTGATATTGTTTTATCAAAGCATTTTTGGGCTCTGTTAATATTTGAATATAGGCTTCTTTAGATAAAGGTTGAACTGTTGTAACAACTGGAAGTCTTCCAATAAATTCTGGAATCAAACCAAATTTTACTAAATCTTGTGGAAGTAACTTTTCAAACATTTCGGAAACATTACTTCCATCTTTCTTAGGAACATCTACTCCAAATCCAAGACCAGACTTTCCAACTCTTTCTCCAATTGTCTTCTCTAGCCCTTCAAAAGCACCACCACAAATAAATAAAATATTTGATGTATCTATTTGAATAAACTCTTGTTGAGGATGTTTTCTTCCACCTTGTGGAGGAACAGAAGCAACAGTTCCTTCAATAATTTTTAAAAGTGCCTGTTGAACTCCCTCACCACTAACATCTCTTGTGATAGAAACATTTTCCGATTTTCTAGCAATTTTATCTATTTCATCTATATAAATAATCCCTTTTTGTGCTCTCTCGATATCCCAATCAGCTGCTTGAATTAATTTTAGTAAAATATTTTCAACATCTTCTCCAACATAGCCTGCTTCCGTTAATGCTGTTGCATCTGAAATTGCAAAAGGTACGTTTAAAATTTTAGCAAGTGTCTGTGCAAGATATGTCTTTCCGCACCCTGTAGGTCCAAGTACTAATATATTACTTTTTTGAATCTCAACATCATCATCTGATGTAATTTCTTGATTACTAATTCTTTTATAGTGATTATATACTGCAACTGCTAAAGACTTTTTGGCTTCATCTTGCCCTACAACATATTCATCTAATTTTTCTTTAATTTCTTTTGGACTTAGAATGTTTTGCTCTTCATTTGCTGACTCATCTTCATACATATCATCATATTCTTCTTCAATGATATTAGAACAAAGACCTACACACTCATCACAAATATAAACGCCCGGACCTGCTATAATACGTCTAACACTTTCCTGAGACTTACCACAAAAAGAACATCTTACAGTTTTTTTGTCTTCATACTTAGCCATAATACACCATCCTTTCAATTTTTTATCTTTTGTAACGACCGTAGCGGCGCACTGTGTGCGCCATATTTCATGGTGCAAACCATACTACTATACACCATCATATGGCGAACGATGTTCGCCGCTACAATTATTATCTCTTCATAACCTCATCAATTAAGCCATATTCTTTTGCTTCATCAGCTGTCATGAAATTATCTCTATCTGTATCTCTTTCAATTATTTCTAAAGGTTTACCAGTGTTTTCGCTTAAAATCTTATTCAATTTGTCTTTCGTTTTAAGTAAAAATTCCGCATGTATTTTTACGTCTGACGCTTGACCTCTTGCACCACCTAGTGGTTGATGAATCATTATTTCAGAATTAGGCAATGCAAACCTTTTTCCTTTTTTACCAGCAGAAAGAAGGAAAGCACCCATACTTGCAGCCAATCCAACACATATTGTTGAAACATCTGGTTTAATATAATTCATTGTATCATAAATTGCCATACCAGCCGTTACACTACCTCCAGGGCTGTTAATATAAATATATATATCTTTATCTGGATCTTCTGATTCTAAAAATAAAAGTTGTGCTACAACAACACTAGCTGTTGCATCTGTAATCTCATCACCAATAAAAATGATTCTATCTTTTAAAAGTCTTGAGAAGATATCATAAGAACGTTCTCCTCTACTAGTTTGTTCTACAACATAAGGTACTAAATCGTTTGTAATCATCTAAAAACCATCCTCCTTTGTATTTTTATTCTTCCTCTTTCTTTGCCTTTGATGTTCTAGTTCTTGTAGTTTTCTTTTCAGCTTTTTCTTCACTGCTAGCAGACTCCGCTTTTTCAGTTTTAGTTGATTTTGTTGTTTTTTTAGTAGTTTTCTTTGCTCCTTCAAACTCAGCATTATCAACTATAAATTTAACTGCTAAATCATATTTTAATTCTTCTTTCGCAAATTCTTTTACTTGTTCATTTGCTTTAGAAGCAAATTCTTCTGCATCTCTACCATATTCTTTTGCAACATCTTTTAACTTATTAGTAATATCTTCGTCTGTAATTGCAATATTTTCTTTTTGGAAAATAGCTTCTAAAACAAGTCTAGTCAATATATTATGCTCAGCTTTATCTTCATATTGTCCTCTAACAGTTTCCATATCCATGTTAAGCATTTTCATATATTGTTCTAAAGATAATCCTTGACGTTTTAAATTATTATCCATATCTTGAACATATCCATCTATTTCTGCATCTAGCATAGCTCTTGGAATTTCAATTTTTGCATTTTCAATGACTGCTTCAATTGCTGCTTCTTCAGTTTCATATTTAGCTTTCTTCTCATTTTCAGCTTCTAGATTTTCTCTAGTATCATCTTTTAATTCTTTTAAAGTATCGAATTCACTAACATCTTTAGCAAATTCATCATCCATTTTTGGATATTCTTTTGTCTTGATTTCATTAACTTTTACTTTAAATACTGCAGGTTTACCAGCAAGCTCCTTTGAAAAATAGTTTTCTGGGAATGAAACATTTACATCTGTTTCTTCACCTTTTTTAAGTCCAATTAATTGATCTTCAAAACCTGGAATGAAAGTGTTACTACCAATTTCTAATGAATAGTTTTCACCTTTGCCACCATCAAATGCTTTATCATCGACAAAACCTTCGAAGTCAATAACAGCAGTATCACCCTTTTCAATGATTTTATCATCTTCACATGTGATAATTCTAACATTCTTTTCTGCCATTGCTTTAATTGCATTGTCAACATCTTCATCACTTACTGGATATTCTTTCTTTTCTAATTTAATACCCTTGTATTCGCCTAATTTAACTTCTGGCTTAACTGTAACTATTGCTTCAAATACTAAATCTTTTCCTTTTCCGATTTCTTTAATATCAATTTCAGGTCTTGCTACTGCCTCTATATTATTTTCTGTAATAGCTAAATCATATGCTTCTGGTGCTACTTCATTAAAAGCATCTTCATATAAAATTGTTTCTCCATAATACTTTTCTACTCTTGCTCTAGGAGCTTTTCCTTTTCTAAAACCAGGTACAGAAAAATATTTCGCATTTTTAAAGAAAGCTTTGTTCATTCCTTCTTCAAATTTTTCTGCATCAACTGTTATTGTTAATTTTACTTGACTATTTTCTAATTTTTCTACATTTACGTTCATTTTTTATGTTCCTTTCATAATTAATTTGTTACGCATTTTTGTATTATAACATATAAGTCAATATTTTCCAAGTCTTTTTACAATTTTTTCATCGACTAATATTTATGTAAATCTACCAATTAATTCTATAAATTACAATTTGTCTGAATAAATCATTTTTCAAAATTGATTGTTACTCTTGAAAAATATATAACTTTTCTCCGCGAAAGTTCGAGTCCCGCTCCGTTGGGGCTTTGCCACTACGCTCGCTCGAGTCGCTGGAAAAGTGACATATTTTTCAAGAGTTAATAAATTTTTGTTTTATGGCGAACACTACTTTGTATACTGAGGCTGTAACATGCTAACGCATGAACACCCTCATGTGTGTTCGCCACTACGAATATTGCACCACAGTGTCGTAGCGGAGCACAGCGTGCTCCATAAATAATCATC
>JAFUGH010000010.1 GCA_017469465.1 Clostridia bacterium | reverse complement strand
AAGGGGAGAAAATGATGAACTATCTCTTTTTAGAATTATTAAAATTAAGCATTTCAGCTAGTTTCTTAATTGCGGCGGTAATACTTTTAAGATTGTTAATGAAAAAGTCTCCAAAGTGGGTTTATTGCATTTTGTGGTCATTAGTAGGTATTCGTTTAATTTGTCCTTTTTCTTTTGAAAGTAGGTTTAGCGTTATTCCAAAAGAAGATGTAATTCCAATTAATACAATTTTAACAATACCAGATACTCAAAGCGAATTAGTTATGCCTGCTACAAACAATTATGTTCCAAATGAGATTCTTTTTGAATCAGAAAACACTCTTGCAACAAATAAGTCTATTAGTATTGTTGATATAATAAGTGGTGTATGGCTAGTTGGAACAATTGGCATTATGCTATATGGAGCAATTAGTTATATTCGTTTGAAAAGGATTGTAAGTGTATCAATTAATGACAAAGAAAATATTTATCTATGTGATGATATTGATGTACCTTTTATTTTTGGAATATTTAAGCCTAAAATATATTTGCCATCCAATATGGCTGACAATCAAAAAGAATACGTTTTGCTACACGAGAAAGCACACTTATCTAGACACGATAACTTGTGGAAGCCAGTTGGTTTTATACTTTTATCTATTTATTGGTTTAATCCATTAGTTTGGATAGCATATCATTTATTTAGTAAAGACATAGAACTAGCTACAGATGAAAAAGTAATCAATAATCTTAATAATAATGAAATAAAAGACTACTCTGAAACATTACTTGCTTGCAGTTTGATAAAGTCAAACTTAATGATTAAAACTTGCCCTGTTGCTTTTGGAGAAGTTGGTGTAAAAGATAGAATTAAAGCAGTATTAAGTTATAAAAAGCCAAGTTTTTGGATTATCTTAATTGCAATTATTTCTTGTATAGTAGTTGGTGTTTGTTTCTTGACAAAGCAGAAAGACGAAGAAAAATATTTATATGATATCGCAATAGATTTCTTAAAAGAAAAATATACAAGGGAAGATAGCGAGCATTATAGTGATAAAGATGATTATCAAATATTTTTCGATTATGAAGGATTTGGCACATCTAAAAAAGACAACAATAAGTTTGCTTATATGTGGATTTTAGAAGAATCATATTATGCTGAAAATGGAGAAGTTAAGATAGGCTCTGGAAGTTCAATGGCATATAAAATAACATTTAGTGGCGATAAAGTAATAAATATTGAAACACCAAAAGATGGCACTTACTATGTATCATCAATTAATGAAATATTTCCGAAAAATATAGCTAATAAGATTCTAAACTATAACTTTAATAATACTAAATTAAAGAATGAAGTTAACGAATATTATTCTTATTTGAATAGTCAAATTACAAATAATCAATATCAAAATATACTAGGTTACGATACTTATTATATTGATACTGAAAGGTCTCCTAAATGGTACACAAGAGATTACTATACAACGATTGACGGTAATGATTATTTGATTATGGAGAGCTTTGGATTTGAAAAGGAACGTGAAGATACAATAAAAGACATAAATGGAGATGGATATACAGAACTTATTTGCAATTGCGTTTCTGGTGGAGATGGACATCAAGAGGCATATATTTATATGAGAGATTTATCAAGCAGTACGAACGGTCCAAGTGTTATGCGTTGCAACATTGACTATGAAAAATTGAATTTGAAGGATTTCTATAATTGGGGAGTAAATGCTTTTTCTACAAAATATGAGCCAAATAATAATCGTTTCGCAATTACATATTCGAAAGGAAATGCTGATAAAACAGAAGATGTTACAATTTATATAAATGATACAGAAATAATGGATAAGTTGAGCTATAGGAAACATATTGTAGAAATCCAAACAAATAATAATTCCATCGAATTAAAGACTTACGAAGCAGAAAACGATGTAAGCTATACTTTATCGGATAGTGACTCAAATATCATTAAAAATATCATTTTTAGTGGAAAGTGGAATAAAGAAACTTGTGATGGACTTCCAGCATATACTTTTGTATATGATAATAGAAAATATGGTATAGAAATCTTTAGTAGCCAGATTCATATTACGGATATGAGTGGAAAAGGAAAAGGAGAAATTGTTTGTACAGGAGATGACTTCTATTTATTAAAACCAATAATAGACAAAATAAATGGATATAGAAATGCACAATCAGATGGATTAAATCTTGAGAACCTAAAATATTCTGCTATGGCACAACAATTACTACCTTTTCAGTATGATTTAGGGGTTTATAAACATTTAGCATATTTAAGTATGGGAGATTATAGCCCACTTAAAGAAATATGGAGCAAAATTCCTGAAAATGTAGTACTTTTTAATGATAATGTTTTTGATACAAATTTAAAAAATTCAGGGCATTATTTTGAGGTCATAGATGAAAACAATAAAAATTATAAAAGAACTGTTACTGATGCACAAGCAATTGAGATAATTAAAAACAGGTTCAAAGGATTTAATGATACATCTGATCAATATAAATTTAAGTCACAATTTGTGCTATTTACTGATTTGTACCAGAATATAAATAGAGAGCCTGTAATACTCGTTACTGTACAAGGAACATTTAAAACAACCGAAAAAGATAAAGAGAATGTAAGAAAATATTGGAAAGAGGAAATTGGTTCTAGTATTATTGACACTATAAATCTTGATGAATCCATTGAATTAGATTTTTATTTGATTAATCCTAATACTGGAGAAGATTATGAATATTATGCTTATTCTAGTATGAAACATATAAATTTTCGTATTAACAAGTAGATAAAAATGTAGAAGATTAAAACTGGGCGAGTAGAAATACTTGCTCAGTTTTTTCAAATAAAATGAAAAAAATATCGATTTGTGGGATATTATATATAGAAAAGCTTTTCAAAGAGGAAAGGAGAGAATAAGTGAAAAATAATAGCAAATTTGAATTTTATGTCTCTCAATATATGGATATGCTATATAAACTGGCATTTGCTTATCTAAAATCAGAAGAAGATAGCAACGATGTAGTTCAAAATGTATGGCTTAATTTTTATAAGACAAAGAAAGAGTTTGAAAGTGAAGAACATATTAAGTTTTGGCTTGTAAGATGTACGATAAATGAATGTAAGAAGTTCTGGAGAACTTCTTGGCATAGATTAGTTACTTTTGAAGAAGTAAGTCAAAGTACATCTGAAGAAGAATCAGATATTGACCTTTTTAATGCAATTATGTCTTTAGATAGGAAATACAGGGTGGTAATTGTTCTTTATTACATAGAGGATTACAAGATAAATGAAATAGCAAAATTACTAAATTTGCCAGTTGGAACAGTAGGTAGCAGACTTTCAAAAGCAAAAGATAAATTAAAAGACTATTTGAAAGGAGATGACATTTAATGAATGATAAAGAAAGAATTGAAAGAGCGTTTGCAAATATAAAAGCACCTAATAATACTTTGGAAAAAGTATATTATTCTGCAAATCATCAAAAAGGAACAAGGAGGATATTATATATGTCACTTTTAGGAACAATCTTAACTGGTACTATTGTATATGCAGTTGCTAGTTTTGGATTATCATCAAATTTTTTTAAGGCAGAAAGCAAACAATATTCACCAGAAATAAAAGAAAGTATAAGTATAATTGAAAAAAATAATGAGAAAAATGATATAGAAAATACATATATCAATGGCTTCTTTATTAGTAGCCCATTCAAAAATAGAAATCCATATACAGATTCAGAATACTTCCATAAAGGAATAGATATTATAGCTGAAAAAGGAACAGATGTTTTAGCAGTAAGTGATGGAATAGTAGAAGGTGCAGAATTCAATGCTCAATATGGAAATCATATTACTATTAAGCATGAGGATGGATATGAAACAATATATGCTCATTTACAAGATATGAGTGTAACAGAAGGGCAAAAAGTGTCAGTAGGAGATGTAATTGGTACTGTGGGAGCAACAGGAATGGCAACAGGTCCTCATCTACATTTTGAGCTACGATATAATGGAGAAGTAGTAAATCCTATGGATTATATTAAAAAATAGTTACACAATTGGACAGGTTTTGATACTTGTCCAATTTTTTTAT